>DATFLZ010000131.1:0-10056 GCA_035267205.1 Solirubrobacterales bacterium | reverse complement strand
ATAGAGTCGGACCCATGCCTGACTCATACGACGTGATCGTGATCGGCTCCGGACCGGGCGGCTATGTCGCCGCGATCCGCGCCGCCCAGCTCGGCCTCAAGACCGCCGTGGTCGAAAGCGACCAGACCGGCGGCCGCTGCCTCAACTACGCCTGCATTCCCGCAAAGACGGTCCTGCATGCCGCCCATGCCTACGACGAGGCCAAGGAGGGCGCCGGCGAGCTCGGCATCGAGGTCGAGGGGGTGAGCATCGACTGGGACAAGGTCCAGGAGCGCCGTGAGGAGGTGCGCCAAGGCCTGACCGGCGGAGTCGCCGGGCTGTTCAAGAAGAACAAGATCGATCTGATCGAGGGGACCGGCTCGCTGGCCGGCGACGGCAAGGTCAAGGTCGGGGACGAAACCTACGAGGCGAAGAACATCCTGCTCGCCACCGGCTCGGTCGCGCTGCCGATTCCAGGGGTCGAGTTCGGCGACCGGGTGCTGGACACGTGGGGCGCCTGGTCGCTGCCGGAGCTGCCGAAGAAGATCGCGGTAGTCGGAGCCGGCGCCTCGGGCGCCGAGATCGCCTCGGCCTACGGCCGCTTCGGCACCGAGGTGATCCTGCTCGAGATGCTCGATCAGATCCTCCCGGCCGAGGACAAGGACATGGCGAAGGTCGTCGCCCGCGCCTTCAAGAAGCAGGGGATCGAGGTCGTGACCGGCGCCAAGGTCGAGAACGTCGAGCCGGGATCGGACTCGGTCAGGTTCTCCTACGGGGACGAGACCGCCGAGGTCGACTACCTCATGATCGCCGGGGGCCGCGGCCCTGACGTCGAGGCGCTCAACCTCGACGACGTCGGCGTCAAGGTCGGCGACGACGGGAAGATCGAGGTGGACGAGACCCAGAAGACCTCGGTCGACGGGATCTACGCGATCGGCGACCTGACCCCCGGCCCGGCGCTTGCCCACAAGGCATCCGACGAGGGCATCGTCGCCGCCGAGGCGATGGCCGGTGAGAAGACCCATCCGATCGACATCGACCGGATCCCCGGCGCCACCTTCTGTCAGCCGCAGGTCGCCAGCGTCGGGATGACCGAGGCCGAGGCCAAGGAGGCCGGCCACGAGATCAAGGTCGGCAAGTTCAAGCTGGGAGGCGTTGGCGCCGCCCAGGTCTACGACGACCGTGAGGGGACGGTCAAGATCGTCGCCGACGCCTCCTACGGCGAGATTCTCGGCGCCCACATCGTCGGCAACGTCGCCTGCGACATGATCATCGAGCTCGTCGCCACCCAGGCGCTGGAGGGCGGCTACCAGGAGCTGGCGCGGGTGATCCACCCTCACCCGACGATCTCCGAGGCGGTCATGGAGGCCGCCCGCGCGGTCGACGGTTGGGCAACGCACGCCTGAGTGCGGGCGCGCGAGCTCCGATGAGCGGGCTGGAGGTCACCCAGCGCGACCCGATGAAGGGCCCCGACGCCGCCGGGGGCGAGGAGCGACCCACCGCGTTCTACTTCGATCTCGGCTCCCCCTACGCGTACCTGGCGGCCGAGCGGGTCAGCCGGCTCTTCTCGGATGCGGAGCTCGGACAGCCCGAGTGGCGGCCGATCCTGCTCGGCGGCCTCTTTCAGCGGTTCGGACGGGAGTCGTGGATGCTCGGGCCCGGCCGCGACGAGGGCATGCGCGAGGTCGAGCGACGGGCCGAGCAGTACCGGCTCCAACCGATCCGCTGGCCGGATCCCTGCCCCGCCAACACCCTCCACGCGATGCGGGTGGCGACCTACGCGAAGAGCATCGGGCGCAGCGTCTCCTTCGCGCTCGCCGCCTTCCGCCAGGCCTTTGCCGGCGGTCGCGACCTCACCGACCCGGACAACGTCGCGATCGCGGCCGCCGCCTGTGAGCTGCACCCGAACGCGATCGAGCGCGGCGCCCGCACCGATCAGGTGAAGTCGAAGCTGCGCGAGACGACCGCGACCGCCGGAGATCTCGGCGTGCGCGGCGTGCCGAGCGTGCTGGTCGACAAGCAGGTCTTCTGGGGGGACGACCGGCTCGAGGCGGCCGTCGCCGCCGCGCGCGAGCTGGGCTGACGACGCCCTCCGCGGCCCGCGCGCGTCAGCACCGATATCGTCAGCGCCATGGCGGACAACGATCCCGACGAGCGGCCTGAGAGCAGGCAGGGGGGCACCGCCAAGGGTGAGACCACGCGCACCGAGCTGGGCAGGCGTGCCCAGTCGGCGGCTCGGCGGCTGGCGGAATCGAAGGCGACGATCCCGCACGGGTACGCCGGGCGCCGGATCGGTCTGACCGGCGAGGGGGGCGCTCGAGCCCAGGTGATCCGGGCGTTCGCGGTCGCTCTCCGCGCTCGGGAGGAGCTCAACTGCGCCTATCGAGACGGCGGGATCGAGCGGCACTCCCGCGTCAATGTCGCGATTACCGTCGAGACCAACGATGGCCCGCTCATGCCGACGCTGTTCGACGCCGACGAGATGGGAGTGGATGCGATCGCCGACCGAATCGACGAATTGACCGCGCGCGCCGAGCGCGGGGAGCTCACGCCGCCCGAGCTCTCCGGAGCGACGGTCACGGTCGGCTCCGCCGGGGAGGGTGCCGACGCCTTCGCCGGCGCGATCACACCCGGACAGGCGCTGCACCTCGGGATCGGGCGGCGACAGTCCTCCGACGCCCCCGCCCTTCACGTCACCCTCTCCTTCGACCAGCGCGCCATCCGGCCCAGCGACGCGGGCGCGCTCCTGGGACTGCTCGCCGAGGCCTCAGCGAGCTCCGGCGCCGACGACTGAGGCGCTGATGCAACACCGCGCGCTCGAGACCCCGCTGCAGGAGTTGACTCCCATCGACGAGCACTCGGTCGAGGTCGACGCGCCCGCGGAGGCGGCCTGGGCCGCGTTGTTCCCGACGCTGAGCCAGACCCTCGATGGCCGCATCCAGCGTCGCCTCTCGAGCTGGCTCGACGCCCGGGACCAGGTCGCCGAAGGCGACCTCCACCACCCGGGAGGGACGCTGCCGAACTTCGTCGTCGCCCGCGCGGTGGCGCCGGTGATGCTGGCGCTCATGGGCCAGCACCGGTTCGCCAACTACGCGCTGGTGTTCAGGGTCGACCTGCTCCCCGGCCAGCGTTGTCGCGTTCGGGCGGAGACCAGGGCCCTGTTCCCGGGGGCGGGGGGACGGCTCTTCAAGCTGACGATCATCGGCGGTCGCATCCACGTGCTCTCGGTCAGGCGGATCCTGCGCCGGGTGCGTAAGCGGGCCGAGCAGCGCGCCGCCGGCCACTGATCCCGGGGCCCCGAGCCCGCTGGCGAGCCGATGCGGATAGCTCAAGACGAATACCACCCGCGCCGTTGGGTATAGTGACAACAGATACATAGGAGGAGAGGTGGAACCCTCGCCTCCGTAGTCCGTAGGCGCCGCCGAGGAGATCCCGGAGCGGCGAGACACCTAGCCGGACGGAGTGGAGATCCCACCCGTCGGCAAGTCCTGAAAGGCGGACCAAGATGAGCGCCACTGACGTGCGCATGCGCGGCGACGCGCGTGGTTCAGCGACGGCCGGGAGTCGGCCGGAGCGAGCGAACGCCCTGACCGACCAGGACCGACTGGCCCTGCTCCGTTACATGCTGATGATGCGGCTCAGCGAGGAGCGGACGCTGAAGCTCTACAAGCAGGGCAAGATCCCCGGCTCCTTCTACGACGGCTGTGGGCAGGAGGCGATCGGCGTCGGCGCCGCGTTCGCGCTCGCCCCGGAGGACCGCCTGTGCATCCTCCACCGTGACCTGGGAGCGCACTTCGTCCGCGGGCTGACCCCGGACCGCTACATGGCCAACTACATGGGCCGCAGCGGCGGCGTCACCGGCGGCAAGGACGGAAACATGCACTTCGGCGAGCGGGAGCTCGGCTGCGTCGGCATGGTCTCGATGCTCCCCGACATGGCGCTGGTCGCAAGCGGCCTCGCCCTGGCGTTCAAGATGCGCGGCGAGCGGCGGGTCGCGATGACGTTCTTCGGCGAGGGCTCGACCGCGAACGGGCAGTGGCACGAGGCCATGAACATGGCCGGCGTCCAGCGGCTCCCGGTCGTGTTCATGCTCGAGAACAACCAGTTCGCCTACTCGACCCCGAACGAGCTCGAGTTCGCGGTCGACCCGATCGAGCGCGCGCGGACCTACGGGTTCGAGGGGATCACCGTGGACGGCAACGACGTCGAGGCAGTCTTCGGCGCGGCGGCCCGGGCGGCCGACCGCGCCCGTGACGGCGGCGGTCCGACGCTGATCGAGTGCCGGACCATGCGCATGCACGGCCACGGCGCCCACGACGACATGAGCTACGTGCCCGAGGAGATGCTCGCCGAGTGGCGTGACCGCGATCCGATCGAGCTCCACGCCGAGCGGCTGGCCGCCGAGGGTTTCGACCAGGACGAGATCGAGCGCCTGCGAGCCGCGGTCTCGGAACTGGTCGAGAGCTGCGCGGAGCGGGCGGTCGCCTCGCCGATGCCCGATCCTGAGACCGCCGAGCATGGCGTCTTCGCCGATCGGTGGGAGCCCCTCGGTGACGGGCAGGCCCCCTGGTCGCGGTGGGACGATCGCGACCCCGGCCACGGGCCGCACGCCGACGGGGGAGCCGGCAGCTCGAACGGACACGGCGATCTGGGGATCGCGGCATGAGCGGCGGCACCATCACCCGGCTCGAGCCATCGACGCCGCGCGGCGGCGGAGAGTCGGCCGCTGCGTCCGAGCTGACCTACCTGGAGGCGATCTCCGACGCGCTGCGGACCGAGATGCGCCGCGACGAGACCGTGTTCTGCCTCGGGGAGGACATCGGGGCGTTCGGGGGCGCGTTCAAGGTCACCGACGGCTTCATCGAGGAGTTCGGGGAGGCGCGAGTCCTTGACACCCCGTTGGCCGAGAACGCGATCATCGGCACCGCCGTCGGTGCGGCGATCGAGGGGATGCGGCCCGTCTGCGAGATGCAGTTCGCCGACTTCATCTCCTGCGGGTTCGACCAGCTCGTCAACGTCGCCGGGAAGATGCACTACCGCCAGGGTCTCGCGGTCCCGATCGTGGTGCGGCTGCCAAGCGGCGGCGGCTTCTCTGGCGGGCCGTTCCACTCCCAGAACCCCGAGGCCTGGTTCATGCAGGCACCGGGGCTCAAGGTGGTCGCCCCGGCGACCGCCGCCGATGCCAAGGGCCTGCTGGTCAGCGCGATCCGCGACCCCAACCCGGTCTGCTTCCTGGAGCACAAGGGGCTCTACCGGAGCGTCAAGGGCGAGGTTCCCGCGGGCGAGCACACCGTCCCGATCGGCGCGGCCCGGCGGGTTCGCGAGGGCGAGGAGATGACCGTGATCGCGTACGGCTCCGCGGTGCTGCTCGCCGAGCAGGCCGCCGAGGAGCTCGGCGGCTCGATCGAGGTGCTGGACCTGCGCACTCTGGTCCCGCTGGACCGGGACGCGGTGTTGGCGGCGGCGCGGAAGACGGGCAAGGTGCTTATCGCGCACGAGGCGACCGCATCGGCCGGCGTGGGCGCGGAGGTGGCGGCGCTGATCAGCGAGCGGGCCTTCGAGGATCTCGACGCGCCGGTCCGCCGCCTGTGTGCCGCCGACGTTCCGATCCCGTTCAGTCCGCCGCTCGAGCAGCGGGTCCTGCCCCAGCTCGACGACATGAAGGAGGCGCTCGATGAGCTCGCTCGCTACTAGGACCGAGGTCGTCATGCCCCAGATGGGCGTGTCCGTCTCCGAGGGGACGATCGCATCGTGGCTCGTGTCCGTGGGCGACCGGGTCGACGCCGACGAGGCGATCTGCGAGGTCACCACCGACAAGATCGATGTCGAGATCCCGTGCCCGGGGGCGGGGGTGCTGGAGGAGATCGTGGTCGAGGAGGGCGAGACCGTCGAGGTCGGGACCGTGATCGCCATCGTCGGCGGCGGCGCCGCTCCGGATGCCGAGCGGGCGACCGAGGCTGACCCGCCCGGCGAAACGGGCCCCCGGGAGACGCCGGAGGCCGGCGAGATCGACCGCTCGGCGTACCACTCACCCGTGGTCCGGCGCATCGCCGATGAGCACGGGATCGAGCTCGGCGAGGTCGAAGGACGAGGCGTCGGCGGCCGGATCCGCAAGGCCGACCTGCTCGCCCACATCGACGCGGACCAACCCCGTGGGAACGGCCACGCGCGGACGCTCCACAGCGAGTCCCCCTACCGGCCCGAGCCGGAGCCCGGGTCCAGTCCGGCCACGGCGGAGCCCGCCGGGAGCCCCGACGAGCTGATCGGTGCCACGCGACGGGAGCCGATGGCCCCGATGCGGAAGGCGATCGCCGAGCACATGGTCGCGAGCCGACGCACAGCCGCGCACTGCACGACGGTGGTCGAGGCCGATTTCGGCGCGGTCGCCCGGGCACGCGCCGGGCGCAAGGAGGCGCTGGCGCGGCGCGGGGTTCCCCTCACCTACCTCGCCTACGTGGCGCGGGCGGCGATCGAGGGCCTCGAGCGCCACCCGATCCTGAACGCGTCGATCGACGGGAACGAGATCGTCCACCACGAGGACGTCAATCTCGGGATCGCGGTCGCGCTCGATCGGGGCCTGGTCGTGCCGGTGATCCGCAGGGCGCAGCGTCTCTCCGTCGAGGGGCTGGCCGCGGAGATCGCGGAGCTGGCTGCGAGGGCGCGGGGCGGCGAGCTGACTCCCGACGACGTCGCGGGGGGCACCTTCACGATCACCAACCCGGGGCAGTTCGGGGCAGTGATCGCGACGCCGATCATCAACCAGCCCCAGGTCGGGATCCTCGATCTCGAAGCGATCGTCCGCAGGCCCGTGGTGGTCGCCGATCAGCGGGGCGAGGAGTCGATCGCGGTGCGGCCGATGTCCTACCTGTGCATGTCCTGGGACCACCGTGCGCTCGACGGCGCCGAGGCCGCGCGCTTCCTCGGCTTCGTGCGAGCGCGGATCGAAGCCGGAGTCGAGGCGGAGGTGGAGCGATGAGCGCGCCGACGGGTAGAACCCATTCGGGGGAGTTCGAGGAGATCGCGGTCGAGCGGGGCTCCCGCTCGGGCGCGCTGATGGCGATCGCGGTCCACTCGACCGTGCTCGGCCCGGCCCTGGGTGGCGCCCGCATGTGGCACTACCCGGACGGCGACCACGCGGTTGCCGACGCGATGCGGCTCGCGGAGGCGATGACCCACAAGGCCGCCGCCGCGGCGCTGGATCTCGGCGGGGGAAAGGGTGTGATCGCCACGCCGGCCGAGGCTGCGCCCGATGGCAGGCTGCGCCGAGCGATCCTGCTGGATTTCGGCGATCTGGTCGAATCGCTCGAGGGCCGGTACGTGACCGCGGAGGACGTGGGGACGAGCGCCGAGGACATGGCCGTGATCGCGGAGCGCACCACGCACGTGGTCGGGCTCGGCTCCGATCACGGCGGGTCGGGGGACCCGAGCCCGGTGACGGCGCTCGGCGTCCGGGCCGCGATGCGCGCCTGCGCCGGCCACGCCTGGGGCACCCCGGACCTCGCATCTCGCCGGGTCACGCTGATCGGCTTCGGCCACGTCGGCTCGCATCTGGCCGAGCTGCTCGCGGCGGACGGAGCCGAGCTGGCGATCACCGACGTCAACCCGGCTCGCCGCGGGCCCGCCGAGGCGCTCGGGGCGCGATGGATTGAGCCGGTCGAGGCGCTCGCGGCCGACTGCGACGTGCTCGCGCCCTGCGCCCTGGGCGGGCTCATCGACGCCCCCGCGGCTGAGCGGCTGCGCTGCCGGGTGCTGTGCGGGGCGGCCAACAACGTGCTCGCCGATCCAGGCGTGGCGGATCTGCTGGAGGCGCGGGGCGTGGTCTACGCGCCGGACTTCATCGCCAACGCCGGCGGGCTGATCAGCGTCTACGGCGACCTCCACCGCACTCCCCACGGGCGAGCGGTTGAGCTGGCCGCCGGCATCGAGACGACGATCGGCGTCGTGCTGGAAGAGGCGAGGAGGCGAGGGATCACCTCGCTGGCCGCGGCGCGTCGTCGCTCCCTCGCCCGCCTCGGCTCGGCGCACCGCGAGCCCGGCAGAGGCGTGCATACGGCGACCGGCTCGACCCAGCCCGCCGGCGCCCGCATGCGACACTCCTGACATGGCCATGGCAGCACCTGGAGGCGGCGCGACCGCAGCCCGCGGGGGGGCGGATCGGTGAGCGCCACGGTCCGGATCGCCCGGCTCGGCACGCTTCCCTACGCCGAGGCGCTCGAGCTGCAGAACGCGCTCCGCGATGCCCGGCAGGCGGGCGAGGCTGCGGACACGCTGCTCCTGCTCGAGCACTGGCCGGTCTACACCAAGGGCCGCCGGACCGGATCCGAGGAGCTGCCGATGGGCGAGCAGTGGTACGAGCTGCAGGGCATCGAGGTCGCCGAGACCGACCGGGGCGGGCGTGTCACCTACCACGGCCCCGGCCAGCTGGTCGCCTACCCGATCGTCGATCTGGCTCCCGACGGCAGCGATGTCCACGAGTACGTGCGACGGCTCGAGCGGGTGATGATCGAGGCCCTCGGGGAGCACGGTGTGCCCGCGCAGGTCTTCGATGGGCTGACCGGTGTGTGGACGGCGGGGCAGCCCCCGATCCCCAGCGGCGAGCCCGGCCCCCAGGGAAAGCCGGTGGGCCCGGCGGACGAGCCGGGCACCGACGGGGAGCGGGCGCGAAAGATCGGCTCGATCGGCGTGCACGTGAGCCGCGGGATCACCACCCACGGCCTGGCGGTCAACGTCAACAACGACCTCCAACCCTTCGAGTGGATCGTTCCGTGCGGCATCGACTACGTCCGCATGACCTCGCTCGCCAAGGAGCACGGGAGCGAGCAGGACCTGGATGCGTTCGCCGCGACGATCGCCGCGCGCTTCGCCACCGTGTTCGAGCGCGAGCCGAACGAGATCGAGTCGACGGCGCTCGCCGCGCACTAGCGTGCTGATCCCCGACTCGGTCGCGCCGGGCCTGCGCGTGATCTTCTGCGGCACCGCGCTCGGCGCCGCTTCCCACCGGGCCAAGGCCTACTACGCGGGCCCCGGCAACAAGTTCTGGCCGACCCTGCACGAGATCGGGCTCACGCCACGGCGACTCGAGCCCTCCGAGTACCCGGAGCTGCTCGAGTACGGCATCGGGCTCACCGACCTCTGCAAGACCCGCTCCGGCTCCGACGCCGAGGTCGGCGTGGGTGGTTTCGACCCACCCCGCCTCGTGGAGCTCCTCGCGCTGACGCAGCCCGGCTGGATCGCGTTCAACAGCAAGCGCGCCGCCAAGGAGGCGCTCGGCGTCAAGCGGGTCGACTACGGCCCGCACCCGACCGGGCTCGGCGGCGTCCCCGTCTTCGTCCTCCCGTCCACCTCCGGCGCCGCGAGCGGCCACTGGGACATCACCTGGTGGCGTGAGCTGGCGAGGCGAGCGCGTCGCCGAGCGACGTGAAACCGACGGCGGCCTCATGCGGTGGTTTGGCGTCGCTCGGCGCTCCGCCGCTGCGCGCGGGCGTTGCGCTGAAACGGGGAGGTTCCGCCGGGCCAGGCCCCAGATCTGGTGCCGCGCAGGGGTTCCGCGGAACCGCGGTGGGCCTTGCCGGAATTGGGCTTCGTCGGTAGCGGCTGCTTCCGACGCCGCACGGGCCGTGCGCCGGGCTCTCTGCACAGAGGGGAGATCCGACGCCCAGGTGCTTCCAGCCCCACCCTCTATGCATGCGTTGCCGGCGCTCGGCACGAACACGCTCAGGCGCGGCTGTTTCTCTTCGCGTTTCACACCTCTCTGCACCGCCGAGATCGACGCTACAAGAGCGCCTCCCCTGGACGCGGTAGGGCGAGCGCCCCGCCGCCGGATCAGCGCTGCCGGATCGTGAGGTAGCCGGCAGCTGCAGCGAGCACCGCCAGGCCGAACACAACCGCGGCGTTGAGGACGTAGGTGGAGCGCCCAAAGCACCCAGACCGCCCGCCGGGCTCCTCGCAGTGAGGGGAGCGATCCCAGCCGCACGTCGAGCGAAGCCGGCAGGCCGCGAGCAACGTAGGAAGGGTCTCGCATGAGGCCCCAACTTCCTACGAAGCTTGCGCCATGCGGGAACAACGTCGAAAAGGGCG
>DATFLZ010000130.1:0-5935 GCA_035267205.1 Solirubrobacterales bacterium | reverse complement strand
CCCCGGCTGCCCCCCGCGCCCGGAGGCGCTCATGTACGGGATCCTGAAGCTGCGCAACAAGATCCTCGGCGACCCCGACCTCGGCTGGCGCGACCAGTACGAGGCCCACGGGACGGAGGAGGACGAGCGGCCCCAGAAGGCGGGCGCGATCAACGTCGAGCGCGCCGGCACCGCTCCCTCCGACGGCCGGCTCGAGAGCGAGCACGGGGGCGGCGCCGACCCCACGGTGGAGGCGGCGGCCGCCGAGGGCGAGGAGGCGGCCATGGCCGCGGCGGCGAAGGACGCCGAGCGGCCGATCTCCGACGATGCCGGCGTGCCGGGACCCGAGCGGGATCTGCCCTGATGCCGGACGCACCCGGACTCGAGCTGATCGCCCAGGAGGTCAACACCCGCCACGACGGCGCCGTGATCGGGACCAGCTACGACCGCCGCGAGGCGACCCTGCTCGTCGGACCGGGCTCCGCCCACGACGTGCTGCGCTACCTGAAGGAGGCGCCGGGCCAGGAGTACCACTCGCTCGTCTCCCTGCACGCGGCCGACTACCTGCCGGAGGAGCCGCGGTTCGCGGTCCACTACGAGCTGCTCAACATGCCCAGGGTCGAGCGCCTGCGGGTCAAGTGCCTGATCGAGGAGCCGCCCGCGGGCGAGCTGCCGCAGCTGCGCACCGTCACCGACCTGTTCCCGACCGCGGAGTTCCATGAGCGCGAGGTCTACGACTTCTTCGGCATCGTCTTCGATGGCCATCCCGACCTTCGCCGCATCCTGCTCCCCGAGGACTACGAGGGCTTTCCCCAGCGCCGCGACTTCCCGGTCGGCGGCGACCCGGTGATCTTCACCAACACCGAGGACGAGATGCCGGGGTGGACACACTGATGGCGACGCCGACCGACGACCGGATCGCCGACACCACCCGGACCGTGGAGGAGATGGGCCGCGACGCGGTCGCGCGCACGGAGGCGCAGGTGATCGGGACCTCGCCGATCGAGCAGACGGCGCTCGAGCGCGAGGAGGAGCTGTTCACGGTCAACATGGGGCCGCACCATCCGGCCACCCACGGCGTGCTGCGGCTGCTGGTCTCGCTGGAGGGCGAGGTGGTCCGCGATCTGAAGCCGGTGATGGGCTACGTGCACACCGGCATCGAGAAGTCCTGCGAGCAGCACTCCTACTGGAAGGTGATCCCGTTTGTCGAGCGGATGGACTACCTCTCCTACTACTTCAACGCGGAGGCGTTCTGCGGCGCGGTCGAGCGCCTGCTCGAGCTCGAGATCCCGCCGCGGGCGAAGTGGCTGCGGACGATGCACCTGGAGCTCAACCGGATCAGCTCCCACCTGGTCGGGCTGGGAACGACCGCCCTGGATCTGGGCGCGATCTCGATGTTCTGGTACTGCTTCCGCGAGCGCGACAAGATCCTCGACCTGATGGAGATGTCCTCCGGGCAGCGGATGCACACTCGCTACTTCCAGGTCGGTGGAGTGATCGAGGACATCCCGCTCGGCTTCGAGGAGAAGGTGCGGGCATTCACCGACGAGATGCCCGAGCGGATCAACCAGTACGCGGCCCTGCTGGATCGCAACGAGATCTTCCTGCAGCGGACGAAGGGGACCGGCATGGTCTCCCGCGAGCGGCTGCTCGAGCTGGGCGTGACGGGGCCGCTCCTGCGCGCCGCGGGCGAGCCCTGGGACCTGCGGAAGGTCGAGCCCTACCTCGCCTACGACGAGGTCGAGTTCGACATCCCGGTCGGCACGACCGGCGACAACTACGACCGCTACAAGGTCCGGCTCCAGGAGATGCGCGAGTCGGTGCGGATCGTCGAGCAGTGCCTCGACGGCCTGCCCGAGGGACCGTGGATCGCCGACGACCGCAAGGTCGTGCTACCCCCGCGCCACGAGCTCGGCACCTCGATGGAGGCGCTCATCCACCACTTCAAGCTGGTCACCGAGGGCTACCGCGTGCCGCCCGGGGAGTCCTATTACCCGATCGAGTCGCCGCGCGGCGAGCTCGGCTGCTTCGTCGTCGCCGACGGCTCGGCGAAGCCCTCCCGGGTCCACATGCGCGAGCCGAGCTTCGTCAATCTGCAGGCGCTCAGAGACATGTGCATCGACGGCTACGTCGCCGACATGATCTGCAACCTCGCGATGCTCGACCCGATCCTCGGAGGGATCGACCGGTGAACGAGCAGCGACCGGAGTCCGAGGAGCAGGCCGGCGACGCCGAGGGAGGCGCGAGCGCCGTCCCGGAGGAGGCCGGCCCCCGAACGGAGCCGATCCCGGTGCCCGACGACCTCCGCGCGGAGATCGAGCGCCGGATCGGCATGTACCCGGACCGGCGCTCGGCGATCCTCCCCGCGCTTCACCTCGTGCAGAGCCGCTACGGCTGGTGCACGCCCGAGGGCATCGCCCAGGCCGCCCAGGTGCTCGACCTCGAGCCGGCGGAGGTCGAGTCGGTCGCGAGCTTCTACGACCTCTTCCACCTCGAGCCGGCGGGCGAGCACCGGGTGCTGGTCTGCACCAACATCTCGTGCTGGATGCGCGGGGCGGACGAGCTGCTCGACTCCTTCTGCGAGGCGGCCGGCGCCGACCGGCACGCCGCCGGTCACGGCGGCACCGTCAACGAGGCCGGCGACGTCTTCGTCAGCGGCTTCGAGTGCCTCGGCGCCTGCGACATCGCGCCGATGATCTCCGCCGACGAGCACTACTACGGACCGGTTGAGCACGGGGAGGCGGCCACCGTGATCGACCAGCTCCGGCAGGGCGCCGACGTGCTCCCTGACAAGGCGCTGGCCGAGCGGCCGGCCGCCGGCGGCCCCGAGCCGGATCCCGACCCCCGCGTCGCCGAGGTCGAGTAGCCCCGCGCGCCGCCGCCCCGCCCCGGTGGGCGGCTGACCGACCGCGTACAGTCCCGGGCGATGCTGGAAGGCCGGACACCCGGCAGCAGGATCGACCGGTCGGGGGGAAACCGAGCGGGAGAGTTGCTCGAGCGCGGCGATGAACGCCGGCGGCTGGCCGAAGCGCTGTTCGCGGCCCGGGAGGGCGCCGGGACGATCCTGATCTTCGAGGGCCCCGCCGGGATCGGCAAGTCGCGCCTGCTGGCCGAGGCGAGCGGCCTCGCCGACGAGGCCGGACTCGAGGGCCGCAGAGCCCGGGCGACGGAGCTCGAACGGGGGTATCCGTTCGGCGTGGTCCGGCAGCTGCTCACGGGAGCGCTGCACGAGGCGGAGCCGGAGGCGCGGGCGGAGCTGCTGAGCGGCGCCGCGGGGCTCGCCGAGCGCGTGCTCGGCGACGGCGAGGACGCGACGTTCTCGGCGCCCACCAGCGACGCTCAGTTCGCGGTCCTCCACGGCCTCCACTGGCTGCTCGCCAACCTGTCCGAGCGCCGGCCGCAGCTGCTCTGCGTCGACGACCTGCACTGGGCCGACGAGGGCTCGCTGCGCCTGCTCGCCTACCTGGCGCCCCGGCTCAACGAGCTGCCGGTGGTGGTCTGCGCCGGCCTGCGGGTCGGGGAGCACGGGCCGTACTCCGGCCTGATCGACGCCCTGCTCGCCGAGCCGGCCTCTCAGGTCAGCGAGCTCGAGCCGCTCTCCGAGGAAGCCAGCAGGGCGCTGCTCGACCGCTGGGTGGAGCCCGACTTCGACGCCGAGCTGGCCGAGGCGGCCCACGAGACCACGGCGGGCAACCCGTTCCTGCTGCGGCTGCTCGCCGGCGAGCTGACCCGCGACTCGCTGGACGGAGACTCCACGCCCGCGACCGTGGAACGGATCCGCTCGCTCGGCCCCCGGACGGTCTCACGCACCGTGCGGGTGCAGATCGAGCGGGTCGGCCGGGCGGCGCCCGAGGTGGCCACGGCCCTGGCGGTGCTCGGTGACGGCGCGGACCCACTCAGCGTCGCGGAGCTGTCCGGCCACGAGCCGGAGGTCGCGGCCGAGGCGGCCGATGAGCTCTCGCGGGCCGGGCTGATCGAGCCGGAGCCCCTCGGCTTCGTCCACCCGGTCGTCCGCAACGCGATCTACGAGGAGGTGGGCGCCCGCCGCCGCTCCCAGCTGCACTCGGCAGCCGCAAAGCTGCTCGCCCGCACCGGCGCTCCGCCCGAGCAGATCGCCTCCCACTACCTGCTGTGCGACCCGGCCCTGGACCCGGAGGCCGTGGCGGCTCTGCGCCGGGCCGCGGAGGTCGCGATGGACCGCGGCGCCCCGTCGACCGCCGCCGAGTACCTGAGCCGGGCGCTGGCCGAGCCCCCCTCCGAGGGGGAGCGACCCGGGCTGCTGTTCTCGCTCGGAGCCGCGCAGGCCCGGGCGGGCGAGCAGGGAGCCACCGACAACCTCTCGCGAGCGGCCGAGACGGCCGAGGACGTCGGCCTGCGGCTGGCGGCCGCGGTCGAGCTGGGCCAGGCCCTCGCCTACGCCAACGAGATCGACGGCGCGGTCGCTGCGATGCGGCGCTCGCTGGCCTCCCTGAGCGACGAGTCCCGGGATCAGCGCCGGGTCGTGGAAATGATGCTGCTCGTGCTCGCCCAGACCGACGTCGCGGGACGGGGCGGGGCCGAGCAGCTGCTCGCCGAGGCGGGCGCCGTCGTCGATCGGCACGGCGAGGAGGCCCCGCTCGGGCTGCTTGCCATCACCGCGCTCGAGCGGGCGCTCGTGGACGGCACCGCGGAGGAGACGGCGCGCCTGGCGTCCGCCGCGCTCGAGGAGTCGCGGATCCTCGAGGAGCAGGGCCCCGAGTCTCCCCACGCCTGCGGGGCGGCCATCGCCCTGGCGATCAGCGGCGACCTGCTCGGCGCGGAGCGGCACCTGAGCCTGGTCATGGATGAGGCCGCCCGGCGCGGCTCGTCCCGTGCGTTCGCCTTTGCCGCGGCCACACGAGCCTGGGTCCGGTCCCGGCGCGGGGCGCTGGCGGATGCCGAAGCGGACGCCCGCGCCTGCCTGGAGCTCAGCTCCGATCCGGTCTGGGACCTGTTCAAGCCGCTCGCGCTGAGCGCGCTGGTGGAGGTCGCGATCTGCCGCGGCGATCTGCCGCGCGCGTGGGAGGAGCTCGAGCGGGCGCCCTTGGGAGATCCTCGCTACGGCACCGTCTTCCACCAGCCGCTCAGCGAGTCCGTGGGCAACCTGCTGCTGGCCGGCGGCGAGCCCGATCGCGCGCTCGAGAGCGTCGAACGCTGCGCCGAGTGGGAGCGCGGCTGGGGGGCCGGCACCGGCGCCTGGGTTCCGTGGCGCCTGGGCTCGGCCCGCGCTCATCAGGCCGCCGGCCGGCAGGATGAGGCGGTCGCGCTCAGCGGTGAGCAGGTGGAGCTGTGCCGGGGCTTCGGGGCCGGCCGCCAGCTCGCTGAGGCGCTCAGGGTCGACGCCCAGCTCGGTGGCGACGGTGGAGCCGGAGCGATCGCGAAGCTCGAGGAGGGCCTCGACGCGCTCGGGCCCGACGGCTACGAGCTCGAGCGCGCCCGCACCCTGATCGCGCTGGGGGCCGCGATGCGTCGCCACCGGCGCAAGCGGGACTCGCGGGAGCCGCTCACCCGGGGGCTCGACCTGGCCCGCTCCTGCGGCGCCTCCGCGCTCGAGACGCAGGCACTCGACGAGCTCGAGGCCGCCGGCGCCCGCCCGCGGCGAACCGCGACCGGCGACGAGCACGGCCTCACCCCGCGCGAGCGCCAGGTCGCCGAGAAGGCGGCGGAGGGACTCTCCAACCCGGAGATCGCGCAGGTCCTGTTCGTGACGCGCAAGACGGTCGAGGCGCACCTGCGGGCGGTCTTCCGCAAGCTGGACGTCGCCTCCCGGGCCGAGATCGCGGACCGGCTCGGCGACGTCTAGCTTTCACGCGCCCTGTCAAGCCCGTCGATGGCCGCCGGCCATCGACGCGACCGGCGATCGCGCAGTTTGCGAGGAACGACGCCGGCCGGGCCTGAGGGCCTCTTCGGGATCGGCAGGCTGATCAGTCGCCGTCGT
>DATFLZ010000129.1:0-15730 GCA_035267205.1 Solirubrobacterales bacterium | reverse complement strand
CATCGAGTTGTGTGTCCCGGCGAAGGCGACCTCGGCGAGGCGCTTGTCGCAGAGCTCGGCGGAGCCGTTGCAGGTGCTGCCTGCCAGCGGCGGCAGCTCCTCGTCGTTGCTGCCGATCCCGAGGGCGACGAACCCGCCGACCAGCAGCACGCCGACCACCGCGATGCGCGCGAGCGCGCCGCCGCTGAGATCCTCCTCCGCCTCGCGCGCGGCGCTCGGCGTCGCCCCCTCGGTACGGACCGCGCCGGCCGCGAGGCGCATCAACTCCGCCGCCCCGAGGTAGACGACGAAGGCACCGATGAGCAGCACCATCAGGTCGATGAACGTGGCGCGGTTCTGCAGGATCAGGATCCCGGCCGCGAGCAGCAGCAGGGCCCGGGCGCCCCTGAGCACGGTGCCCTCGGGGACGGCGGCGAGGCGGTCCCAGGTCCGCGCGGCGAGCGCCCGCGCGTCGATCGGCTCGCGGGTGGAGGTGGCTCCGGCCGTGAGCACGATGCCGGCGCCGGTGAGGACGAGCAGCCAGGTCCGCAGGTCGCCGAGGAAGGCGTTGTAGACGGCGGATGCGACGTCCCGGGTGTCACCGTCGAACTGGGCCACGGTGATCGTGCGCCCGAGCTGCCAGACGACGACCGCCAGCAGCGCTCCGATCGCGAGTGAGCGACCCAGGCGCCGGACTCCCGCCAGCCGGGTGGGAGCGAAGTGGACGGCGCCCCCCGCGAGCAGCAGCGCCACCGCCAACAGGACCCAGTTGAGGACACTCAGGTCGTGGCCGATCTGGGAGGCGTCGATCACGATGCCCTCGCCGTCGCTGTCCCCGCCCTCGGCCAGGTCGATGTCGAGCTGCCGCGAGATCTTGTCCGCGACGTTCGGGGCAGCGGCCTGGAGGCCCTGCTTGATCAGCACGCCGACGTTCTCGAGCGTGACGGTCAGCGTGTCGCTGTCGCCCGCGATCACGGTCGCGTGCACATCGCTGATTCCGGATGCGAGCAGCGACTGCAGCGCCGGGGAGCGGACCAGCAGGCCCGCGGCTCCCTCGATCAGGGGGCGGGCCGCGATCGCGTTCGGGACCCCCTCGATCGCCGCGTCGGTGATGGCGCCCGCGAGCTCGCCCTGCACGGCCTCGTCGTCGAGCACGCTGACCGTCCGGTTGGCGAAGGTCTCCGAGTCGAAGAGGGTCTCCTCCGCGTAGGTGACGACGGTGGCGAACAGAACTGCGAAGACCGCCAGACCGGCCATCAGGCGGGAGAGAAGTCGACGGCGGGCTGGCCTCACGCGGCAATCCTACGGCGCCCGTGGACATTCAGGAAGGCGTCCGGCCGGTGTCGTTTGATCGCGTGCATGAGCGAGCTGCGAACGATGAGGTACGAGCCCGACGGGCGGATTGCGCGGATCACGCTGGACCGTCCCGAACGGGGCAACGGGATCACGCTCGAGATGCCGGGGGAGCTCGCGGCCTGCGTGGAGCGGGCGAACCTCGACCCGGGAGTCCACGTGCTCGCGCTCAGCGGGGCGGGGTCCGGCTTCTGCGGCGGCTACGATCTGGTCTCTTCGGCGGAGCGGATGGAGATCGAGGGTGCCGGTGGGGGCGAGGTGCCGGCCGGCTCCCCGATCGACCCGTCGGTCGTGGCCGCCAACCACGATCCGGAGGGCACGTGGGACCCCGTGACCGACTACCAGATGATGGCCCGCAACCTGCGCGGCTTCATGTCCCTGTTCCACTCGGACAAGCCGGTGGTCTGCAAGGTCCATGGCTTCTGCGTGGCCGGGGGAACCGACATGGCGCTGTGCTCGGACCTGATCGTGGTCGAGGACCAGGCGAAGATCGGCTACCCGCCCGCCCGCGTTTGGGGCGTGCCCACGTCGATGCTCTGGGCGCACCGGGTCGGTCTGGAGCGCGCCAGGCGCCTCCTGCTGACCGGCGACTCGATCACCGGGGAGACGGCGGCCGATTGGGGCCTCGCGAGCGTCGCCGCGCCGCTGGAGCGGCTCGACGAGGAGTTCGAGAGCCTGCTCGGGCGTGTGGCCCGCCTGCCGATCAACCAACTCGTCATGCACAAGCTCGCGATCAACCAGGCGCTCTTCGCTCAGGGTCTGCAGGCGACGCAGACGATGAGCGTCTTCTTCGATGGGATCGCGCGGCATACGCCCGAGGGCTTCGGCTTTCAGCAGCGCGCGGCCGAGTCGGGCTTCAAGGAGGCGGTTCGCGAGCGCGATGAGCCGTTCGGGGATCTTGGTCTGTTTCGTGACTCGTAACGTAGGGTCAATAGACACACTGAGATGCACGAGAGCAACGACTTCATCGACAACCTCCAGCGCCTCAGCAGCGCCACCTGGGCATACGCAGCGCTCGCCGCCGCGCTCGAGCTCGGGATGCTCGAGCGGCTCGCCGAGCCGATCCACGAGCCGGATGTCGCCGAGCGCTGCGGGGTCGAGCCCGAGCTCGCCGCCGACATCGTCGAGGCGCTCGTCGCGATCGGCGCCCTCCAGCGTCGCGACGGGCTGCTGGTGCCGGCGCCATCGTTCGAGATGCTGCTCTCACCTTCGCTCGCACGCGTTCTCCACGCCGAGATCCGTGGCGACCACATTCAGACGCGGGGCCTGGTGCACAGGGCCCGGGAGGGCGAGCCGCTCTGCGGCTGGCGGCTTGAGGACCCGGTCGCCCTCACCGCGCAGGGTGAGACCGGGAGCCTGATCGGGCTCCTGGTCGAGGCCCTGTCGCCCGGCTTGGACGGCCTGCAAGCCCGCATGGGCGCGCCGGGCGCGCGGATCCTCGACGTGGGCGCCGGCGTCGGCGTCGTCTCGATCGAGCTCTGTCGCCTGTGGCCCGCGGCCGAGGCGGTCGGGCTGGAGCCGCACCGGACCGCCCGCGAGCTCGGTCGTTCGCGGATCGCTGCCGCCGGGCTCTCGGACCGGATCGCGCTGCGCGACGAGCGGCTCGAGATGCTCGGGGAGCGGGCCGCCTACGACGTCGCCTTCCTGCCGCAACCGTTCCTTCCCCGGGACGCCGTCGAGCAGGGTCTCCCGAGGCTGCTCGAGGCGCTGCGCCCCGGCGGCTGGCTGATCGTTCTCGCCAGCGAGCTTCCCGCGGACGATCCGCTGGTCGCCGCGGCACGCCGCTTCCGGGCCCGAGTCTGGGGCGGCGGCGTGATCGAGACGGCCGAGCTGAAGTCGGCCCTCGCCGGCGCGGGCTTCGACGCGGCACGCACCGACCATCCGGTCGCCTCCTTCCGGGCGATCTGCGCCAGGCGCCCCCTGAGCGGGTCCACGGTCGAGAGCCAAGCCGGAGTGGAGCTCGAGAGCGCCTAGCCCGAACGCTGGGATACTCCGGGCTCGATGACGGACTCGGGCAACAAGATCACGCCGGAAGCGTTCAAGAAGGTGCTCTCCGAGATCGGGCGCAGCTATCCCTCGGAGATGGGGATCGAGCCGCTCGAGATCACCGACGAGTACTCGCTCGGCCGGATCGTGGTCGACGACCGGCATCTCCATCCCGGCGGGCTGGTCCACGGCGGCGCCTGGTGCGGGCTCGGCGACACGGTCGCCGCCTGGCAGACCTTTCGCCACATCCCCGAGGGCCACAACTTCACCACGATCGAGATGAAGCTGAACGCGTTCGCCGCGGCCGGCCCCGGCGACGAGATCCTCGCCCGAGCGGAGACCCTGCACGGCGGCCGCTCCACCCACGTGATCGAGGTGCGGATGAGCCGCGACGAGCGCCTCCTGGCGAACCTCGTGGTCACGCAGTTCGTGATCGCGCCCGGGTAGCTACTCCTCGACGCCATCGTCCGGCCTGGCCCCCACATACCGGGGGCAGGGCCGGAAGATGCGTGCTCCGGGCAGGGGGCGCGGCCCCGAGCGCGAACACCGAGGCGATGGCGAATCAGCAGAGTCAAAAGCCCGTGGAGACCGCCGTCGAGCTCGCGGAGCGCGCCGCGCGCGCTGCCCGCGGCGCCCTGTCGGCTCTCGGCTCTCGCCGCGGCCTCCCGCTCGCAGTGGCCGGCGCCTTCATCGTCGCCCTCGCCTGGATCGGCGAGCGGGACTCGGCCTGGGGCTTCCCGATGCTGATCGCCGGTGGCCTGATGATCGCCCTCGGCCTGCTCGGGCCGCGCCTCAGTGGCTCGATGGCCCTGCGTTGGGGGGACGACGGCGCCTACTTCCAGCTGACCTCCGCCGTCGCCCCGCCCGGCCAGCGGCGCAGCTCCCCTCAGCTCCAGGACCCGGCGGCCGTCGCCAAGACCGGCGAGGAGTCCCTGATCCCGCCCAGCGAGATCGAGGGTGAGGCGGAGACGATCGACTTCAAGGTGCACGCGGCGGGCTCCGAGCCGGAGCCGGCCGAGGCCGAGTAGCGACCGGGCGCGCCGGCCCTAGACGCGGTGGATCTCGAAGACGTTGGTGCCCATCTCCTGGTCGGGTAGGCCGGCGGTTATCGCGACCAGATCGCCCTTCTCCGCGACGCCCACCTCCATGGCGATCCGGGCGGAGTCGTTGAGCAGCTCGCGGAGATCGTCCCAGTCGTCGTGGTGGACGCAGCGCACCCCGAACAGGACGTTGAGCCGTCGCACGGTCTCCTTCCGCGGCGAGATCGCGACCACGGGGACGCGCGGGCGCAGCGCCGAGACCAGTCGCGCCGTGCGGCCGCTGTGGGTCGGCACGACGATCGCGCGGAGGCCGAGGCGGTAGGTGGAGCCGACCGCCCCCTGCGCGACGGAGGCCGCGATGTCGTCCTCGGCGGCGTCGACTCGCGTCCGGAGCCAGGTCTCGTACGGGAGGTCACGCTCGGTCTGCTCGGCGATCCTGTCCATCATCCGCACCGCCGCGACCGGGTGCTCGCCGACCGCGGTCTCCTCGCTGAGCATGATCGCGTCGGTGCCGTCGTAGATCGCGTTGGCGACATCGGTCACCTCGGCCCGGGTCGGGCGGTCGCTGTCGACCATCGACGCGAGCATCTGGGTCGCGGTGATGACCGGCTTGGAGCGGGCGCCGGCGCGCGCGATCAGGCGCTTCTGGATGGAGGGCATCGACTCGATCGGAAGCTCGATGCCGAGGTCGCCGCGCGCGACCATGATCCCGCTCGTCGCCTGCTCGAGGATCTCGTCGGTGTTCTCCAGGGCCTGGGGCTTCTCGATCTTCGCGATCAGCGGGATGTCGGAGCCGCGGCTGCGGATGCGCTCATTGATCGGGGCCAGGTCCGACGCCTCGCGCACGAACGAGACCGCGAGCAGGTCGACGTCTTGGTCGATGGCGAACTCGACCCAGTCGAGGTCCTCGGCCCCGGCCGACGGCATCCCGCTGGTCGCCCCGGGCAGGTTGACCCCCTGGTGCGATGAAACGTGCCCTCCCGTCTCGACGTCACAGACGACCTCGTGATCGCCCACCTCGGTCGCCTTGAGCCTGATCCGCCCGTCGGCGAGGAAGATCGGGTCGCCGACCTCGACCGCCTTCGGGAGCCCGTCGAAGGAGACCGGGAGGCGCTCGTCGGTGCCGATGCACTCCTGGATCGTGAGCCGCAGCTCGGTGCCGGAGCGGATCCGCACCCGGCCACCCTCGACCTCGTCCAGCCGCAGCTTCGGCCCCGGGATGTCCCCGAGGATCCCGACCCACTTGCCGGTCTCCTCGGATGCGGCACGGATCCTGCCGATCGTCTCGGCGTGCTCGTCCGGGTTTCCGTGGGAGAAGTTGAGCCGGAAGACGTCGGCTCCCGCCTCGATCAACTCGACCAGGGTCTCGCGCTCACGCGACGCGGGGCCGATCGTGGCGACGACCTTGGTCCGCCGCTCCGGGATCTGGGGGCCGCTCATCCGAGTCGTCTGTCGGCGAAGTCGCTCAAGCGCCTGGCGAGCTTATGGGTCGGCCCGGGGAGGGACGTTCCATCCGGTGTCCCCTCCCCGTCACCGGAGGAGGCTCCCGGCTCCTGCTCAAGCCGCTGAATGATGGGCAGCCGCCACAGGGCGCTGGCGACGACGAGGCCGAGCGCGACCGAGCTGAGGGCGAGGAACCACTGCGCCGCGGTGAGGATCTCGAGGTCGAAGAACTCCCGCACGGGGGTCGCCGCGAGGCCGAGGGCGAACAGGGCACCGAGCCCGGAGATCATCGCGAGCATGTAGCTCTGGATTGCGATGTGCTCGCGTCCGGGGCCGCGCTCGAGCAGCAGGATGAAGGCCAGACCGAGCACGATCAGCGTCGTCGTCGCGGCGGTGCGGCCCTCGTTCAGGGTCCCGGCGAAGATTCCGTCGACCAAAAAGAACGACATCAGCGAGCCGACCCCGATGCCGATTCCAGCCGGTAAGGAGAAGGCGGTCAGGGCTCGCAGCAGGCGCCCGCGGTAGAGCGGACCCTCGCTCGGCGCCAGGGCGAGGACGAACGACGGGATGCCGATCGTCAGCGTCGCCGCGATCGTCAGCTGGCGCGGCAGGAACGGGAACGGGAAGCCGATCAAGGCCGTCGCCAGGATCAGAAAGCCCGCGTAGAAGGTCTTGGTCATGTAGAGGCGACCGAGCCGGTGGATGTTGCGGGCGATCCGCCGTCCCTCGGCGACCGCGCGCGGCAGCATCGAGAACTGGTCCTTGAGCAGCACGATGTCGGCGATCCCCTTGGTGATCTGGCTCCCCGAGCCCATCGCGACCGCGAGCCGCGCCTGCTTCAGCGCCGGGACGTCATTGACGCCGTCCCCGATCATCGCGGTGAACCGCCCCGAATCCGAGAGCGCGCCGACCAGTGCCTTCTTCTGCTCCGGGGTGATCCGGCAGAAGATCGTGTTGTCACCGGCGGCGGCCGCGAGTTGTTCGGGGTCGTCCGGGAGGTTCGGGCCCTCGGCGATGCCGGCGTCCTCCGGGATGCCGAGCGACCGACCGACCGCGGTCACCGTCTCGCGCGCATCGCCCGAGATCACCTTCAGATCGACCTCCTGCTCCCGCATGAAGTCGATCGTCTCCTGCGCGTCGGCCCGCATGGTCTCCTCCAGGACGACCAGCGCCCGGGGCTCGAGCGCCGGGGGCGGGGCGGCGGCCGGGTCGTCGGGGAAGCCGCCGCGCGCCTCGCCGAAGGCGATCACGCGGCGCCCGGCGGCGGTCTGCTCGTCGAGCGTCGCAGCGAGCTTCGGCGGCAGCTCGAGCGCTCCGGCACCGATCAGCACGTCCGGGGCGCCGATCACGTAGCTGCGCTCGCCCGACCCTCCGTTCATCCTCAGCCCGCTCCACTTCCACTTCGACGAGAAGGGAACCTCGCCGCTGACCCCCTGCTCCTCGGCGGGGAACGCCTCGGCGATCGTCTCCAGGGTCCGATTGCGCTCGCCCGCCGAGGCCGCGAAGCGGCCGAGGGCGCGCTCGGCATCCGCCTCGCCGCCGTCGGGCGCCACGACCTCGATCAGCCTCAACGTGCCGTCGGTCAGCGTCCCGGTCTTGTCGACGCAGATCGTGTCCACCGCTGCCAGCGACTCGGTCGCCGAGATCTGCTGGACGAGCGTGTTCTGGCGGGCGAGGCGCATCGCGGCAACCGCGAGGGTCACGCTCATCAGGAGCACCAGGCCCTCGGGCACGAGCGTGATCAGGCCCGCGGTCGCGTCCTGGGCCGCCTCGGTGAGGCTGACGCCACGGACGCTGAAGCCGATCAGCATCACGATCGCCATCGGGATCAGCAGCGTCGCGGTCGCCCAGAGGATCCGGTTGACCTCGTCCTGGAGTGGGGAGGGAGGGTGGCGGAACTCCTTCGCCTCCCCGGCGATCCTCTCCGCGTAGCTGTCCTCGCGTACGGCCTCGATCTCGAAGTAGCCCGAGCCGGAGATGCAGAACGACCCGGAGAGCACCTGCTCGCCCCGGTCCTTCCGAATCCCGTCCGCCTCGCCGGTCAGCAGCGACTCGTCCATCGTCAGGCCGCGGGAGGCGGTGACGCTGCCGTCCGCGACCAGCTGGTCGCCGGGCTCGATCCGGACCGTGTCGCCCGGGACGATCTCGTCGGCGAGCAGCTCGACGACCTCGCCGCCGCGCACCACCTTCGCACGCGGGGCGACCAGCAGCGCCAGGTTGTCGAGCACCTCCTTGGCCTTCAGCTCCTGGCGGATCCCGATCGCGGAGTTGACGACCGCGATCAGCGCGAACAGGGCGTCGGCGAACAGGCCCTGGCTGATCACCAGGATGAAGAAGACCAGGACGATCGCGTTGAAGAGCGTGAAGACGTTCGCGATCACGATCGACCGCGTCGAGCGGGAGGAGTTGTCCTCCGGCTCGCCGAGCGCTCGCAGGCGCTGCTCGGCCTCGGGCGGGCTCAGGCCCATCGGGGTTGTCTCCGCTGACGCGTTCGCCACGGAGTCATTCATACAGACTGTGGCGCCGGCCGATGGGAAGGCCGGCGAGGAGCGGGGCTCAGGCCCGTCTCACTCCGGCCAGAAGTCGTCCAGCTTCTCGCCGGAGGGATCGTCGGCGCGCGGCGAGCAGATGATCAGGTCAGCCGGCTCGTCGGTGTCGTTGTGGATCGACCGGAACGCGTCGGTGGCGACGCGGACCGCGGTGCCCTCCTGTGCCTCGAAGACATCGTCGCCGACCTTGAAGGTGACGACGCCCGCGGTCACCAGGTAGAGCTCCTCCTGGTTGTCGTGCCGGTGGCCGTAGCTGCCGCGGCCGCCGGTCCCGGGCGGCATCCGCCGCCAGGTGAGGGCGGTCTGCTCCGCGTCGAGCGCCTTGGTGTAGGAGCGCATCTCGCCGAAGCCGGGGTACTCGGCCATGTAGTCGAGGGCCTCGTCGCGGCGGGTGATGGAGTAGTCGGTCATCGGTTCCTCCCGTTCGGTGTTCTTGCGGTCTCGTTGCCCGCGATCCGGCGCCCTACTTTCGCAGCTCGATCCAGAGCGCTCGCGACCGGGCCAGCAGCTCGCCCGCCGGGGTGAGCAGGGCAGCGGCCGTCGTCGTCTTGCGACCGTCCTTGTCGAGCTCCCAGCCGACCACGACCGACGGCTCCTCGGCGGGAACGGGCGCCAGTCGCTCGACCGCCAGCCGACCGAGCAGGTAGAGCTTTCCCGAGCCGAACAGGCTCGGCGCGAAGCTCGGGCAGTCCAGGGCGGCCCAGACCATCTCGCGAGTCAGGGCCCCGCCCCCGCTCGGCCAGGACGGCTGCGGGCGCAGCGGCGCCGCCGAGACGGCGGGATCCCGCTCGAGCGGCCCCGCGTGCAGATGCATGCCGTCCGGGTGTTCGGGCCCGCAGACGAAGCAGCTGGGGTATGGATGCTCGGGCCCGAGAAACGGCGAGCCGGCCGCCGCCGCCTCGGCCTCCTCGAGGCCCGGGGCGAGCGGCGGCTCGACCTCGGTGAGCGCCGCGGCCGGCCGCGCCTCGGCGATCAGGCCCTCCTCCCCGAAGGCATCGAAGGCACCCTCGTCGGTCGGCCGGAGGCCGATCTCGGCGTCGAGCGGGACCGGGCGTCGCAGGGTCACCTCGGCGGGCCCCTCGATCCCGGCCGCGAAGGTGCCGCAGCTATAGCCGCCGTTGCCGTACCCGGGAGGTCCCAGGTATCGGCCGGCGACCGTGACCGTCTCAGCGTCCTGTGCGATGGCGACCTTCATGATGCCGCCTCGGCGCCGAGCTCGGGCTTACGGGCCCGTCCCCAGATCAGCGGCTTGACCAGCGGCAGATCGAACTCGAGCTCGTCAGCGACGATCTCGTCGACCTCGAAGCCCGCGGCGCGGATCGAGGCCTCGGTCTCGCGGTTGGTGTGGCAGCCGCACGCGAACCTGTGCCAGGCGTCGTGGGTGCGCTCCTGCCAGCGGCGCAGCCGCCCGCCTTCGGGTGCGGCCACGTGTTCGATGAACAGGAGCCACCCGCCCGGGCGCAGTACGCGGCTGGCCTCCGCGAGCGCCGCGGCCGGGTCGTCAACGGTGCAGAGCACCAGGGTCGAGACCACGGTGTCGGCGCTCTCGGCCGGAAGCGGCAGCCGCTCGGCGGGCTCCTCGAGGACGGTCGCGCGGCGATCCGATCCCTCGACGCGCCGGCGCAGTCGCTTCGCCATCGGCGCCTCGGGCTCGGTGAGCACGAGCTGGGTGTCCACCGGGTAGTACCGGAGGTTGTGGCCGGTGCCCGCACCCAGTTCGACGACGGTGCCCTCGGCCGAGCTCAGCAGGCGCTCGCGCCGCTCGGCGTTGCCGCGCCGCTCGACGCGCCAGAGCAGCGCGCCGTAGATGGCGGCGAAGCAGCGACTCCAGGCACGGGTCAGGGCCCCGGGCCCGTCGTCGGCCGGGGAGTCCCCGGTTCCGAGCGGGTGCGCGGGGGTGTGGCTTTCGGTGGTTTGGGCGCTCATTTCGTTCCTCCTCGTTGCGGTTTCATCACAAGGGTCGGGCAAACTGGGCGCCGTGACTTCCCCGTTTCCGGCCATCTGGAGCGGTTCGAGGCAAGATGGCCCGGTCGGGCCATCGGACCCGGGGAGGTCCGTACGCTGCTCAGATCAGGCCGATCCGCGCCGCCCGCGCCGCCGCCGCCGCCCGCGACGGTTGCCGCAGCTTCGTGCGGATGTTGGCGACGTGGCGATGGACCGTATGCGGGCTGAGGACGAGCCGCTCGGCGATCTCGGGGTCCGAGAGGCCTTCGGCGACCAGGCGGAGGACCTCGAGCTCCCGATTCGAAAGCTCCGGCGCGTCGACTGGTTGAGCGGGCGCGCGCTGCGGCGCGGCGGCGGGCTCGGGGCCGGCAGCGCCGTCCGCGCCGGTCGGCTCGCGCTCGGAGCGCTGTGCGGCGAGGAACGAGCGCGTCTCGGTCAGCAGCGCCTCGCTATCGCCGTGCCAGGGCAGGTGCCGATCGCCGTCGAGCTGCACGAAGCGCGCGTTCGGCAGGATCGAGGCGAGCTCACGGCCGAGCTCGAAGGCGACCGCGCGATCGCCGCGGCGGTGCAGGACCAGCGCCGGCGCCCCGGCCTCGGACGCGGAGGTGCTCGTGTCGTAGGTGTAGATCAGCTCGTAGAGCTGCGCTGCGGAGTCGGCATCGGCCGACTCGCGCTGGAAGCGGGTCCACTGAGCGCGCTCCTCCTGCGAGGCGCCCGGGACGAACAGATCGGCGAGCATCCGTGCTCCCAGACCCCAGCTCGCCCGAATCACCGAGACGATCGACTCCCGCACCGCCGGGTTCGCGAGCCGTGAGCCGTCCGCATAGCAGCCGGTCAGCACGAGCGCATCGGTGGCGTCGGGATTGCGCGCCGCGAACTCCACGGCGATCGATCCGCCGCACGAGAGGCCGAACAGCGAGGCGCGCTCGCACCCGATCTCGCCGAGCAGCTCCTCGAGCACGTGGACGTCGTACTCGAGGCTCATCTCCTCCGGCAGCTCCCGGTCGGAGAGGCCGGTTCCGGGGCGGTCGTAGCGGATCACCGTGTGCTCGGCGGCGAGCTGCTCGACGAAGAAGCGGTAGTCGGGGTATTCCCAGTCGGTGTGGACATTTCCCACCCAGGGAGAGGGCAGCACGAGCGCGGGGCCCGAGCCGGCCTCGGCGTAGGCGATACGCCGACCGTCGATCTCGCAAAAGCGAATCCGCTGCTCCACGGGTGGATTATCGCGCTCGGCGTGGATCCCGGCCGGCCGATAGGGTTCCGCGCCGATGGATCTGAAGCTCGGGCTCAATCTCGGATACTGGGGAATCGGCCCGCAGGGCGATGCCGCGGTCGAGCTCGTGCAGGCTGCCGAGGAGGCCGGCTTCGAATCGGTCTGGTGCGCCGAGTCGTACGGGTCCGACGTCGTCTCGGTCCTCGCCTGGCTGATCCCGCAGACCAAGACGATCAAGCTCGGCGCGGCGATCATGCAGGTCCCCGGCCGGCCGCCGGCCGCCGCCGCGATGGCGGGGGCGACGATCGATGCGCTCTCGGAGGGCCGCTTCATCTTCGGATTCGGCCCGTCCGGGCCGCAGGTCTCCGAGGGCTGGTACGGCGTTCCATATCCAAAGCCGTGGGGCCGGACGCGCGAGTACATCGAGGTCGTGCGCGCGATCATCGCCAGGGAGGGGCCGCTCGAGCACCACGGCGAGCACTTCGACCTGCCCCTGTCGAGCGAGGAGGCCACCGGTCAGGGCAAGGCCCTGAAGCTCAACTTCCACCCGGTCCGCAGCGAGATCCCGGTCTTCGTCGGCGCGATCGGCACCAAATCGGTCGAGCTGGCCGCCGAGCTCTGTGACGGCTGGATCCCCGCCTTCGCCGATCCCGAGCGGATCGAGGAGCTCTGGAGCGAGAGCCTCGAGCGCGGGTTCGAGAAGGGCGGCCGGAGTCGCTCGGACCTCGAGATCAGCCCGACCATGCAGGTCGCGATCGACGGCGACCTCGACACGGCCCGCAACGTGGTCCGTGCGGCCCTGATGCTGTACCTGGGCGGCATGGGCTCCAAGCAGAAGAACTTCTACGTCGATCTCAGCGATCGGCTCGGCTTCGGGGACGAGGCGCGCAACGTCCAGGACCTGTATCTAGACGGCAAGCGGGATGAGGCATACGCCGCGATTCCCGCAGAGCTGGTCGAGGCGACATCGCTGATCGGCAGCGAGGAGGAGGTCGGCGAGCGCCTGCAGCGGATCGCCGATGCCGGCGTCGACCGCGTGATCGTCTCCCCGGCCCAGCTCGATCCGGCCCAGCAGCAGCACTCGATCGAGCGCCTCGCCGCGCTCGCGGGCGCCTCCTCCGGCTGATTGCGGTCGCAGGCCGCGCCCGGACCACGTTGCACCGCCGAGCGGGGCTATAACTGAGCCATGCCCGACCTCTCTGAAGGCTCGGAGTTCGCCGGCCACCGCATCGAAGGGGTCGCCGGCCGTGGCGGCATGGGCACGGTCTACCGCGCGACCCACCTCGCGCTCGATCACATGGTCGCCCTCAAGGTGATCGCCGCCGATCTCGCCGACGACGAGTCGTTCCGGGCGCGGTTCAAGTCCGAGACGCGGATCGCGGTCTCGCTACGGCACCCCAACGTGGTCCCGATCCACCACGCCGGTGAGGAGGACGGGCTGCTCTTCGTGACGATGGACCTCGTCGAGGGCCCGGATCTGCGCAAGCTGCTGATCGCCCGCGGCGCGCTCGAGCCGGATCCGGCGGTCGCGATCCTCGAGCAGGTGGCGGCGGCGCTCGACGTCGCGCACTCGCGCGGGCTGGTCCACCGCGACATCAAGCCCGGGAACATCCTGATCGACAGCGACTCGGGGCCGGACCACGCCTACCTCACCGACTTCGGCCTGACCAAGCGCATGGGGCAGGCCAGCGAGGCGACCGGGCTGACCAGCACCGGCGCGTTCGTCGGCACGCTCGACTACGTGGCGCCCGAGCAGATTCGCGGCGACGAGCTCGACGCCCGCACCGACGTCTACGCGCTCGGCTGCGTCCTCCACGAGATGGTCACGGCCACCCCGCCCTACGCGGACCGCGAGGAGAAGGTCGCGAAGATGTACGCGCACCTCCAGGACGAGCCGAAGCCGCTCGAGGGCCCGGCGAAGCCGCTGGAGCCCGTGATCGAGCGGGCGATGGCGAAGGAGCGCGACGATCGCTTCCCCTCGGCCGGGGACCTCGCCCGGGCGGCCGCCGCCGCGCTCGGCGGCACCCGCCCGCTCGAGGCCGAGCGCAGCGTCGCGACCGGGCCGGCCGCCCCGACCCAGGTGCACGAGACGCCGGTCGGGGAGACGGCCTCCCCGGCCGAGACCGCCGAGGCACCGCCGCCGCCCTCAGCCCCGGCCACGGGTGGAGAGGAGCCCGCCGCCGCTGCGGCTCGCACCGCGGCCGTCGGCGAGCCGATTACCCGCGAGGCCACCGCGACCGAGACCGCCGGGCGTGAGGCGGGGAGCAAGGGCCCGCGTTCGCGCACGCCCCTGCTTGCGGGCCTGCTCCTGCTCGTCGCCGCCGTCGCGGTCGGCGTGGTCGTCTTCGGAGGCGACGACGGTGAGCCGGCAAACCCCGGCGGAGGTGGCGGCGGGGCCGGCGATGCCGGCGAGGTCCTCGAGGGTGGGATCGACGGCGGGGAGCTGCCAGTCGGTGTCGCAGCCCGCGGCAACCAGGTCTTCATCGCGGACCGCAAGGGGGAGCAGGTGGTCCTCGGCGAGGCCGCCGGTCAGACCCGTGAGAACGCCGTAGCCACTGACGGGCCGCCCGAGGAGCTCGTCTTCGCCGACGAATCGATCTGGGTGACGCTGCCGGATGCAGGCCGCGTTCAGCAGTTCGACGCCGCCCTTCAGCCCGGCGCGCCGGTGGAGCTACCCGGCGCCGAGCCGCGTGGGATCGCCTCAGGCGCGGGATCCGTCTGGGTCGCCGGCAAGGCGGACGGGACCCTGACCAGGATCGATCCCGACTCGGGTCAGGCCCAGACGGAGCCGCTCGGCGCCAACGGCCCGCATGGGATCGCCGTCTCGGGGCCGAACGTCTGGGTCACGGCCCGGGAGGACAACCAGCTCCTGCGCGTCGACCGCGAGACCCTGGTGGTTCAGGAGGAGATCGACGTGGGCGCCAACCCGAAGGGGGTGGCTGTCGCGCAGGGCGTCGTGTGGGTCGCGAACACCGAGGACGGCACGCTGACGCTCGTCGAAGAGAACACCGGCGACGTGATCGGCGAGCCGATCGACGTCGGCGGCCAGCCGCGGGCGATCGACTTCGCCGCCGGGACCGTCTGGGTCTCCAACGGCGACGACGGCGACAAGCAGATGAGCGAGAAGAACGGCTGGGTCGACGCCTTCGACCCCGGGAGCCGCGAGCGGGTCGGCGAGCCGCTGATGGTCGGCGGCTCTCCCGAGGGCCTCGGGTCCGGCGGCGGCCTGGTCTGGGTCGCGACCGGCCCAGCGCGGGACGCCCGCGCGATCAAGCCCCGGTAGCCGCTCACGGCCAACAGCGACGAGGCCCCCGCGCCTCTCGGTGCGGGGGCCTCGCTCATTCCCGGCCGTCCCTGGCCGGGTCCGTGGTGCCGGGAGGGCTACTTGACCTTGCCCTGAATCAGCATCCAGCAGCCGTCGGTGTCGTCGTAGACCCGGTAGCCGTCCTTCTTCTTCAGCGGCGGGTTGTGCTGGAGGTTGTTGTCGCCTCCGGAGCTGCACCGCAGAGTGCTGGTCGACTTGGTCTTGATCGCGAGCCGCTCGCCGGCCTTGATCTTGACGCGGGTCTTGAACTTCTCGACCTTGTAGTCGTCGTTGTCCCAGTTGTACTGCTCCTGGCCCTGGTAGTGGATCTTGGGGCCGTTGCGCTTGACCTTGGTGTGGCCGTCGCTCGTCGTCTTGACGATCTGGAGCTTGAACTTCCCGGCCTCACCGGCGATCAGCTTGACCTTCTTGAGGTAGCCCTTCTTCGGGGACTCCTCGCCGCCGGGGTTGCCGTAGGCCTCGCCCATCACCCAGGTGCACTTGCCCCCGGCCTCGCAGTCGTGGGCCTGGCCGGCGTTGGACGGCTGGACGCTGCTGTTCAGGTCCGAGCCGAACTTGGCGGCCTGCGCGGTGCCGGCGCCGGCGACGAGGGCGGCAACGGCGGCGGCCAGCGTCAGCAGGGCGGCGATCGTGCGGCGGGTGGAGTTGGAGATGGTGTTGGTGTTGGTCATTTGAATCTGAGCCTTTCGTGTTGTCTGTCTTGGTCTGCCGGAGCGGGGTGCGCCGGTAGTGGAAAGATCGCCGCGATCGCCGCGCGTAACCAGGGGCCCGCGGGCGGGAGCCGGGCCGACCCGGGGGTGGTCGTGCCAACACCCTGGGGTGGGGGTCGGGTGGCGCGAACAGGGGCCGCTCGCTAGGCTGCGCGACCGCTAATGCGGATCGGTGTCCCGAAAGAGCC
>DATFLZ010000128.1:0-12208 GCA_035267205.1 Solirubrobacterales bacterium | reverse complement strand
CCCGACAGCGTCCCCACCTGGTCGTCGCGGCGCTCGCCGAGGACGGTTTGGGCGAGCATCTCGTCGACCGCCGCGGAGACGTCCCCGACCCCTTCGAGGCGGGCGAACAGCCGCAGGTTCTCGGCCACCGTCAGCTTCCGGTATAGCGCCGGCTGCTGGGGGACGAAGCCGACGCGCCCCACCCCCAGCCTGACCTCACCGGAATCGGCCTCGAGCGTCCCGGCGATGATCGATAGCAGCGTCGTCTTGCCGGCACCGTTGGGACCGATCACGGCCAGGAGCTCACCGGAGGCGGCGGAGAAGCCGACGCCCCTGAGCGCGCGCTGCTCGCCGTAGCTCTTCTCGAGCCCGAGCACGTCGATCCCGGCGGCCGTCGTGTCCCGCGATTGCATCGGGCGAAAGCTAGTACACGCCTAGACTCCCGCCGATGAGGATCCTCTTTGTCGCCGATGTCGTGGGCAAGCCCGGACGCCGTGCGCTGAGCGCGCGGCTCCGCGAGCTCGCCGCCGAACGCGCCGCCGACCTGGTGATCGTCAACGGCGAGAACTCCGCCGGGGGGATCGGGATCAACGACAAGGCCGCGCGCGAGATCTTCGACGCGGGAGCCGACGTGATCACGCTCGGCAACCACACCTACCGGCAGCGCGACGCCTACGGGTTGCTGGACCGCGACGAGCGCATCGTGCGCCCGGCGAACTACCCGAAGGGGAACCCGGGGCGCGGCTCGGTGATCGTCGAGGCAGCTGGTCGCAAGGTCGGGGTCCTCAACCTCTCGGGGGCGCTGCAACTGACGGTCGCCAGGGCCCCGTTCCCCGCCGCCGACGCCGAGATCAGCGAGCTCGAGCGGCGCGGCGCCGAGGTGATCGTCGTCGACTTCCACGCCGAGGTGACCAGCGAGAAGGTGGCGCTCGGCTGGCACCTGGACGGCAGGGTGGCGGCCGTGCTCGGGACCCACACGCACGTGCCGACCGCCGATGCGCGCGTCCTTCCCGGCGGCACCGCGCACATCAGCGACGTCGGCATGACCGGCCCGCGGGCAAGCGTGCTCGGCGTCCGCGTCGAGGACGCGCTCGAAACGTTCACCCGTCAGATGCCCACGCGCTTCCACACAGCCGAGGACGACGTCTGGATCAACGCGGTCGTGGTCGCGGTCGGGGAGGACGGTCTGGCGACCGGGATCGAGCAGATCCTCGAGCCCGTGGACTGAGGGCCGCTACTCGCGGTCGGCGACGATCTGGTCGCGCTCGGCGAGCCGGTTCTCGCGGCGCAGCTCCGCCTCGCGACGGCGCCGCTCCTCGGCCTCGGTCTCGACCGCGAGCGGAGGGACCGCGGCGGGCTCGCCTCCCTCGTCGATCGCCACCATGGTCACGTAGGCCGTGCTCGTGTGCCGGACCTCGCGGTCGTAGGGGTTCTCGGCCTCGACCCGAACACCGACCTCCATCGAGCTGCGCCAGGTCGCGTTGACGCTCGCCGAGCAGCTCAGCAGCTCGCCGACCGCCACAGGGTGCAGGAAGGTCATCCGGTCGATCCCCGCCGTCACCACCCGCCTGCCGCAGTGCTTGATCGCGGCAAGGGCCGCCGCCTCGTCGACGAAGCGCATCACGGTGCCACCGTGGATCGCCCCGGCGGAGTTGGCGTCGGCGATCCCCATCCAGCGCACGAGCTTCGAGGCTGAGTCCGAGGACTGTCGCGGCTCGAGGTCGCTCATCTCCCCGATCGTACGGAGCCGGGCTCGGCGCGGTAGGTGATCGCCAGCAGGAGCAGTGGCAGGAACCAGACGATGTAGAGGTAGAACCAGTGCTCGGCGGTGATCTCGACGGCGATCATCACCGCGGCCCCGAGGGCGGCGATCTGGGTCATCGTGCGCTCCCGCGGCACCAGCGCGATCGCGATCGCGAGCACCACAACGCCGAGCTTGACCAGCGTGTGGAGCCACTCGAGGTCGGCCTGACCCCAGATCGAAAAGGGCGAGACCCGGCCCGCCTGACTGCCCACCGTCCGCTCCCAGAAGGTCGCCACGCCAGGATCGATCACCGGGTGCGCGAGCAGCAGCACGGCCGCGAGCGCGAACGCTCCGGCATAGAGGAGCGCCGGCCGGGCTCGCTCCCGGACGCTGCCGCGCAGACCCGCGAGGCCGTGCTTGCCCGCCAGATAGAGCGGGGCGAGGACGAGCGGCGCGAACTTGGTCAGCGCCGCCACCGCGAGCAGCGCGCCGCGGGCGAGCGGTTGCGCGAAGAGGGCGAGGCTCCAGATCAGCGCGGCGGCGAGCAGCGAATCGTTGGAGTTCGACTGCAGGACGAAGGCCGTGTACGGGTAGGCGAGCCAGGCGAGCGCCAGGGTCGCCGCGAGCCGGCGGCCGGCAAGCCGCAGCCCGAGCACGACCAGCCCGGCGATACAGAGGAGGTCGAAGATGATCGCCGCGGCGCGGGCCGCGTAGAGCGCATCCCAGTCCCCGCTCCAGGGAAGGATCAGCTCAAAGGGGACATAGGCGAAGTAGTTGGCCGGCCCGTAGGTGTCGCCGTGGGGGTTGTTCTCCGGAAAGACGCCCTCCCCATAGATCGGCTCGGCGTCGTTGATCCGGTCGGCGCCCACGACGCCGGCGTAGCCGACGTCGATCACGCCCGAATCCGCGACGTTGATCGTGATCCGGAAGACCGCGAGGGCGACGCAGAGGACGATCATCGCGGTGAGCGGCAGGCTCGGCCGCAGAGGGCGTGAGCGGCCGCCGAACCCGACCCAGAGCATGCGCAGCAGCAGGTATACGAGCGGCGGGTAGTAGAGCGGGACGGAGATGCCGATCTCGGCGTCGTTGAAGAACGCGTGGGAGATCCCGAAGGAGAGCAGCACCAGCAGGTCGAGATGGGCGATCCGGCCGGGCCGGCGCCAGTCGAGGAGCGCGAGGAAGAAGACCAGCGCCATCGGTATCCAGACGTAGGGCGCGTTGAGGATGTGGCCGAACTGGCCCTCCTTGCCCCTCGCCATCGGCCAGGCGACCTGGCTGCCCGTCCACGACTCGAGCACCTCGCCGGTGACGCCGTCGACGACGATCAGCACGACCTTGGTATCTCCCGCGAAGTAGCCGACCTCCCAGCGCTTGACCGCTTCGGTGGAGACGCTCGCGGTGAGCGGTCCACGTTCCTCCCGCATCGCGACCACCTTCGGGTCGCCATCGGCGATGCGGAGCGCCCGGCGGGCGCTGATCACGTAGTCGTCGGGAGTCCGCGGCAGTGAGTCCGGCACGGGCGTGCGCTCGGTCGAGCCGGGGAGCACCGGCTGGGCGGCGGCGGAGCCGGGATCGCCCAGCAGCGCAAGCGCGGCCAGAGCCGCGGCGAGCAGGGCGGCTACCGGCGCTAGCCGCCGAGCCGTGCGCGTCCGAACGTCCACAGCTTGTTGCCGACGAAGTTGACCGGGGTGGCGACCGCCACGGCGACCGCCTGCGACGGCAGCTCCCTGACGCCGGCCCCGTCCACGAGGGCCGTGAGCACGATCAGGTTGACGGTCAGCCCGACCACGCTGACCGCGAAGAACCGGGCCGCCTGGAATCCGGCGTGGTGCTCCCGAGCCCCCTGGGAGCGGAACGTCCAGATCCGGTTGAGCGCGAAGTTGTTGGTCACCGCGACGCAGAACGCGCCGACCGCGGCGAGCACGTGGTGGACGCCGGCCAGCTCCGTGAGCAGCGCGAACACGACCAGGTTGATCACGTACCCGCTTGCGCCGACGACCGCGAACTGGAACAGCTGCATCCAGTTGCCCGGCTGCCGCGTCCCGAGGTGGATCCTCCGCACCAGCCCCCAGGCCGCGTCCGCGGCTCGGGCGGTCAGGCCGGACTCGCGGTCCGCCCCGCCATCGGGATCGGGGTTCGACGGGGCGATCGGATCGGGGTTGGCCGGGAGCCGTCCGCTCATGCCGCGGCCCTCCCCGCGGCGGCGGGCGCCTCGGCTCCCAGGCCGAAGTGCGAGAGCGCGAGGTCCGCGACATCCGAGATGGCCCACTGCTCCCGATCGGGGATCGGTGTATCGAGCCCCACGGTGAGCAGTGGTCCGAGCGAGTCTTCGGCCCGGAGCGATCCGTGGCTCCCGCCGGGGATGTGGCTGCTGCCGCCCCAGTCGACGAGCTCGAATCCGGGGGCGGCGGAGACCAGCACGTCGGCCGCGAACGGGCTGTGCAGCGCTGCCCAGATCCGTGCGAAGGCGTCCGGGTAGGCGGCCGCATCGACCACGCCCGCGCTCAGCTCCGCGCCGAGGACGCCGAGATCCCCCTCCCACTGCCACCCGACGCCGCGGCGGTCGGCCGCGGCTCTCCCGGGCGCGAAGCGGAGCTGCTCGCCGCCCCGGGCGACGACCGCGGAGCCGGCCGCGGGAACCTCGACCCCACCGCGGACCACCGGATCGCCCTCGTCGTCGACCAGCCAGGTGAGGAGATCCGCGCCGGGATGCTCGGACAGCGTCGCTCGCACGCCCTCGTGCAGCCGGCGACCCCGGGAGCCGTCGCGGAGGATCCAGACCCCACCCGCGCGAGCGCTCGGGCCGACCGCCAGCTCCGCATCCTCGGGCGTGTCGTTGTTGGGCTGGAGCACGTGCCAGTCCTCGGCGAGCAGCTCGCGGGCGTCGATCTCGTGCTCGACGTCGGACTGCGAGTGATCGGCCATCAGGATCACGGCGTTGTCGCTCAGGAAGGCGTCCATCCCCCCGGCCGCATCGACGATCGCCGCCATGCACTCGTCGGCGTGAGCGATCGAGGTCGCGCTGGCCTCCGGTCCGTTGTGGTGGGAGTAGTGATCGTTATCGGGGAGCGAGAAGAGCATGAAGTCGTAGAGGTCGCGCTCGACCAGCTCCGCGCCGACGCAGGCGGAGTAGTCGTCCCGGGTGTCCGGCCGGGCGAGCGTCGGCTTGCACGGAACCTTCTGGGACGCGTAGAGCTCCCCGTAGAAGAGCTCGTCCGGGCCCCAGACGGCGTGGTGGAACTTGGCCGCCGAGGCGACCTTGCCGAGCAGGCCCTCGAGCCCGAACTCGTGGCGGCGCCGGCCGCGGTAGATCAGGAAGGGGGTGCAGGCGCTGCGCAGCCCGGCATCCCCGAAGCGCTCGTAGAGGGTCTCCGACTCATGCGAGAGATGCCCCATGTTCAGGTTGTAGACGGTGTCGTAGAGGGCGGTGAACAGCCCGAACGTCCGGGTCGCCTCCCAGGAGGAGCCGTACTCGACGTAGCGCTGCTCGGCGCGGTGGTACCAGTTCATCCCCGGGATGTGGTGGCCATCGGGGCGGCGGCCGGTGAGGATCTCGGACGTGCAGACCGGGGTCACGGAGGGAAAGCTCGAGACGCAGTCCCCGATCAGCTCGCCCCGCTCGAGCAGCGCGCCGAAGGTGGGCGCGTCCCCGGCAGCCACCGTTCGCTGCAGCATGTCGGTGCGCAGGGAGTCGACGACTACTAGTACGAGCTTGCGTTGCATCGGTCAGCGGGCGGTCCGGCGCCGGATGGCGCTCGGCGCGAAGGTTGGCAGAGGCGTCGCGGCGGGGTACGGGTGGCGGCGGCGGCGCTCAGCGGAGGACCCGCAGGCCCTCGTACTTCTCCCCGGCGCGACGCCGGCGCCCGCCGGCGAGGACGGCCAGGGCGACGGCCGCAAGGAGCGCGAGCGGCGGCGCGTAGAGCGCGGCCAGCGCCGTCACGATCCCGGCGAACCCGAAGATCAGCTGGAGCGTGGCGGCGGCCGAGGAATCGTCGCTGCTCTCCGCGCGCCGGCTGGCGCCCTCGAGCACGTCGTGGGCGAGCAGTCCCGAGGCCAACCCGGCGAGCGCGCCCAGCACGAAGCCGAGCGCCGCCGTCTCACCCTCCGCCGCCAGGGCCCCGGCGCCGAAGATGCCCCCGAAGACGAACGCGGACGCTGCGTACGGGATGCGGCGGTCGAAGTCCTTGGTGCGCAGCAGGAACTGCGCGACGTTCGCCGCGAACAGCACCGCGATGAACCAGGGCTCGCCGATGAACTCAAAGTCGGTACCGCGCAGATCGATCCCCGCCTGGAAGCTGGCCATCACCCCGATGAAGAGCCAGGCGAGCGGCCCGCCGATCCCGGCCGCCAGGCCGAAGCCGATCGCGGCGCAGATTGCGAGGAAGAGGTCCATGCGCGCGCAGCGTACCGGCTGCGCTCCACGGCGCCCACGGCCGGGCGCGGCGTGGCCGGATCCGCCGCCGTGCGGCAGACTTCGACGGGTGAGCAGCACCGACCCCCAGGACCGATCCGGGCGCGGCGAGGAGGCCGCGCGCGCGGTACCGCGCCATCGGCGCGCCCACACGACGTCCCGTGATCTCGAGCGCTACGCGGGGCTGTTCGCGGCCCGAACCCGGGTGATGCGCTCCTCGGCAATGCGAGATCTGATGGAGATCACCGCCCGACCCGAGGTCATCTCGCTCGCCGGGGGGCTGCCCGACACCACGACCTTTCCGCCGGAATCGTTCGCCGCGCAGATGACGCGGATCGCGCAGGAATCCTCGGCCGAGGCACTCCAGTACGGCCCGACCGAAGGCTTCGAACGGACCAAGGACGTGATCTGCGAGGTGATGGGGGTCGAGGGCATGCGGCCCGATCGCGACGACGTGATCGTCACCACCGGCGGCCAGCAGGCACTGGATCTGATCGCGAAGACGCTGCTCGATCCCGGCGATGTCGTGATCGCCGAGGGGCCGACCTACCCCGGAGCGGTCCCGGTCTTCTGCTCCTACCAGGCCGACACCCGCCAGGTCCCCATCGACGAGCACGGGATGCGGATCGACGTGCTCGAGGAGACGCTCGACTCCCTCGCCGCCGAGGGGACGGCGCCCAAGTTCGTCTACTCCGTCCCGACCTTCCAGAACCCCGGCGGGGCGACGATGTCGCTCGAGCGGCGGCGGGCGCTGGTCGAGCTGGCGCGAGAGCGGGAGCTGCTGATCGTGGAGGACAACCCCTACGGGCTGCTCCGCTACGAGGGCGAGGCGCTCCCCGCGCTGTACGAGCTCGACGGCGGCGACTACGTGCTCTACGCCGGGACGTTCTCCAAGATCCTCTCCCCCGGGATCCGCGTCGGCTGGCTCTGCGCGCCGCCTCCGGTGATGGAGAAGGTGGTGCTCGGCAAGCAGGCGGCCGACCTCTGCACCTCGACGCTGACGCAGTACTTCGTCGGGGAGTTCTTCGGGGAGGAGCGGTGGATGGACTACGTCGACGACGTGGTCGCGATCTACCGCGGTCGCCGCGACGCCATGCTGGACGCGCTCGAGCGTTTCTTCCCCGCGGAGGCGCGATGGTCGCGGCCCGAAGGAGGGCTGTTCGTGTGGGTGACGCTTCCCGACTACATCAACACGACGGACCTGCTCGCCAAGGCGCTGCGCGAGAACGTCGCGTTCGTGCCCGGGGAGGCGGCCTTCACCGATGGTCGCGGCTCGCACTCGATGCGGCTCAACTTCTCCGCCCAGAGCGAGGACGAGATCCGCGAAGGCGTACGCCGGATCGGGCGCGTGATCGCGGACCAGCTCGACCTCTATCGCACGATCACCGGCGAGCACCGCATGGTTGAGCCGGGCGCGGCGGCGGCTGAGGAGCCGTCGGCCGACGTGCTGCCGCTGCGGCGACGACCCCGTGGTGAGCGGGACTGATGCGGGTTGCAGTGATCAAGGGGGGTCGCTCGCTGGAGCGCGCCGTGTCGATGCGGTCCGGCGCGCGGGTCGAGGACGCGCTCGCGGGCGCCGGGCACGACGTCACCGGGATCGACGCCGGCGAGGATCTGGTCGGCCGGCTGAAGGCCGGCTCCTTCGAGGCCGCCTTCGTCGCGCTGCACGGGCCCGGTGGTGAGGACGGCACCGTCCAGGAGCTGCTCGAGATTCTCTCGATCCCCTACACCGGCCCGGGCGTCGCGGCGTGCCTGCGGGGAATGGACAAGGTGCTGGCCAAGAACATCCTGCGCGAGCGCGGCGTGCCCACGCCCGACTGGGTCGCCTTCAACTCGACCGCCTTCCGGGAGCTCGGCGCCGCCGACGCGCTCGCCGAGATCGAGGAGGGCCTGGGGTTCCCGCTGGTCGTCAAGCCGGGCGCCGGAGGCTCGTCGCTCGGGGTGCGCTTCGCCGCCTCGGCGGACGAGGTGCCGGAGGCCCTGGTCGCCGCCTTCAGCTACGACGATCGCGTCCTGCTCGAGCGGCACGTCGACGGACGCGAGCTCGCCGTCTCGCTGATCGACGGCGAGCCGCTGCCGATCGTTGAGGCAGCCCCCAACGAGGCCGATCAGTTCAACTACGAGGCCCGCTACGAGATCGGCCGGACCACCTACACCTGCCCAGCCGAGCTGGCTGAGGCCGAGGCCCGGGCCGTGAGCGAGGCCGCGGTGGCGACCTGGGAGGCGCTCGACTTCGCCGGCTTCGGCCGGGTCGACGTGATGCTCGGCAGCGACGGTCCCCAGGTGCTCGAGATCAACGCCGTCCCCGGTCTCACCGACACCTCCCTGCTGCCGATGGCCTGCGAGGCCGCGGGAATCAGCTTCGACGAATTCGCAGAACGCGCGCTGACGCTGGCGGCGGGACGGTAGGCCGGAGGTGGGCCCGCTCGCTGCGGGTGTTGGGGGTGGAAACGGGTCTCCGGTGCGCCGAGGTTGAAATTCGGGCCCTCCACGGCCCACAACTTCAACCTCACCTGCGAGAGCACCTAGGAGCCCCGGAGCATCTCCTCCAGCGTCGGAATCTCCTCGAGCTCCTCGTCGATTCCCGATCCGGCGGTCCGCGCATCCTCGACGATGCCAACGATCGTCTCGAATAGGGCCGCCTGCCTCGGCGGATCGTCGTAGTTCTCGCCGAGGGGATCACCGATCTCATAGCTCTCGCCCTCGTAGGTGATCGTGTAGGCCAGGCGCGAGTCGACGTCTTCCTCATGTGTCGGGGGATGCCTGTCGGCAAGCGCGGCGAAGTCGATCTCCGCAAGCGCCCGTTCGAGCCGGCTCAACTTGTTTGCCGGTAGCTGGTAGTCGTCGAACTCGTACTCGGCTGAGACGCCGGTGGGAGCCGGGACGGCCTTGCCGCTGACCTCGCCGTCGGTCGCAACCGTGGTCGTCTGATCGGCGCGAATCACGTCCTCTGCGGCCGCTGAGCAGTCGAGGCAGCCCGTTAGCTGCACCCTGACCAGGGGATCGTCCGGGGCCGGCGAGGCACACCCGCTCCATGCAACGCAAGTGAGCAGCACGAGCGTGGAGCTGATCAATACCGTGCGGTTCTGGCTTCGCCGCCTCGTCCCCATGCGCAGCTGATCCTCTTCTACTTCGCCTGAGTCCGCCCCATGGGGATCGGCGCGACGCCCAACGGGCGGCCGTCAGTCCTCGTCGTCCTCTTCGGGGTCCGGGGGCATCTCCTCGCCGCCCTCCCCCATGAAGTCCTCCGGCGTGACCTCGTCGAGGAAGTCCTTGAACTTCTCCACGACCTCTTCCTGGTCCTCGACCTCGTGTTCGAACTCGATCGAGGACTCGTCGATGACCTCCTCCGCCGCGTAGATCGGGGCGTCGGTGCGGACCGCGAGGGCGAGGGCGTCCGAGGGGCGCGAGTCGATCTCGATCTCCGAGCCGTTGACCGAGATCGTGATCGAGGCGTAGAACGTGTTGTCGCGGAGCTCGGTTACCGAGACCCGCTCGCACTTGGCGTCGAGACTGCCGAGCATCTCGCTGAGCAGGTCGTGCGTCATCGGCCGCGGCGTCGCAGCGCCCTGAAGCTTCATCAGAATCGCGGCCGCCTCCGGATGCCCGATCCAGATTGGGAGAAAGCGATTTCCGTCGGCTGTCTTGAGCAGCACGATCGGCTGCTTGCCGACCATGTCGAAGCTGACACCGTAGATCTGCATCCGTTGCAAGTGGGCGATCCTGGATTCGAACCAGGGACCTCGTCCTTATCAGAGACGCGCTCTAACCAACTGAGCTAATCGCCCGCGACGGCGCATAATAGTGCGCGTCCCACAGAGCGCCCGGCAGCGTGAGGGAACCGGTCAGCGCCTGCTCAGGGAGCCCGCCAGCTCGAGCAGCTCCTCGAGGTCACTGAAGCGGATCTCGGCCTTCAGCCCCCGTCGGGCGGCGGCCACCCTGACCTCGCAACCGAGCGCTCGCTCGAGCGCGTCCTCGGCGCGGCCGAGGGCCGCCTCCTGGTCGGGATGGGGCGTGACCGTCGCCCCCCCTCCCCCGCCGGCGTCGCCCTTCGCCCGGCGCTCGGTCTCCCGGACCGACCAGCCACCCGCAGCTGCCTCCCGCGCGAGTCGGCGGCGCTCCGCCTGGCCCTTGACCGCGAGGAGAGCCCGGCCGTGACCCTCGCTCAGCTCGCTGCTCTCGAGCAGATCGAGCACCTGGTCGGGAAGGTCGAGCAGGCGGATCAGATTGGAGATCGCCGGGCGGGAGCGGCCGGTCCGGCGCGCGATCTCCTCCTTGCTCACCCCGAGGTCCTCTACGAGGGCGGCGCAGGCGCGCGCCTCCTCGACCGGATTGAGGTCCTCGCGGGCCATGTTCTCGATCAGCGCCGTCTGCAGCCGCAGCGACTCCGACTCGGTGCGCAGCACGGCGGGAACCGCCTCGAGGCCAGCCTGCTGGGCTGCCCGCCAGCGGCGCTCGCCGGCGATCAGCTCGTAGCGGCCGTCGGGAAGCGGGTGCACCACGAGCGGCTGGATCACCCCGGCCTCACCGACCGATTCCGCCAGCCGGTCGAGCGCCTCGGAGTCGAACGTCTTCCGGGGCTGGTCGGGGTTGGGGACGATCATCCCGACTGGGATCTCGCGCAGCTCCTCCCCGCCCTGCGCGGGCTCGTCGGGGAGGATCGCCGCCAGTCCACGGCCGATCCCGCTCTTGCGGCTAGCCACGGGCCAGCACCTCCGCCGCCAGCTCCCGGTAGGCGAGCGCGCCCTGCGAGGAGGGGGCGTGCTCGGTGACGGGGATCGCGTGGCTGGGCGCCTCCGCCAGCCGCACGCTGCGGGGCACCACGACGTCCAGGACGAGCTCTGGGAAATGGTCTCTCAACTCTGCCTCGACATCCTTTGCGAGTCGGGTTCGGTCATCAGCCATGGTGATCAGCAGCCCGGTCAGAACCAGCGCGGGATTGAGTCGGCGCCGCACCGTCTGCAGGGTGTCCAGGAACTGGACGAGACCCTCCAGCGCCAGATACTCCGCCTGGACCGGGACGATCGCCCGGTCGGCGGCCGTCAGGGCGTTGACGGTGACCGGGCCCAGCGAGGGCGGGCAGTCGAGCAGGGTCGCGGCGAAGCGCTCACGGACCTCGCCGAGACTCTCGCGGAGCCGGTACTCGGAGCGCTCCAGCGTCGGCAGCTCGACGGCGGCGCCGGCGAGATCGCGGTTCGCGGGCACGATCCAGAGGTTGTCGGCGGACGTGGGCCGCGCGGCCTCCGCGACGGAGCGCTCGCCGCAGAGGCAGTCGTAGGAGGACGGCCGCTCCTCGCGCCCGAGGCCGATCGCCACCGTCGCGTTGCATTGCGGGTCGAGGTCGACCATCAGCGTCTGCTCGCCCCGATCCGCGATGCAGGCCCCGAGGTTGACCGCGGTGGTCGTCTTGCCCACCCCGCCCTTCTGGTTGGCGATCGCGTAGACGAGCCCCATCTCAGCGGAACCGCCGGCGGCCAGCTTGTTGGTCTCGAGTACCCATGAGGGCGGCGACTCTAGTGGTTCCTCCGGAATTGCCTGAGAGGCCACTGAATCACCTCCCCCCGGTCAGCGGGCGACGGGCAGGAAAGCCCGCAAAGACGGCGAAACGAAAGGTCATCGAGGCCGTGCCATGCACGGGCGAGCGCCCCTGCTCGTACCTGGATGGCCCCCGGCCCCGCCGTCAGCGCGCGCCGCGCGGGCGCTTCTTCGCCATTCCGGGGCGCCGCGGCAGCCCCGCGGGGGTCGGACCGCGCTTGCCGATCAGATGCAGGTGCCGGTTCTCGCTGCCCGCGTAGGGACCAACCCAGCGGATCTCGCGCGGCTCCATGGCGAGATCCGCCGAGGCGCGCTCCAACTCCGCCTCCTCGTCAGGATCCCGCCGGCCCTTCCAGGCGAGCAGGTCGCCGCCGTCGGCCAGCATGGGTGAAGCGAGCTCGGCGAGGGTGCTGAGGCGGCCGACGGCGCGGGCCGTGACCAGGTCGAAGTAGCCGGCGCCATCCGCGCCGCCGAAGCGCTCGGCGCGATCGTCCACGACGCGAACGTTCTCGAGCCCGGCGGCCGCGGCGGCGCGCCGC
>DATFLZ010000127.1:0-11077 GCA_035267205.1 Solirubrobacterales bacterium | reverse complement strand
CCGCCTACCACGCCGCCGCCTCGATCGCCTCCAACTTCCTGATCGCACTCGAGCAGAGCGCGGTGGAGGTCCTCGATCGAGCGGGGGTCCCCGACGGCCGCGAGCTGCTCGCCCCGCTCGTCCTGCGGACCGCCGCCAACTGGTCCGAGCGCGGCGCCGAGGCGCTGACCGGGCCGATCGCACGTGGCGACACAGCGACCGTCGAGCGGCACCTCGAGGCGCTGCGTGCCGTTGCGCCCGAGCTGGTCGCGACCTACGAGGCGCTCGCGGAGCGAACCGAGGCCATAGCCGCGCACCGGGAGCCGGCCTGATGGACGTGCTCCGAACCAAGGCCGAGCTGCGGGAGCGGCTCGCCGGCGAGCGGAGGCGCGGCCGGCGCATCGGGCTCGTACCGACGATGGGCTACCTCCACGACGGCCACGCCTCGCTGCTAACCGCCGCGCGCGAGCGCTGCGACGTTGTCGTCATGAGCCTGTTCGTCAACCCCGCGCAGTTCCGCCCGGGCGAGGATCTTGAGGCCTATCCCCGTGACGAGGAACACGACGCCGCGATCGCGGCCGAGCGTCGCGTCGACGTGATCTTCGCCCCGGCCGTCAGGGAGATCTACCCCGACGGCTTCGCGACGTCGGTGCTCGTCGAGGGGCTGACCGAGGTGCTGTGTGGCGATCCACAGCGTCGCGGCCTCGAGCACTTCCGCGGCGTGACCACCGTGGTGGCGAAGCTGCTCAACATCGTCGGTCCCGACGTCGCCTACTTCGGCCAAAAGGACGCCCAGCAGGCCGTCGTCATCCGCCGCATGGTGAGAGACCTGGACTTTCCCGTGGAGATCGACGTCCGACCCACCATCCGCGAGCCCGACGGCCTCGCGATGTCATCCCGCAACGCCTACCTCAGCGACTCCGAGCGCCGCCGCGCCGCGGCGATCAAGCGCGCCCTGGACGCCGTGCGCGCACGAGCCGAGGCCGGGGAGACCGATCCCGCGCGCGCGCTGGAGGCCGGGCGGAGAGTGCTTGCCGACGCGGGCATCGAGCCCGAGTACCTGGAGGCCCGCGACGCCGACGATCTCCAGCCGCTGGGTAGCCTCAACGGCCGGCCGGTGCTGGTCGCCGTCGCCGCCGCGCTCGGCAGGGCACGCTTGATCGACAACGACGTAATTGAATCCCGGACCGAGCAAGGGGAAAGCTGATGCAGCGCCAGATGCTGAAGTCGAAGATCCACCGCGCGACCGTGACCGGATGCGACATCGACTATGTCGGGTCGGTCACGGTCGACTCGGCGCTGCTCGAGGCCTCCGACATCCTCGTCAACGAGCTCGTGCACGTCTGGGACATCACGAACGGCTCACGCTTCATCACCTACGCCATCGAGGGCGAGCGCGACTCGGGTGACATCCAGATCAACGGCGCCGCCGCGCGCCTGGTCAACGAGGGCGACCTGGTGATCATCGCCAGCTACGCCGACTATGACGAGAAGGATCTCGAGACCTACGCGCCGGTCGTCGTCCACGTCGACGCCGACAACCGTGCCGCCCTCGTCGACTCGCACCCCGAGATCCTGCTCGCGCACGGCCCGAGCGGCGAGGATGAGATTCCCGGCGCTCTCGGCGTCGGCGACAGCTTCGGAGACACCGCACACCTCGACGGCAGTCTCGGCTGACCGGTCAACGAGCAGAGCGAAGGAGACGAGATGAGCAGCGCACACAGGGTCCCCGACACCCCGCCCGAGGGCCGGGCCCCCATCACCCTCCCGAGGCTCACCGAGATGAGCGAGAACGGCGAGCCGATCGTGATGGTCACCGCCTACGACTACCCCTCTGCGCGAGTCGTCGAGGAGGCCGGCGCCGACCTCGTGCTGGTCGGCGACTCGGGCGCGATGACCGTGCTCGGCCACGACTCGACCGTCCCGGTCGGTATGGACGAGATGCTGATGCTCGCGGCGGCCGTCCGGCGCGGCCTGAAGACGCCACTGTTGATCGGCGACATGCCGTTCGGCTCCTATGAGCAGTCGAACGAGCAGGCCGTCGCCAACGCGCAGCGCTTCATCAAGGAGGCTGGCTGCGACGCCGTCAAGCTCGAGCGCGGTGGCGCCTCCGTCGACCGCGCCAGGGCGATCATCCGCGCCGGGATCCCGGTGATGGGCCACGTCGGCCTGACCCCGCAGACCGCCACGCAGCTGGGCGGTTACAAAGCCCAGGGCCGAACCGGCGAGAAGGCGTCGGAGATCGCCGAGGACGCCTTCGCACTGCAGGCCGTCGGCTGCTTCGCGATCGTCTTCGAGGCGGTGCCGGCCGCGGTGAGCGAGGCGCTGATGCCGAAGATGGAGGTCCCCGTGATCGGGATCGGCGCCGGACCCGCCACCTCGGGCCAGGTGCTCGTCTTCCACGACCTGCTCGGGATCAACACCGGCCACGTCGCCCGCTTCGTCAAGCGCTACGCCGCGATCCACGCGGAGATGGTCGATGGCGTCGGCGGCTACGCCCGCGAGGTCCGCGAGGGGAGCTTCCCCGGCGACGAGCACACCTACTCGATCGACCCTGACGAGCTGAAGGCACTGCGCGAGTACCTGGACCAGGAGAGCCTCGCGGCCAACACTCCATGGGACTGGTAGCCGGGGGCCAGCGATGAGCGAGCGCGGATCAGAGGTGGTGGTGGTCGCGATCGTCGAGGTTCTTCCCGGCCACGGCGACCGCCTCACGGAGCGCTTCTCGACGGTGATCGAGGGCTCCCACACCGAGGAGGGCTGCCTGACCTACGCGCTCCATCGCGACCGCACCAATCCCGATCGCTTCGTCCTGGTCGAGCGCTGGCGCAGCCAGGAAGATCTCGACGCGCACTTCTCCCAGCCCCACATGGACGCGGTCTCCGGTCTGGCAGATTCGATCGCCGGCGCGCCCGAGGTGGTCTTCTGCGAACCCGTCCCCTTCGGGGAACCGGGAAAGAACTTCGCCGGCTCGGGCGAGTAGCCCCGGGACCGGGGCCGGATCTCTAGGGACCGACCGGGATGTCGGCGACGAAGCCGTCGATCCGCCAGGCGCCGCCCGCGCGGACCGCCTCGACCTCGAGCTCCTCGCCGCCGTAGAGGCCGCCCTTGGGGACCACGACTCCGGCGACCCGGTCGCCGTGGAACCCGTTGAAGCCCTTGATCTTCACGGAGCGGGCGAGCGGCTCCGCCCCGCGACCGCTGAGGCAGCCCTGCACGTCCCCGTAGGCGGTCTGCACGAGGCCCTTGGTCATCACCTCACGGCAGACCCGCTCGCTGTCCGGGTCGGTGAGCAGGGCCTCGATCGCCGCCTCGACCTGCTCGGCGTCCGAGGGGCCCTGCCTGGCGCCGTCCTCGGCTTTCGCCTGGTTCTGCCCGTCGGCCCCACCCTCGCCCGCAGATTCCTCGCTCGTCGTCTCGGGGGTGGTCGCCGCTGAGCCGGGAGCCGCGGACTCCGAGACGGTCTCGGTCGAATCGCCACCGCAGGCGCCGAGCAGGAGCGCCGCGGCGGCGAGCGCTGCCGGCACCGCTTCGCGCCTTCGGATTCCCCGCGTCATCCGCCGGAACGGTAGGTGATCTCGCGGATCGGCTTGGCCGGTGCCCCGGCCGCGATGGTTCTGGCTGGAATATCCCCGGTCACTACCGAGTTGGCCCCGATCACTGCCCGCTCGCCGATCTCGACCCCACCGGTGACCACGCAGCCCTTGCCGAGCCAGACGTTGTCGCCGATCTTCACGGGACCCTTGGCGGTGAACCCCTGCCAGGTGATCGGCAGGGCCGGATCGTCGAAGCGATGGTCCGCGTCGCCGACGAAGCAGTGGTTGGCAAACATCACATGGCTGCCGATCTCGATCCCCTCGTGCGCGGCCAGCATGGTCTCCCGGTTGAGGATCGTCCCGCCGCCGATCGAGATCGTGGCGTCCGGCGCCATCGTGATCCAGCAGCCGGGCTCGAGATGGGCGCCCTCGCCGATCACCAGCCGGCCCTGCTCCAGGCCCTCCAGCACCTCGCCCTCGATCGGATGGCGGATGTAGAAGCCCCCGGCGGCGGCGTGACGATCGATCCGCATCCGGCTCAGGCGGCTGTGCGTGCGCTCGTGCCAACGCCGCTTCCGCCACCAGGCCCGAAGACCCCGCTGGGGATAGATGTGGGGATCGCGCTCGGCCACGTTCCCAAGGGTGACAAGCGGCGGCCGCGGCCGCATCGCCGTCCGCCGTGCGGGACACTGCTTGCGATGAGCCCGTTCGGACCGCTGGACGTCAAGGAGGAGCAGAGTGAGGAGGAGCGCCTCGCGATCGCACGCCGCTATCGCGGGCAGCGCCGCCGCGAACTGCGGGAGCTCGCCGCTCCGTGCGTAGAGGATGAGATCGAGGAGGCGGGGGAGTTCTCGACCGTCCCGATCGAGTCGCTGGCCGCGATCCCGATCCTCGGCGCCTTCTTCGCGCTTGCCGTGCGGGCGCGCCAGTCGCGCAAGCGTATGACCCCGGATGTGCTCGTGGCAGTGACCCGGGAGGAGGTCCACGTCCTCGGTCTGCACTCGGAGGTCGAGGGCACCCGCGCGGAGCCCGTCTCGCACTGGCCGCGCAACTCCGTGCGTGTCTCCGGAGTCACGCGGAAGTTCATGCGGGACGAGGTGGTTCTCGAGATTGACGGTGAGGACTCCCTAAAGCTCTATGCCAACACGCTGCGCACGAACCCCTGGTCGGCCGGCGTCGTCCGGGCGCTCGGAGGCAAGGCACCCGACCCGATCGACCTCGGCGCGGCCGAGGAGGACGGCTAGTCGCTATGCCGCAACCGGCTCCCGCTTGCGCCCTGAGGTCTTGGTCACCACCGGCTCGACCAGCTCCTCGAGGAAGCGGCCCGTGTGCGAGTCGGGGTTGGCCGCGACCTGCTCCGGAGTGCCGGTGGCGACGATCTGCCCGCCGCGGTCGCCGCCCTCCGGCCCCAGGTCCACGATCCAGTCGGCCGACTTGATCACGTCGAGGTTGTGCTCGATCACCAGGACGGTGTTGCCGGAGTCGACGAGGCGGCCGAGCACGTCGAGCAGCCGCTGGACGTCGGCGAAGTGCAGACCCGTGGTCGGCTCGTCGAGGATGTAGAGGGTCTCCCCCGTCGCCACCTTCGAGAGCTCGGTGGCGAGCTTGACCCGCTGGGCCTCACCGCCGGAGAGCGTCGTCGCCGGCTGCCCGAGCCGGATGTAGTCGAGGCCGACGTCGTGGAGCGTCTGGATCCGCCGGTGGATCTTGGGGATGTGCTTGAAGAACTCCACCGCCTCGGAGACGGGCATCTCGAGCACGTCGGCGATCGTCTTGCCCTTGAACCGGACCTCGAGCGTCTCGCGGTTGTAGCGCTTGCCGTGGCACTGCTCGCACGGCACGTAGACATCGGGCAGGAAGTGCATCTCGATCTTGATCTGACCGTCCCCCTTGCAGACCTCGCAGCGGCCGCCCTTGACGTTGAAGCTGAAGCGGCCGGGCTTGTAGCCGCGGGCGCGGGCCTCCTTCGTCTTGGTGAAGAGCTCGCGGACGTGGTCGAAGATCCCGGTGTAGGTGGCGGCGTTCGAGCGCGGCGTGCGGCCGATCGGTGACTGGTCGATGCTGATCACCTTGTCGATCTGATCCAGGCCCTCGATCCGCTCGTGCTTGCCGGGCCGCGTCCGGGCTCGGTGGAGACGATTGGCCACCGAGCGGTAGAGGATCTCGTTGACGAGCGTGGACTTGCCCGATCCCGAGACTCCGGTCACGCAGGTGAACACGCCCAGCGGGAAACTCGCGTCCACGCCCTGGAGGTTGTGCTGGGAGGCGCCGCGAACGACGATCTCGCCCTCGGCCTTGCGTCGCTCCTGCGGCACGGCGATCGCGTCCTTGCCGCCGAGATATCTCCCGGTGAGCGACCCCTTTGCGCGCGTCACCTGCGCCGGGGTGCCGGCGGCCACGATCTCGCCTCCGTGCTCGCCCGCCCCGGGGCCGAGGTCGATCAGGTAGTCGGCGGCCCGCATCGTGCCCTCGTCGTGCTCGACCACGATCACTGTGTTCCCGAGGTCGCGGAGGCGCTCGAGGGTGCCGATCAGCTTCGCGTTGTCGCGCTGGTGCAGGCCGATCGAGGGCTCGTCGAGGATGTAGAGGACGCCGACGAGGCTCGAGCCGATCTGGGTCGCGAGCCTGATCCGCTGCGCCTCTCCACCCGAGAGCGTCGAAGCGGACCGCTCCAGCGACAGATAGCCGATACCGACCGAGTCGAGGAAGTGGAGGCGCTCCTCGACCTCGCGCACGATCAGCCGCGCGATCGCCTGCTCGGTCGGGGTCAGCTCCAGGTTGCGGATCCACTCGAGGGCCGCCCGGGCCGACTTCCGCGTGAAGTCGTGGATCGAGAGGTCGTCGAGCTTGACCGAGAGGCTCTCGGGCCGCAGGCGGGCGCCGTCGCAGGCCGGGCATGGCTGTAGCGCCATCAGGGACTCGATCTTCTCCCGCGCGTTCTCGGAGTCGGTCTGCGCGTAGCGCCGCTCGAGCCCGGCGCCGATCCCCTCGAAGCGGGCCCGGTAGGTGCGGCGCCGGCCGTAGCGATTCTTGTACGAGACGGTGTGCCGCTCGTCACCGGTGCCCTCGAAGATCACCCGGCGGTCGGCCTCCGGGAGCTCCTGCCACGGGAGCTCCTCGTCGATGTCCGCGCTCTCGCAGACGGCGTGGATCAGCCGCCGGTAGTAGCGGGTTGAGATCCCCATCGCGCCCGCCAGAGCGCCCTCCTCGATCGAGAGCGCCGGGTCGGTGACGAGCAGCTCGGGGTCGACGACGCGCTGAAAGCCGAGCCCATGACAACGCTCGCAGGCGCCGTGGGGCGAGTTGAAGGAGAAGATCCGCGGCTCGATCTCCGGCATCGAGGAGCCACAGTTGAGGCAGGCGAACTTCTCGCTGAAGACCAGCACCTCCCCGCGCTTGCCGGCGCTGGGCCCCGAGAGTGTCGCCGCGCCGGAAACCTCCGCCTCGGCCTCCAGCAATTCCACCTCGACCAGACCGTCGGCGAGCGCGGAGGCGGCCTCGATCGACTCCGAGAGCCGCTTGCGAATCCCGTCCTTCATCACGAGGCGATCGATCACGATCGCGATGTCGTGCTTGAACTTCTTGTCGAGCACGATCTCCTCGTCGAGGCGGCGGAGCTCGCCGTCGACGACCGCCCGGGCATAGCCCTGCTGGCGCATCTCCTCGAGCATTCGCCCGTACTCGCCCTTGCGCTCGCGGACGACCGGCGCGAGCACCATGAACTTCGTGCCCTCCTCGATCGTCAGCACCCGATCGGTGATCTGCTCGACCGACTGGCCCTGGATCGGCTCACCGCAGTTGTGGCAGAAGGGCCTGCCCACCCGCGCCCACAGCAGCCGCAGGTAGTCGTAGATCTCGGTGACCGTGCCGACCGTCGAGCGCGGGTTTCGTGAGGTCGTCTTCTGGTCGATCGAGATCGCCGGGCTCAGCCCCTCGATCGAGTCGACGTCGGGCTTGTCCATCTGACCGAGGAACTGGCGCGCGTAGGCGGAGAGCGACTCCACGTAGCGCCGCTGGCCCTCGGCGTAGATCGTGTCGAACGCGAGGCTGGACTTGCCAGAGCCCGAGAGCCCCGTGATCACCACGAGCGCGTCTCTCGGCATGCCCACGTCAACGCCCTTGAGGTTGTGTTCACGGGCGCCGGAGACGACGATCTCGGGACGACTTGCCATCGGCGGACGATTGTAGGGATCGAACAGGCGTTCCCTCAGCCGCCAGTATTCGCGCCGCGTGGGACGGTAATACTCCACCGATGAAGCTTGCGGCTCTGGGTGCAATCACGGCTGTGCTGGGCGCCGCGCTCGGCATCGACGGCCTGCTCCTGGCCGGCGGCTTCTGGGTCCTGATGGGGCTGCTGCTGAAGGTGCTTCAAGGCAGGTACCGGACCCGCGCCGAGGAGGCGCGGACGCGCCCGGCCGCGCTCGAGGAGTCCGAGGCCGAGGACGGTGGCGCGCCCGGCGAAGCCAGCGAGCGGCCCCCGATCCCGTTCGGGGTCTCGTTCGTCGTCTTCCTGGTGCTCGCGGGCGGCTCCCTGGCGATCGGCCTGGGCGAGATCGGCTTCGAGGAGCCGGACGCCGACTGGCGCTGGCTACCGGTTGCGATCGGCGCGCTCGCCGCGTTCTTCGTCGTCGTCCCCGGCCTGATGTTCGCAACCGGCTCGGGAATGATGGCCGCCGTCAACGCGGTCGCCGGCGATCCCCAAGACCCGGGCAGGGTCACGATCGAGGGCAGTCGCGAGACCGGCACCTACATCAACGAGCGACCGCGACTCGAATTCGACCTGCTGGTCGAGCCGGAGGCCGGCGAACCGTGGCGCGTCAAGAAGAAGGCAACGGTGCCCGCGACCGCGATGGGCAGCATCGGGATCGGCGACGGCTTCCACGCGCTCGTCGATCCCGAGGACCACGACGCGATCGCGATCGACTGGCAGCGACCGATCGCGGGCTCCGGCGGCGACGGTGAAGACGTCGGGGAAAGGCTCGAGGAGCTGGAGCGCCTGCGTGACGACGGCCTCGTCACCGACAGCGAGTACGTCGAGCAGCGCCGGCGGATCCTCGGCTCCCTCTAGTCCGCGCCCCGCCCCGCGTGGCCCTCAGCGCTCGATCTCGCCCGGGAGCAGGAAGGGGTAGGTCCGCCCGGTGAGCCGGTGCCAGGCCCGGTCGGCGCGCCGGACCCGCTGGATCAGGCCCCAGGTGCGCGCGTCCGAGCGGTAGTAGTCGTCCACGTCGCTTTGGCTGACCGGCTCGTCTAGCCGCGGGTTGGCCAGCTCCAGCACCGGCGTGATCCACCCCTCCAGCCGCTCCTTCTTGAGGTTGCCGCAGACATCCACGATCACCGTGCGCGCGTCGTGGAACTGGGCGATGATCGAGGGGGCGACGAACCGGCGCAGGAGGCCACGCAGCGCCCAGGGAAAGCCGGCCAGGAGCAGGCCGAAATCCATCCGGTCCTCGCCGCCCGCGCCTCGCATGAACGGGGTCGTGACGTCGAAGTAGGTGGCCTCTCCCCCGCTCCAGCTCCAGTTCGAGACCTGCGGGTCCAGACCGAGCGGCTGCGAGACGATCTCGAGCGTCCGCTCGACGATCAGCTCGATCAGGGGATGGCCGTCGCCGGGGTCGGCCCCGCGCAGCACGGCCGGGCCCAGAGTCCCCGCCGGCAGGACCGGCTGGACCGCGTAGCCGGCGAGCGTCCCGTCCGGGCGGGGCAGGGACCGGAGATCCGTCTCGAGCACCCTGATCCCCCGCCGCCCGAGCTCCTCCGCGTACTCCTCGACGAGGGCGGCGTAGCGACCGAACGACGCCTCGTCGGGAAACACGGGCAGGCGCTTGGCGACGTGCTCCGGATGCTCCGTCGGCCAGCCGACGCCGAGCGAGATCTCGCCCCACCCGATCACCCGGAGATCGCCCTCGTCGCCCCGCTCCAGCGCCTGCTCGACCTCCTGGTGAAGCTGCGCGAGCTCGGTCTCGGCGATCAACCGAAGACCCGCCGGACGATCGCCACCATCTCCTCCGCCTCGGAGTCGGACGTGATCAACGGCGGCTTGAACTGCAGCACTGAGGGATCGTTGTTGGCCACGACGGCGAACAGGCCCTCGCCCACCAGATCGCGCATCGCGGCGAACCCGCCGTCGGGGGCCTCGAACGCGAACGCCATCGTCAGACCGCGGCGCCGCAACTCGAACGGTAGCTCTCCCAGCTCGGACTCGAACCACTCTCCGAGCGCTGCGACGCGCTCCAGGAATCCGTCCTCGGAGGTGATCGCCAAGGCCTCGAGCGCGGCGACGCACCCCAGCTCCGCGCCGCCGAAGGTCGAGACGTGCACGAACGGGTGCTCGCGGAAGAACTCGAGGAGCTCCGGGGTGACCAGCGTTGCCGCGATCGGGTAGATGCCGCCCCCGAGGCCCTTGCCGACGACGATCATGTCGGGCTCAACCTCCTCCTGCTGGTAGTACCAGTAGGTGCCTGTGCGGCCCATGCCCGTCTGCACCTCGTCGAGGATCAGCAGCGCGCCGGCGCGCCGGCAGATCGCAGCCACTCCCGCGAGGTAGCCGGGCTCGGGCATCGGGAAGCCGAGCGTCGCCGGGATCGACTCGAGCAGCACCGCGGCGGTGTCCTCGCCGACCTCGCGCTCGATCGCCTCGAGGTCGTTGAACGGCACCTGGGAGAAGCCGGGCAGGTTCGGCCCGAACGGATCACGGTAGGCAGGATCCCCAGCCGCGAGCGCCAGGCCGGTGTGGCCGTGATAGCCGCCGCTCGCGCTGATGATCCCGGTGCGGCCGGTGTGCCCGCGGGCAAGCTTGATCGAGAGGTCGATCGCCTCCCCACCGGCGACGCCGTAGATGCAGCCGGTCAGGCGACCGCCGGTGGTCCCCCCGAGCCGCTCCGCGAGTCGCGCTCGCCACGGCGAGATCAGGTGGTGGTTGCCGGCGTCGAGCGCCTCCATCGCATCGCGCAGGGCGCCGATGATCCGGGGGTTGCGATGACCCAGGTTGTAGACGCCGCCGTTGCAGTGGCAGTTGAAATACTCACGCCCGTCGTAGGCGTCGCGGAAGCGGACGCCCTCCCGCTCGCCCATGACCAGCTCGAGCCCTGCCTCGCTGAAGAAGGCGGCCTTGCCGGGATTGACCCGGGAGGCGAACTCGGCGACCGTCTCGGCTCGCGACTCATACGGCAGGGAGTCGCTCATGCCCCGAGACCTCAGCTGCGACCGGCGCGGGCCAGAACCTCATCGATCATCGGCTCGAGGTCGTCGAGCTTTCCGAACTCGGACTCGATCCGATCCACGATCCCTTCGCGCTCGAGACCTTCGAGCGCGAGGTTCATCGCGACCAGTCGCGCGCCCGCCGAGCTCGACGGCCCCTCCCCCGGTGACTCTCCTCCCCCGCCGGAGCCGGCCTGCTCATCGGTCCTGCCCGAATCCTCCGGCCCACCCTTGAGCTGCGCGATCAGATCCTCGGTGCTGGCACCCCCCGAGCTCGCGACCTCGGGCTCCGGCTCTGGCTCCGGCTCCGCTTCTCGTGCGGGCTCGGGCTCCGGCTCTGGTGCGAGCTCGGGCTCGGGCTCGGG
>DATFLZ010000126.1:0-16115 GCA_035267205.1 Solirubrobacterales bacterium | reverse complement strand
GGGCCACAGTGCCGTCCGCTGCTCGTGCAATCGAGAAATCATTCCCGGTGTCCGAGTCGACGGTCACGGTGTAGGTGTCATCGGTGGACGCCACCGTGATCGTGAAGTCGTTGAGGACTTCCTCAATCGTCTTCAGGTCAGCACCATCGGCCGCAGCGCCGGCGTACGAACCGCCGTTGTCGGTCGCGTAGGTCTCCATGGCGGTCTGGGCGGTGCGGGCGCCAACCTTGGCGTCAGCGTCACGCGCCTTGTCGCGCTGATTGAAGAAGGACGGGACGGCGATCGCGGCCAGGATTCCGAGGATGAGCATGACAACCAGCAGCTCAACCAGGGTGAAACCCGACTCCTCACTGCTCCTCTGACGGAGATTCTCCAACATCTAGGTACCCTCCTTGCAGGTCCTATAGGTGGAGCCAGAGCCCGGCGGCATTGCCAGTCGGAAGTTCTCTGAACCCCGGTGGTAACTCGGCTGGCTCCCTTTGTTCGTGGGAGCCCCGTGGTTTTGCGCCACCGCCTCGCGACGGGTTTGCCTTGGTCACCAGGGCTCTAGCCCTTGTTTGCTTTCGGCCCCCCTATCGGTCCGCGGGGACCGACCCTTTAGCGAATCTGGGATATCCGCCCGGCAGTGGACAGGTGTTGTACCCGGGTGCGCATAGGGGCTGGCCCCTATGCCGGCACGATCCAGGGCCCGGCAGGTCCACCGTGGCCCCGGCGACGGGCGCCGGGCGCAACAATGGTCCCGATGGCCGCCCGTCGTCTGATCGCAGTCCTGGTCGCGCTCCTGCTCATCTCATCGTTCATCGCGGCACTGGCGCCCCCTCCGGCCAGCGAGGAGACGACGAGCACGGAGCAGACCACGACCGGCCCGGTCGCCGGTTCCGGCGGCGGGGCTGTGATCAAGCAGCGGGTCGGAGCCGACGCCGGCGAGCCGGTGCCGCTCGAGGCCACGGTCGGCGACCGCCTGCAGCTCGTCGTCGAGGTCGCGGACGCGACGCCCGTCCGGATCAGGGGGCTCGGCCGCAGCGAGTTCGGGACCCCGCTCGCGCCCGCGCGATTCGACCTGCTGCTCAGGCGGAGCGGCACCTTCGCCGTCACCGTCGGCGAGGGCACAGCCGTCGCTCGCCTGCGCGTCACCCCGTGAGCGTCAGGACCACTCCGTGCTCGGCGCCTCGAGCAGATCCGCGACGGTCCCGGACACGTCCTCGAAGAGATACTCGGCGGGGGGCTCCCAGGCCGGATAGCCACGGACGGCAGCGCCAACCGCCTCCCGGATCCGGTCCGGCTCGAGGCCGCAGACCACGTTGCTCCCGCACTCGACCGTCTCGGGCCGCTCCGTGCTGTCGCGAATCGTGACCGCCGGCACCCCGAACAGACAGCACTCCTCCTGCACGGTGCCGCTGTCGGTGATCGCGCAGCGCGCATGCTGCTCCAGGCTGACGAAGTCGAAGAAGCCGAGCGGCGGGGTCGTGACGATGCCCTCGCCCTCGAGGCTTCCCTCGGCCTGCTCGAGCCGGCGGGCGGTCCGCGGATGGACCGCGCACAGCAGCGGCAACCGCGAGTCCGCCGCCGCCCCGGTGACGCCCTCGATCAGCGCCTCCAGTCGCTCGGGGTGGTCGACGTTCTCCTGCCGGTGAGCGGTCAGCAGCATGTACTCACCCGGCTCGAAGCCGTAGCGGTCGAGCGCGCCGGAGGCGGCGATCCGCTCGCCATGGTGGTCCAGCACCTCCTTGATCGGGTTGCCCGTGATGCGCGTTCGTTCCGGGCTGATTCCCTCTTCCGCGAGGTTGCGGGCGCTGTTCGCCGTGTACGGCATCAGCAGGTCGCTGCTGTGGTCGATCAGGCGGCGGTTGACCTCCTCCGGCACACGATCGTCGAAGCAGCGGTTGCCCGCTTCCATGTGAAAGACCTCGACCCCCATTCTCTTTGCGACGAAGGCGGCGATCCCGCTGTCGGTGTCGCCGAGAACGAGCAGGCGGTCGGGACGGTGCTCGGCGATCAGGCGCTCGACGCCGGTGATGATCCCGGCGATCCGCGCGCCAAAGCTCTCCCCCCGGACCCCGAGCCGGAAGTCGGGCTCACGGACGTCCAGCTGGTCGTAGAAGAGCCCGGAGAGCGATTCCTCGTAGTTCTGCCCGGTATCGGCGACGAGATGCTCGATACCGTCGCCGGCGAGCGCGTCGAGCTCTGGGATCACGCGGCTCAGACGGATGATCTCGGGTCGCGTCCCGAGGACGGTGAGGATCCTCACGGATCCTGAGTGCCGGCGCCGGGCGCGGCAGCCGGCTCGATCTCGCGGAGGCCGTGCGCGTCGAGCATCGCGTCGAGCTCGTCACGGCTAACGACCGCGTCGGCCGAGCAGTACTCGCGCTCGCTGAAGGGCTCGCCGGCGATTTCGGCGGCGCGGAGCTCGGGCAGGACCGGGGCGATCACGAGGTGGTCACCGCGGCGGTGCGTACGGGCCGCCTCCTCCTCGCTGACAAGCACCTCGTGGATCTTCTCACCCGGGCGCACGCCTACGCAGGAGATCTCCACTCCGGTGCCGGCGGTCATCGATTCGGCGAGGTCGCTGATCCGTACGGCCGGAAGCAGGGGAATGAAGATCTCGCCCGGGCCGCCGCCCGCGAGGGCGGCGACGACGGTCTCGGCAGCGCGATCGAGGCTCATCAGGAACCGGGTCATCTCGGGTGTCGTCACCGTCAGCGGACCGCCGCGCCGGATCTGGTCGGCGAAGAGGGGGATCACCGAGCCGCGAGAGGCGATCACGTTCCCGTAGCGAGCGATCATGAACCGCGTGCCGGGGCAGTCGAGATTGGCCTGGCAGAAGATCCGCTCCTGCAGCGCCTTGGTCATGCCCATCACGTTGACCGGCTTGCAGGCCTTGTCGGTAGCGATCCCGACCACCGCCTCGACCGGCAGCGAGTTTTCGGCGATCGCGCGGACGATGTTGGCCGCCCCGTCGACGTTGGTGCGCACGGCCTCGACCGGGTGGTATTCGCAGGCCGGGACCTGCTTCATCGCCGCGCCGTGGAAGACGAAGTCGACGCCACGGAGCGCCGCGGCAATCGAGGCGTAGTTGCTGACGTCGCCGATCCGGAAGCTGAGCTTGCTCGCGCGACGCTCGTCATAGGCGATCTCGTCGGTGGCCACGTCCCGGCGCTGGAACTCGAGGCGCATCGCGTGCTGAGTGGCCTCGCTACGCGAGAACACGATCACCTCGGCAGGGTCGCCGGCGATCCCGTCGAGCAGTCGCCGGGCGAGCACCCTGCCCAGCGAGCCGGTCCCACCGGTCACGAGCACGCGCTTGCCCTCCAGCATGTCGATCTCGGCGTTCTGCTCCACGTTTCGCCCCTCTCAGCTCGTTTCGGACTGTGCTCTGGCCCCTAGCGACGGGTATGGCGTTGGATCGCCCGCCAGCACGGCGATCATCTCCGGCCAGCCGGGCGGCAGCCAGTCGATCTCGGCACGCAAGCGGCTCGAGTCCAGGCTGCGGTCAATTCTGACGGACTCGTCGCGATCTATCTCCACATCCAGCCCGAGCGCGTCGCGGAGCGCCACGAGCAGGGAGTGCTTGTCGATCGGGTCGGCTCCCAGGTGGTAGAGGCCGGTCAGCCGCTGCTCGGCGCCCGCCGCGCAGATCGCGCGGGCGAGCTCGATCGAGCTGAGGCCGCTGAAGATCGCGTGGCCGAACCCGCGGACCGTCCCCCCGCGCTCGCTGATCAGCCACTCGACCAGGCCGCTGCTTCCGGCGAGCTCGCGGCCGATGAACGAGGTGCGCAGGGTCAGAGCCGGGGGCTCGGTGACCTCGCCGAGCAGCTTCGAGCGCCCGTAGACATCGGACGCGTCTGGCGCGTCCTCCTCCCGGTATCCCCCGCGCTCACCGCTGAACACGCAGTCGGTGGAGATCTGGATCAAGCGGGCCTCGCACTCGGAGCAGAGTGCGGCGAGCTGATGGGGAAACAGCGAGTTGATCCTGATCGCCTCGACGGGATCCCGCCCGGTGGCCAGCTGCTTGACCGCGCCGATGCAGTTGACGACCAGGTCGGGCCGAGCTGCCGTCAGGGCGCCCCTGAACGAGCCCGGAGCGTCGAGTCCCACGCCGGTCAGGATCTTCGCCTCGGCGGGGATGACGGGCCGCAGCCGGCCGGCGTCGCCGCCTCGGATCGTCCCGATGACCTCGAAGCCCTCGGCCACAGCGATCTGGGCGAGCTTATGGCCCAGCATCCCGCTGGCGCCCAGGACGAGCATCCTCGCGCCTCCGCTCACCGCACACCTCCACGTTGCGCCTCGCGGCGATTGAGCACTGCGCGAGCCCGGCGGGCGAGTCGGCGAGGCAGTGATGCGCTCTCGTAGGCGACGTTGGCGAGGCGCTGCTCGAGCGCGATCAGCTCCTGCTGCTTGGCCTCCAGCCGCGCGCTGAGGGCGGCGATCCGCTCCTCACGCTCGGCGAGCGCCTCGCGGCGCGCGGCCCGGCCGGCCGCCGTCTGCTCGGCGAGCTTGGCCAGCTCGGCCCGCAGCTCCGCGACCTCGGCCTCCGCGTCACGCTCGGCATGGCGATTCGACACCCGGCGCGCGCGGCGATCGGCGAGGTAAAAGCGGCCGTCGGACTCCATCGGGGTCCCACTGGCGACGAGGGCACCCGCCAGGTAGGCCGCTCGGTAGGCGCGATCGCGCACCTCGCCAAGCTCAGTCGAGAGCCCGGGAAGCGCGTAGAAGTGATCGAGCAGGGCGACCGCTCGGGCCGCCATCTCCGGCCCGCGGGCGTCGGTGCTGGTCATGCCCTCGTGCACGCGGTAGCCGGCGAGCACCTCGGGAACATGCGCGAGCGGTCCCTCGAGCCCGACCCGTAGCCAGAACTCGAAGTCGACGTTCGTCGGAAAGCCCGGATCCATGCCGTCGATGCGATCGAGGAGCTCGCGGCGGAAGATCGCCCCCGGGCCCACGATGGGGTCATGGGCGAGCAGGGCGTCGCGCACCGTGAACTGCTCGAGCCGAAAGTGGTCCACCGCTCCGCCCGCCTCGTCGATGAGCTCGAAGTCCGGATAGGCCGCGACTGCCTCAGGCCGTTCCGCGAGCGCCGCCACAAGCGCCGGAATCGCGCCGGGGAGCAGGGTGTCGTCGGAGCTGAGGTACCCGAGCAGCTCACCGCCGGCCAACTGCCAGCCGCGGTTGGTGCTGCGCGCCTGGCCGATGTTGTCATGGTGGGTCGTCCGCAGGCGGCCCGGCCGGGCCGCCCACTCACCCTCGAGCGCGGCGACGAGCTCCGGGGTGCCGTCCGTGGAGCCGTCGTCGACAATGATCAGCTCGAGGCGCTCGTGGTCCTGCTCGAGCACGCTCTCGGCCGCGGCGCGCAGGAACTCGGCCCTGTCGTAGGCGGGTATCACGATCGAGACCGCGGTCTCGGCGCTCACCGTCCGCTCCCCCTCCGCAGCCGTCGCAGCAGCCCGCCGGAGCTCCGCTCCGGCGGGCGCGCCGCGCGCAGACGTGAGATCTCGGCGCGCCGCTCCTCGAGCCGGCGCTCGCGGTCGGCGATGCGCCGCTCCCGCTCCCGCAGCCGCTCGCGCAGCTGGTCGTTCTCGCGGGCGAGGTAGCCCGCCCGCGCCTCGGCCTCGAGCCTGGCATGGCGGGCGCGGGCGACGTCCTGCTGCCAGCGTCCGCGGTCGAGATCGAAGACGACATCCGGATCGAGCGGCTCCGGATCCTCGACCGCCTCCCGAGCCTCGAGCTGCTCGGCCTGCCGGGCGAGCGCCCAGGCGAGATCCTCGGCCACCTCGGCGAGCTGCTCGACGCCCTCGGCGGCCTCCCAGAGCTCCCCGGTCTCCACGACGTCCTCCGGGTAGCTACGCCCGGCCAGGTATGCCGCCGAGAGGAGCTCACGGCGGGCGCGGGACAGGGCCCCGGCGTCCGGCTTCCGTTCGGCAGCGAGTTCGCGGAGCCGCTCCCGGGCTCTGTCGAGCCGGTCGAGCCGGTCGGTTTCGGGCGACATCGGTTTCTCAGGCTAACGCCGATCGTGGCCGCGCCGAACCCCATCCGCTGCGGCCCGCTCATAGAACTCGACCCGCAGCGCCGCGATCGCGGCGCGGTCGAGGTGGCGAGCCGCGGTGCGACGGTTCCGCGCCGCCGCGCGATCGACCAGCTCGTCGTCGGTCAGCGCCCGCTCCAGCGCCGCCGCCATCCCATCGACGTCTTCGGGGCCCACGAAGGCCGCGTCCCGGCCGCGAACTGCCCACTCGCAGCCGCAACCGGTGTCCGAGAAGATGGGGAAAGAGCCCATCACCAGGGCGTCGAGTGCCGAGGTGCAGATCCCGTCGCCGAGCTGGCTCGCCATCGACACCCGTGAGCGTCCATGCGCTGCGAGGATCTCGTCGTGGGCGACTGGCTCCGCCGCGGTCGAGAGCACCGCGACCTCGGCGCCGGCGTCGGATCCGAGCGCCGCGCCGCGCTCGGCGATGTCGGCGGTGGCCGAGTAGAGCTGCAGCCGTCTGCCCGCGAGCAGCTCCCGCTTGCGCTCGAGAGCGGAGAGAACCGTCCCGGCCCGATAGACGCCCGTTGAGATCCCTTTGACCGTGATCGCGCTCCGCGCCGAGACCGGCCCCGGCTCGGCCAGGCCGTCGCAGTGCTCGAGGTCGTAGCCGCCGGTGACCGGGAGCGCCGGGCCGATCTCGCCCTCGAAGCCCAGCGCCCGCGCATGGGCCGCATCCCGCTGGCACTCGGCCCAGTAGCAGTCGCACTCGGCGAGCAGCCCCCGCAGGTGGGCCCGCTGTTCAGGGATCCGGTGATGGAGGCTGATGTCCATGCCCCAGTCCTGGGCGACCCAGACCGGGAACCCCGGCCCGAACGACCGCTTCGCACCGAGCGTCAGGTACCCCGCCCGCCCCAGCTCCATCGAGTGGATCAAATCGGGCTCGAGCTCCCGGATCACCTCGGCGAGCAGCTCCGCCCGCTCCAGCGGCGTCAACCCGCCCGGCGGCCCGCCCTCGTGCCGCACCACGTGGTTCCCCATGGGAAGCTCCTCCGCCACCGACCCGGGCTCGAGGTGGATCGTCACTCCAGAGATCTCGTCGTGCACACCCAGGTTCAGGGCCGGGAACAGATGCACGTCCCACCCCAGGTCGGCGATCAGCTTCAGATCCCGCGCGGTATGGATGCTCCCGGGCAGAGCGACGACGAGCAGCCTCATCTACTTCCCGCCCGAGTCCGAACCAAGCCTGCGCGCCGGGTCGCCACCATGCGAAGACTAGATGGGCGCCCCGAACGGCGCCGAACCTGTCGAAGCCGGATCCGCCATCCGTCCAAGGGGCTCCCGAGGCCTCATGGGTACGCCCCCGGCGCCCGATCACCGCTACAAGTCACGGAAGCCAAGGGGGATTCACCTGATGACCGGAAATAGACGCGGTTCGACGATGCCCGAGAACCGCGAGCATGTGGTCTCGACGAACGAGTACCTGACTCGTAGGATCGAACCCGGCGATGCCCGGTCGGTGATCGGACCGACGAGCTTCTTCGCTCTCGCGATCGGACTGCTGACCTACGACCACATCCGCGGCGTGATCAGTGAGCTCGTCTTCTGGGTTGGCATGGGCGTGATCGTGGTGGTGTTCGCATGGATGCTCGTTCGGGTCGGACGTGCCGCCGAGCGGGCAGACGCCGAGCGCGAGCGTGCGCACCGCGACCGGCTGACCGGCCTTCGAAACGGCGAGGCCCTGCTCGAGGCGCTCGAGGAAAGATGCGGGGAGCGCTCGGCCGCGACCCTGGTGCTGTTCGAGGTCGAGGAGCATAATCCGGACGCCCCCGCGGACGACCGCGATGCGGCCGCGATGCGGCTCGCCGACGACCTTGGCTCGATTGCGGCCGGCGCCGGGGGTGACGCCTACCGATTGGGAGGGCTGCGGTTCGCGGTGCTCGTGCCACGGGACGGGCTCATCGTTGACGATCTCGTCACGCGGGTGCGGGCCACGCTCACCAGGCACGAGCGCGGCGCGACCCTGACCGCTCACCACGGCGAGTGCGAGATTCCAGAGGACGCCGAGCACGCCGGGGCCGCCCTCGACCTGGCCGCGAGGCGGATGACGGCCCGCGAGCGCCGTGGCCGACGCTCCCCGAGGCGCCAGGCGCACGCGGCCCTCGTGGCGGCGCTCGGCACCCGCCGCCCCCAACTGCGTGAGCACCTCCGCACCGTCGTTCCACTCGCGCTGACCGTTGGGCGCAAGCTCGACCTCGACAGCGACCAGCTCGACGATGTCGTCCTCGCCGCCGGCCTGCAGGACGTCGGCATGCTCAGCATCCCCGAGGCGGTGCTCGAGAAGCCGGCGCCGCTGAGCGACTCGGAGCGAGCCCTGGTGAGGGAGCAGACGGTCGCGGGAGAGCGCATCGTGGCCTCCGCCGCCTCACTCGAACCGGTCGCGCGCCTCGTTCGTAGCGCCTACGAGCACTTCGACGGCACCGGCTACCCCGACGGGCTCGCCGGAGAGGAGATCCCGCTCGGCGCCCGGATCATCAACGCCTGCGTCGCCTGCGCGGCGATGATGGCCCCCAGGCCCCACCGCGAGGCGCTTCGCACCGATCAGGTGATCGCCGAGCTCGAGGCATGCGCCGGCCGGCAGTTCGACCCTCGGGTGGTCGAGGTCCTGGTGGACGACCTGAACACAAGGCCGGCTGAGCCGACTCGCCCCCCCGAGAGCCACGGCGCCCAGTCCCCCGCCGCCGGCTGACCGCCCGGGCCGGGAAACGGCGCCGCGGCTGCGCTCGCCGCGCGCCTCCTCGACGGCGACCTCGCGGCCCGGAAGGGGCGGCGGGGGCCTGCCATCCGAGCCGCCCACGACCTAGCGAGCCGCTCCAACTCCGCAGAGACCACCGCATCGCGTGTCATGCCTCAGCAGGGCGATAGTGCTCCTCGCGCAACGGCACAGCAACGGCCGAGACGTAACAAAGGTTCGAATAGTTCGAAGGAACGTGACGCCTCGACGCCGGTCGACCGCTGGCCGTCCCGCAGGTGCCCCTATAGGAGCAGGTGAGGGACGTTTCTCGCTCGACTCCCTCCCTCTATGCAACCGCTGCCGCCTGGGGGCCCGAGCCCTCAGCCCGACCCACGCCTCCGCATAGAAACACCAGCTTCCGAGACTCCCGTTTCGTGGTGGCGCAGCGAACTCGGTCGGTCGATGCTTGTTGCCGCGCCCTACCGGATCTTGTCGTAGAGGCTGAAGATCGGGAGGTACATCGAGATCACGATGAAGCCCACCATGGTGCCGACGAAGACGATCATCACCGGCTCGATCAGGGAGGTCAGGGCCTTGACCTTGGCGTCGACCTCGGACTCGTAGAAGTCGGCGATCTTGCCGAGCATGTGCTCGAGCTGGCCGGTCTCCTCGCCGACCGAGACCATGTGGCTGACCATGGTCGGGAAGACCGGGTTGTTCTCGAGCGGACCGGCCACCGTGCCGCCGCGGCGGACCGATGCGTAGACATCGTCCATCGCCTTCTCGATGACCTTGTTGCCCGAGGTCTCACCGGCGATCTTCACCGCCTGCAGGATCGGGACGCCGGCTGAGATCGTGCCGCTGAAGATCCGGCTCCAGCGGGCGATCGCGACCTTCTGGACCACGTCGCCGATCTTGAACGGCAGCTTCAGCTTGAGCACGTCCCACTGATATCTGCCGGTCTCCGATTTCTTCCATTGGAAGAAGGCGACCGTGAGCCCGGCCAGGACCGGGATGAGGATGTACCAGGACCCGGTGATCGCGTCGGAGACGCCAACGGTGATCCGGGTCGGGAGCGGCAGGGCGGCGCTCTCGCCCGGCTGCTCGGACGCGATCTCCGTGTAGATGCCGGCGAAGATGGGGACGATGAAGGCGACGACCACGACCATGACCACGAGCGAGAAGCCGAAGACGAGCGCGGGATAGATCGCTGCCGAGCGGATCTGGCGACGCAGATCGTCGAGCTTCTCGAGCTGGAAGGCGATCATGTCGAGCGCCTGCTCGAGGCGGCCGGAGCCCTCCCCCGCCCTCACCATCGAGCGGTAGAGCGGATCGAAGACCACGGGGTGGCGGTCCATGGCCTCGGCGACCGAGCTGCCCGCCTCGACATCGCCCCGCAGGCCGCCGATCGCATCCTTGATCTTCTCGTCCTCGGTCTGGTCCTCGAGCGTGTAAAGCGAGCGCAGCATCGGCATGCCCGAGGTGATCAGCGTCGCGAACTGCCGGGAGAAGACGCTGAGCTCGCGCATGTCGACGCTCTTGAAGCGGTCGAACGCCGACTCCAGCCGCATCGCCTCCCGCTTCTCGGAGACGTCGAGGACGATCAGTCCGCGCTGGCGCAGCTGTTCGGTGACCTGGGACTTCGTGGGCGCCTCAAGCTCTCCTCGCGAGGGAACCCCCGATACGTCGACCGCTTTGAACGCGTACGTCGCCATCGGCTATCCCACGGGGCTCCCGAGGCTCGTCGCCGCGCCCTGGTATTGCTGCTGACCCTGCATCGAGGCGTCGCCGAGCAGGCGGCGGAGCTCCTCCGGCTGCGATGCCCGCGCCTCGGCCAGCTGGCGGGTGATCTTGCCCTGACGGACGAGCTGGGCCAGATGCGCGTCCATGGTCTGCATCCCGGTCGATCCCGAGGTCTGGATCGACGAGTAGATCTGGTGTGTCTTCCCCTCGCGGATCAGGTTGCGGATCGCCGGCGTCGGCACCAGCACCTCGCAGGCGCAGACGCGGCCGGCGCCGTCCGAGGTCGGCAACAGCTGCTGGGTGACGATTCCCTGCAGCGCGATCGAGAGCTGCATGCGCACCTGCCCCTGCTGCTCGGCGGGGAAGACATCGATGATCCGGTCGACGGTCTGGGAGGTCGACTGGGTGTGGAGCGTGGCGAAGACGAGGTGCCCCGTCTCCGCCGCGGTCAGCGCGGTCGAGATCGTCTCGATGTCGCGCATCTCGCCGACGAGGATCACGTCGGGGTCCTGACGCAGCGCCGCCTTCAGGGCCTTCGCGAACGTCGGGGCGTCGGTGCCCACCTCGCGCTGGTTGACGATGCACTTCTGATGGCGGTGCATGAACTCGATCGGGTCCTCGATCGTGAGGATGTGATCCTCGCGCTCGCGGTTGATCAGATCTAGCATCGCGGCGAGGCTGGTCGTCTTGCCGGAGCCGGTCGGCCCGGTAACGAGGACGAATCCGCGGGGCCGGCGGGTGAAATCGGTCAGGATCGGCGGCAGCTGCAGGTCCTCGATCGTCTTGATCTCCTGCGGGATGTGACGGAAGGCGGCGCTGATCGCTCCGCGCTGGAAGTAGCAGTTGACGCGGAAGCGGGCGACGTTGGGGATCGCGTAGGCGAAGTCGAGCTGCTGCTCGTTCTCGAATCGCTTGCGCTGGTCGTTGTTGAGGATCGAGTAGATGACCTCGCGCGTCTGCTGTGGGGTCAGCACGGGATAGTCATCCATCGGGCTGATCCGCCCGCGAACACGAATAGCCGGAGCAAAGCCCGGCGTCAGGTGTACATCTGAGGCACGCACGTCGACCATCCGCGTGAGTACCTCGGCGAAATCGAAGTCGCTCATCTCTGCCCTCTCTTCGTCAGATCGGTGCCGATGCTTGAGCGCTGTGGACGGTCTCTCAGCCCGGTTCAGGTTCAGGCTCGGGCGGCGAGCCGGATTCCGGGTCGGGGGGCCCGGAGTCGCCAGGCGGCGGTTCGCCCTCCCCGTCGTCCTCGGCGAGGTGCTCCGCGAGCGTCCCGGAGGCGACCGCGCGCTTGTAGGCGAGGAACTCGCGGACCGCGATCTGCATGGCCGCGGCGGTCGGGATCGCGAGCAGGGCCCCGATCACGCCGAGCAGGAAACCACCGAACAGGGCCGCGACGACGATGATGAACGGGTCCAGCTTTACCGCCCGCGCCTGGATCCGGGGCTGGATCACGTAGTTCTCGAACTGCTGATAGGCGATCGCGAAGACGACCCAGATGATCGTCGCCGTCGGGAAGTCCGTGAACAGGGTCACGAGTCCCACGATGAACGCCCCGATCGTCGCGCCGATCAGCGGGATCAGATCGAGGAGCGCAATGATCACGGCGAGCGCCAGCGGCGCGTCGACGCCCAGGATCGAGAGCACGATGAAGGCGGCGAGGCCGGCGACGGTGGCCTGGACGAGGGCGCCGCCCACGTATGAGCTCACCGCGCTCGCCATCCGGTCGAGGCCGCGGCGGATCGCCCGGCGCTCGTGCTCCGGGCGATAGTGGACCAGCGCGTCGGTCCACTGCCGGCCGCGGGAGACCATGAAGATGCTGAACACGAGGATCGTGAAGACCGCGAACAGCGAGCCGAGCAGCCCGGCGCCGACGTTGGCGAGCTCGCCGGCGACCACGTCGAGGTCGGAGGCGAGGTTCTGGGCCAGCTCCTGGAGCTTCGCGGTCAGGTTGAAGTCGTTGTTGAGGTCCTGGAGCTGCTGGTTGCCCTGGATGAAGTCGGTGACGTCCTGGACATAGCTCGGAAGCTGGGTGACGAGGCTCGAGATCGCGCTGACCGCCGGCGGGATCAGGATCGCGCCGATCACGATCGGGACCAGGATCACGCCCAGATACACAAGCGTGATGGCGAGCCCGCGGGGCATGCGTAGCGAGAGACGGTTGACCGGCCCCGAGACGGCGACCGCGACGAAGGTCGCGACGGCGAGGTAGAAGAGCGGCGTGCGGACCAGGTAGACCAGATACAGCGCGAGCGCGCTGAGGACCACGGTCACGACGACGCGGAGAATCGCCCGGAACGTCGGCTCCCGAGCCGTGGCCGGCGGCAGCATCGGAGGCAACCGTTGAGGGTCGGCTGCCTCCTCGCCCCCGTTTTCGGGAGAGTTAGCCATCACGATGGTTGTAAGGCCGAGATCGGACGTATCGCCGGACCCGCTGCGGAGGCTGGCTCGAGCGATCGTCGTGCTGGCCCTCAACGCGGGCGCGCTGCTGCTGCTCTCGGAGGCGCTGCCCGGCTTCGTGCTCGACGGGCCCGGCGCCGCGCTGAGCACGGCCTTCGTCGTCGGCGCCCTCAACGCGCTGGTCTGGCCGACGCTGGCCCGGCTCACGCTGCCCCTGAGCGTGCTCACCCTCGGCGGCGCGGCGATCGTGCTCAACGGCATCCTCATCGCCGTCGTGATCGAGTTGATCCCGAACGCCCACATCAACGACCTCGCCGAGGGGATCTTGGTCGCGATCGGGCTCACCCTGCTGACCGCGCTGTTCTCGGCGCTGCTCGCGATCGGCGACGACGAGTCCTGGCACCGGAACGTCGTCCTGCGCAGCCTCAAGAAGCGGGGCGAACGGGTCGAGACCGATGTGCCCGGCGTCCTCTTCCTCGAGATTGACGGGCTCGCGCACGAGATCGCCCAGCGCGCCCTGCGCGACGGTACGACACCTCATCTCGCCCGCTGGGTGGCCGAGGGCAGCCACGAGATGCGCCCCTGGGAGACCGACCTCTCCTCGCAGACCGGTGCCTGCCAGGCCGGCCTGCTGCACGGAAACAACGACGACATGCCGGCGTTCCGCTGGTGGGAGAAGGACCAGGGCAAGGCGATCGTCACCAACCACCCGAGGGACGCCGCTGAGATCGAGCGTCGGCACTCCGACGGCAAGGGCCTGTTGCACGCCGACGGTGCCTCCCGGGCCAACATCCTCTCCGGCGACGCGACGCACTCGATGCTGACGATGAGCACCGTGCTCCACCGGCGCCGCCCGCTGGGCCGTGACTACGCCGCCTACTTCGCCCGCCCCTACGCGGCGATCAAGACCGCCGGCTCGGCGATCGCCGACTTCGCCCGCGAGCGCCGCTTCGCGAGTCGCCAGCGACGACGCGACGTGAGGCCGCGGATCGACCGCTCGCGCGCCTACGCGGGGGCGCGGGCCTGGGCGACCGCGATCCAGCTCGATCTCCAGGTGGCCACCGTCGTCGGTGACGTGCTCGCGGGCCGACCGGTGATCTACACGACCTTCCTGGCCTACGACGAGGTCGCTCACCACTCCGGCATCGAGCGCGCCGACACGCTCCAGGTGCTCGCCAAGGTAGACCGGGAGATCGGCCGGATCGTCTCCGCCCTCCAGGACGCTCCTCGCCCCTATCGCGTGGTCGTCCTCTCCGACCACGGACAGTCGCAGGGCGCGACCTTTCTGCAGCGCTACTCCGTCACGCTCGAGGACCTCGTCCGCAGCGCCTCCCGGACCGGGGACGTGCAGGCCGACAGCGGCGGCGAGGACGAGGCGACCGCCTACATCGGCGCCAGCCTCACCGAGCTGCGCCGGGACGACACCGCGACCGGCAAGACGATTCGCGCCGTGACGCGCGGGCGGACCGACACGAGCGAGTCGGTCCACATCCCAGCGACCAGCGAGCGGGCCGACGGCCCGGCCGAGGCCCCGGGGCCCGAGGACGCGGACGAGCTGCCCCCCGAGCTTTCGGTGATGGCCTCGGGCTGTCTCGGGCTGATCAGCTTCCCCCGCGAGCCCGGACGGCTCACCCAAAGCCGGATCGAGGCACTCCACCCTGGCCTGATCGACACCCTCCGCTCACACCCTGGAATCGGCTTCATCCTCGTCCGCGACGACGAGAGGGGCGCGATCGTGCTCGGCCGCGGCGGCCTGCGCCGGTTGAGCGACGACGCGGTCGAGGGCACCGACCCACTCGCCGACTTCGGGCCGAACGCCGCGGATCACCTGCGCCGCACCGACGGCTTCGAGCACTGCCCCGATCTGCTCCTCAACTCGAGCTACTGGCCGGCAACCGGCGAGGTAGCCGCCTTCGAGGAGCTGGTCGGCTCCCACGGCGGCATCGGGGGCCCACAGAGCCATCCGTTCATCCTCCACCCCGCCGACCTCCCCTGGCCCGAGGAGTCGGTCGTCGGCGCCGAGAGCGTGCATCAGATCCTCCGCGGCTGGCTCCACGACCTCGGCCACGAGAGCTACGGCCCGACGCCGTCCACAGACTGATTCCTCGCCGAGCGGGAAACGTCCCGCACCTGTTCCTATAGGGGTACCTGAGGGACGGCGAGCGGTCGAGCGGCGTCGAGACGTCACGTTGCTTCGAACTATTCGAACCTTCGTTACGCCTCGGCCGCCGGCTCCCGCTCCCACGCTGGAGGAACGCCGAGCGGTACCTAACGACCGCATACCGGCCGAGACTGACCGCTCGGCACCTGACGCGAGAGGGACGGACCCCGGGCGATCCGCGCCCACCCGGCCTCTGCATCCCCTCTGCATCCCGTCTGTGCAACCGCTGCTGCCCCGCGGCCGGCGCCCTTGGCCGGACCCACGCACGCGGGGTCGCCAGGAGGCCGGCCCTAGACAGCGACTCGGGCGACCTCGGCGACTGAGGTGATCCCGGCGCGGACCTTCAGGAGGCCGTCCTCGCGCAGCGTGAGCATGCCCTCCTCGCGCGCCACCGCGGTGATCTCGGCCTGGGGCGCGCCGGAGACGGTCAGGTCCTTGAGCCGATCCGACATCTCCATCACCGAGTAGAGGCCCTGCCTGCCCTTGTAGCCGGTGCCGTTACAGCGAGCGCAGCCGACCGGCTCGTAGGCCTCGACATCGGCGCCCACTCGGAAGCCGGCGTCCTCGAGGGCCGCCTGCTGGAGGACGATGCGACGCTTGCAGTTCGTGCAGAGCTTGCGGGCGAGTCGCTGGGCGACAACGACGTCGACGGCCGAGGCCGTCAAGAACGACTCGATCCCCATCTTGGCCAGACGCGTGATCGCGCCGGGGGCGTCGTTGGTATGCAGCGTGCTGAGCACGAGGTGGCCGGTGAGCGCGGCCTCGACCGCGATCCGGGCGGTCTCGGCATCGCGGATCTCGCCGACCATGATGATGTCGGGATCGGCGCGCAGCACCGAGCGGAGGCCGTTGGCGAAGGTGAGCCCGGCCTTACGGTTGACGCCCATCTGGTTGACCCCGTTGATCCGGTACTCAACGGGATCCTCAATCGTGATGATGTTCTTCTCGACGTCGTTGATCTCCGTCAGCGCGGAGTAGAGCGTGGTCGACTTGCCCGAGCCGGTTGGACCGGTGACCAGCACCGCGCCGTAAGCCTGCCGGAAGCCATGCTCGAAGCGTGAGCGCGCCTCGCCCTCCATGCCGAGCTCGTCCAGCGAGCGCAGAGCCTGGTC
>DATFLZ010000125.1:0-16684 GCA_035267205.1 Solirubrobacterales bacterium | reverse complement strand
CGTCGGCCGCCTCCATTCCGTCGACCACGATCCGGACGATCGCCTGGGCCACCGCATCACGGATCCGGTTTGAGCCCGCACTGCCCATCCCGGCCTCGAGCTCCCCGTTCCGGAGCACCACCGTCGGCGACATCATCGAGGGCAGCCTGCGAGTCGGCTCGTGCTCGTGGAATCCGAACGGATTCAGGTCCTGCTCGCCGAGCATGTTGTTCACGTGGACGCCGGTGCCGGGCACCAGCAGTCCGGAGCCGGTGCCGTTGGAGCAGGTGACGCTGGCGCAGCGTCCCTCGCCGTCGACTGCCGTGATGTGGGTGGTCGACCCGAGCGCATCACCGGGAGCCGCGCGTCGGCCTCCGGGACGGACGACGTCGCGGCAGCGGCGCTCCGCCTCAGCGACCCGGTGCGGCTCGAGGAAGCGGTCGGCGAATCCGGGCTCGCTCAGGCCCTGCACGAACTCGATGCTCCGTGCCTCCTGCGCCTCCTCCATCGCCGCCACCAGCGCGGGCAGGTCGGCGCGCTCGAGGCGCTCGAGCAGCGCCAGAACCAGGGCGATCAGCAGACCACCCGAGGAGGGCGGTGGGTTGGTGAGGATCTCGCTGCCCATGAAGCGGATCCGGACCGGGTCACGCGCCACGGGCTCATACGCGGCGAGATCCTCAGGGGCGAGTTGCCCTCCCCGCTGCCCCACCCAGTCGCAGATCCGGCCGGCGACGTCCCCACGGTAGTAGGGGTCGGCGCCCTCCGCGGCCAGCAGCTCGAGCGCCTCGGCGAGCTCGGCGAAGACGAAGCGGTCGCCCTCCGTCAGCGGCGAGCCGCCTGGCGCGTAGAGGGCCATCCCCTCGGGCTCGTGGGTCAGGATCGGACCGAGGATCTCGAGCAGGTACGCCTGCTGGCGATTGACGTGGACGCCGTTGCGGGCATGGCCGATCGCGGGCCGCAGCAGGGTCTCGAGCGGCATCGACCCCCAGCGCCGGTTCGCCTCCACCAGGCCAGCCGGGGTCCCGGGCACGCCGCAGGAGGCAGCGCCGATGTTGAAGACCTGCACGGTGCCGCCGAAGTCGACGTCGATCGGATTCAGCTCGGAGCGGCGCTCGCGATCGCCAAGGCCCGGCGCTGCCACGAAGAAGTCGAGCAGCGCCGGCTCGGCTCCCGGTTCGAAGACGAGCATGTAGCCGCCGGCGCCGAGGCCGGTGAGCGGGCTCTCGACGGCCATCGAGGTCGCGATCGCGGCCACCGCGGCGTCGGTCGCGTTGCCGCCCTCGCGCAGCGCCCAGGCGCCGGCCTCTGCCGTCTCCGGGTGTCCGGCGGCCACGGCGCCGCGCGGGCGGGGCGCCGTCATGGACTAGTTCGGGATGAACTCGGGGACGTCGATGCCGAGATCGCCCGGCTGCTGCTCGTCGTGGCGCGGGACGCGCTTGGCACCGGTCCGATCGGACTTGCCGCGACGCGCGGACGGCCGGGCCGTGGAGCGGTGGACGCCGGTCGAGGACCCGTCGGCGCGGCGGCCGCGGGCGTCGAAACGGGTCGCGATCACCGTCACCCAGATCTGCTCGTGGAGGTCCTCGTCGACGTTGGCGCCGAAGATGATGTGGGCCTCCGGGTGGGCAGCCTCCTGGATCACCCGTGCCGCTTCGGAGATCTCTACCAGCGAGAGGTCGCCACCGCCGGTGATCGAAAGTAGGATCGACCGCGCCCCCTCGATCGAGGTCTCGAGCAGTGGCGAGGAGATCGCCTTCTCGGCCGCGACCGACGCGCGGGTATCACCGGTTCCCATTCCGATTCCGAGCAGCGCCGGGCCGGCGTCCCTCATCGTCGTGCGGACATCGGCGAAGTCGAGGTTGATCAGGGCCGGAAGCGTGATCAGATCGGAGATGCCCTGGACGCCCTGGCGCAGAACATCGTCCGCGACCCGGAAGGCCTCGACCATCGAGGTGTTGCGCTCGAGGACCGAGAGCAGGCGATCGTTGGGGACGACGATCAGCGTGTCGACCTCGTCGGCGAGCGCGTCGATGCCCTTCTCCGCCTGCTTGGCGCGGCGGGTGCCCTCGAATCCGAACGGGCGGGTGACGATGCCGACGGTGAGCGCGCCGACGTCCCGCGCGAGCCGGGCGAGGACCGGCGCGGCACCGGTACCGGTGCCCCCGCCGGCACCGGCGGCGACGAAGACCATGTCGGAGCCCTTGAGCATCCGCTTGATTCGGTCCTGCTCCTCGAACGCGGCGCGGTAACCGAGCTCGGGGTCGGAGCCCGAGCCGAGCCCGCGCGTGACGCCGCCACCGATGTGAATGGTCACGTCGGCGGCGCTCGACTGAAGGGATTGAAGATCGGTGTTGACCGCCATGAACTCGACGCCGCTGATCCCGGCCTCGACCATGCGATTGACCGCGTTGACCCCACCGCCGCCGACGCCGACGACGCGGATCAGCGGATCGTGGATCTCCGGTGCAGCCGAACCGGCAGCCGCGGGCTCGGTGCGCCCGTAGGCGGGCTCGCGCTCGTCGCCACGACCGAAGACGTCGCGCAGGCGGTCCTTGGGCTCGCGCCGGGGAACGGCGCCAGGCTCGGATGCTGCGGACGTCGACCCGGGTGAGGGCACGGGCTCGTCGCGAGGCTTGTACTCAGGCTTGGGCTCGGGAGCGGGCGGCTCCTCGGCAACCGGCTCGGACTCAGGCGTCGACTCCGGCTGCGCGGAGGTCTCCTGCTCCTCGGCCGGCGGCTCGGGTGCAGCGGCCCCACGCTCCTCGCGCTCCTCGCGGCGCTCGGGCCTGGCGGGCGGCTCGGGCGGATCGTCGGGCGCCTCGGTGGAGCGGAACAGGTCCGCGAGCGGACCCTCGCGCATGCTGGCTCGCTTAGGTCGCCTCGCCATGTGTCAGGACCTCCTCCGCAAGGTCTCGATAGTACCCGGCCGCATTGCTGCCCGGATCGTACTTGAGAACGGAGCTGCCCTTCACCGGAGCCTCCGCGAACTTGATCGCCTTCTTGATCCTCGACTTGAAGACGAGATCGCCAAAGTTCTCCTCGAGGATCTCCACCGCCTCCTTGGCGTGGACCGTGCGCGAGTCGAGCATGGTCGGCAGGATGCCCTCGATCTGCACATCTGGATTGAGGTTCTCGCGAATCATCTGCAGCGTGTTCTGGAGTTGGATCAAGCCACGCATCGACAGATACTCGCACTGGACGGGGACGATCACCTTGTCCGCCGCCGTCAGCGCGTTGATCGTCAGCAGGCCGAGGCTCGGCGGGGTGTCGATGCAGACGAAGTCGTACTGATCCTCGATCTCGGCAAGCGCCTTCTGCAGCGCCCGCTCGCGGCCGATCTGCGTGCTCATCGCGATCTCGGCGCCGGCGAGGTCGATCGAGGCCACGGCGATGTCGATCTCCTGGTGGCGGATGATCTCGCTGATCGGGGCCTGGTTGACGAGCACGTCGTACAGAGACTTGTCCACCTCGTCGGGGTCGATCCCCTGGCTCATGGTCAGGTTGCCCTGGGGATCGAGATCGATGCAGAGCACGTCGTGGCCCGACTCCTTGAGCGCGACCGCGAGGTTCAGGGTGGTCGTCGTTTTCGCGACCCCGCCCTTCTGATTGGCGAAGGCATAGACCTGCATCCGCCGCTCTCCCCGCTTCTGTTCGACCTCGGGCTGGAACGGGTGCTTGCGCTGCGGCGTCGGAGCGATCAGATCCTCGGCGGACACACGGGCGTCCTCCGCTTCGGCCTCCTTGGCCTCTTCGGTCTCGCCAGCGTCCTCGGCCTGTGCCTGCTCCCGGCCACGCGCGCTCACCGCGCGGCGCAGCTCGTCCTTCTCGATGCTGCCGGTGTCCTGCTCGGGCGTCTTGACCACGGTGGGCTCGGTTGCCTCCGGCTCGGGGGGTTTCAGGTCGCGCTCGGCGGACTCGTTCGAGTCGGTCTCCGGTGACTGCACCGGCGCCGAGGCCCCGGTCCCCATCGGCTCGGTGGGTCGCTCGCTCTGAGCGCCGCCGTCCTGATCGCTGTTTCGCGCCTGCGGCTCGGGATCCGCACCACGCCGGTCATCCGACTGTTTCCTGTTGAAGAAGCCCATCTCGTCGGCCTTTTTCGCCTACCGGCTGCCCATTCCTCCAATTGATGTCAGAAGTTCGGCGGCCTGCAGGCGGGCGCCCGGCCCTCCCAGGGGGCGGCAGTTGGGAGAATGCGCCCGATCACCGACCTCTTCGACAAGCGAATCCTGTTCGTGACGGGCAAGGGCGGCGTGGGCAAGACAACCGTCGCCCTCGCCCTCGGAGTGGCGGCAGCGGCCGCGGGCAGGCGCACGATCGTCTGCGAGGTCGCCGCCCAGGAGTCCGCGTCGCGAATCTTCGGGAAGGCGGAGATCGGCTTCCACGAGGTCGAGCTGCGAGAGAACCTGAGCGCGATCTCGATCGATCCCGATCACTCGATCCGCGAGTATCTCGAGCTGCAGCTTCCGGTCAAGGCGATGGGCGACCTCCTCTATCGGAGCAAGATCTTCAACTACCTGGCAGCGGCGACGCCGGGCCTCGCCGAGATGGTGACGATCGGCAAGATCTGGGAATTGGCGCTCGATGAGCGCAAAGCTCGCCGCGGCAAGCCGTACGACCTCGTGATCGTCGATGCGCCCGCCACCGGCCACGGGCTCGGGCTGATGCAGACGCCCAAGACCTTCGCCGAGATAGCCCGCGTCGGGCCGATGGCCCACCAGGCCGCGACGATCAACAAGACGATCACCAATCACCGCAAGGCGGGCGCGATCCTGATCGCGCTCCCGGAGGAGATGCCCGTCAACGAGACGGCGACGCTGGAGGCCGAGTTGATCGACTCGATCGGCATCGCGATCGATCGGATCTATATGAACGCGGTCTACCCGCAGCGGTTCTCGGCCGCAGAGCTGGAGCGCATCGCGGCGGCGCAGGACGATGCGATGGACGCGCAGGCAATGGCGCTCGCGGCGGCGCTGGATCAGGCGAAGCGCGCCGCCGGGCACGCGGAACAGCTCGAGCGGCTCCGCGAGCTTGCCCGAACCGACGTGGCTGAGCTCCCGTTCCTGTTCGCGCCGGAGCTGGGCGTAGAGGAGCTCGACGAGCTCGCGGGGATGGCCGCAGAGTGACCGCGGCCGGCGCTCAGCGGGCGAGGGGGGCGGCGAGCATCGAGACGATGCTCGAGGGCAAGTCGATCTGTATCTGCGCCGGTTCCGGCGGCGTCGGAAAGACGACGACGTCCGCCGCTATCGCGGCCGGGATGGCGGCCCGTGGGAAGCGGGTCGCGGTGCTCACCATCGATCCGGCCAAGCGCCTCGCCGACTCGCTCGGATTGCCCGAGCTCGGCAACACGGAACGCAGGGTCGACCCCGCGCTGTTCACCGAGGCGGGGATCGATCCGGGCGACGGAGAGCTCTGGGCCATGATGCTCGACGCAAAGGCGACGTTTGACGAGGTCGTGCGCAAGCACGCGCCCGACGAGGAGACCCGGGAGCGCATCCTCGAGAACCGGATCTACCGCCAGATCTCGAACGCGCTCGCCGGGTCGCAGGAGTACATGGCGATGGAGAAGCTCTTCGAGATCCACTCGGAGGGGCGCTACGACCTGCTGATCCTCGACACGCCTCCGAGCCGCAACGCGCTCGACTTTCTCGATGCCCCCAGGCGGCTGACGCAGTTCATTGAGGGCCGCTCGCTGCAGCTGTTCATCCGCCCGACCGGGCTCGGGATGCGCGTGCTCGGGCGGGGCACCTCGGTCATCTTCAGCGTGCTCAAGCGAGTGACCGGGATGGACCTGATCGAGGACCTCTCCGAGTTCTTCAACGCGATGAGCGGCATGGTCGGCGGCTTCCGCGAGCGGGCCAAGCGGGTCAACGAGCTGCTCGCCGACCCGGCCAGCACCTTCCTCGTCGTCTGCGGCCCGGCCGGTGAGCCGATCAACGAGGCCGTCTACTTCCGGCGCAAGCTGCGCGAGGCGGAGCTGCCCTTCGGGGGCGTGATCGTCAACAAGGTCCACACCGACGGCGCCGGGGATGCCGGTCGCGGCGGACCCGCCGATGTCGGCTCGCTCGAGCGCCTGCTCGGCGCTCGCGACCTGGCCACGCGAGTCGCAGCCAACTACGAGGACTACCGGGCTCTGGCCGAGCGCGACGCGGCGAACATCGCGAAGCTCGGCCGCCAGATGCGGGCCTCAGCTGTGATCGAGGTTCCGTACCTGAGCGAGGACGTGCACGACCTGGGCGGCCTCTTCGCGATCAACGCCCACCTGTTCGGCGGCGATCCCGGCCCGACCGGGACCTGACCGGGGGTCAGCCGGCCTTCGCCTGGCGGCGTCCCTGCCCGACGGTCCAGTTGGTCTCGGTGCGGGGGAAGAGATACTCGACGCGGGCGCGAACCTCCTCGCGCTCCATCGGCGGCTTCGAGAGCTCGTCGATGTGGTTGTCATCGCGGGCACGGCTCGCCTTCGGGAACTCCATCGCCTCCTCCGGGCGCTGATCGACCTCCTCGAGCCAGCTCGCGGGCTCCTCGGTGGTCGCGGGCTCCTCGGACGTCTGCGTCTGAGCCTGCGCCTGCGCCTCCGGCTCGGCGGCCTCGGGCTCAGGGGCCTCCTCGGCCCGACCGAGGCCGGCCTCGATCTGGTTGAACTCCTGCTGCAGCGGCTGGCTCATCGGTCGCTCCTCATCGGTCGATCGTGTGCGGGGCTCGGACGTGGGTGTGGCATCGGCCTCGATCGAGCGCGGCGCCTCGGGCCCGGTGGGCCGGCTCGCAACGATCTCGGGTGCCGGGTCGGCCTCGAAGCGCTGGAACGCGGCGGCCACGTCGTGACCGCTGGTCTCCGGCTCGAGCTCCTCGGCCACGTGGGCCTCGTGCTCGGCCTCGACCTCCGGCTGGGTCTCCCATTCGCTGGTCTCGCCCTGAGTGCTCGAACCCTCGCCGACCGCGAGGCCGTCGGCGAGCAGCATCTCGTCGGCCGCGGCGCGGAGGTCGGAGCCGAGCTCGCCGCTGACTCCACGGCGGATGATCGTGCGCAGCAGCGATTCGACCTGCATGGCGACCTGCGGGGGGGACGCCTCGGCGGAGCCGGCCGGCTCCCCGCTCCAGAGCTCGCGCTCGAGCGCGGTCGCCTGCTCGATCGTGCGCTTGATCTCAGTCCGCTGATCGGCGTCTCCGGCGAGCGCGGCGGCCCGCATCGGCAGCCCGACGCCCGCGGGACCCTCGCCCTCGAGCAGGAACCGCAGCGCGAGCAGGTGGTCGTTGAGCGCGTCGACGGCGCCGCGCCGGTCGAGACCGCTCTCGAAGCGCAGCAGGGCCCTCCGGAGGCGCCCCATCCGCTTCGGGTGAACCGAGACGACGCGGGCAAGATCGACGAGGTCCGGAATCTCCTCCTCGGCGAGTCGGTAGCCGCCCGCGCGGGGGCGGCCGGCGCCCGTCGAGATCCGGCGCCAGCGGTCCCCGGCAACCCGGACCCAGCCGTAAGGGCCGAGGCCGACTCCACCCGCCTTGAAGAGCCGGAGAGTCGTTACGAGCCGCTCGAAGGTCCGGGCGACGCGATCGCCGGCCCCCGACAGGCCGCCGTCCTCGTCGAGAGCGATGCGCGCGCTGATCAGGAAGGTGGGCTCCCACCCGGCGCCCGCCGGACGGTCGCCTGCGGCGGCCTCAGGGGGGGCGTCCACGGTGTCCGCGCGCACGATCGAAGCGCCGTTGAGGTCGATCCGCGTGCATGGGGCGGCGAACCCGACCAGGGGAACGATCGCCTCTACCTCACCGGCCTCGGGCTCCGCGCACTGCTCGATCTCCTCGAGCGCGGCGCTGAAGCGGTCGTCGTCGATCTCGAAGTCAGAACACCCGTCCCAGAGCCGAGCGAGGAAGTAGGTGACGGCCAGCGTCGCCTGCTCGACAGCGTCAGCCGGGGGATTGATGGCCGCCTCGGAGAGGTACGTCGCCGCGAGGTCGCTGCGCCGCATCGTCTCGGTCGCCTCGCGAAAGCTCTCCAGCTCGCGCAGCTCGGCCGCGTTGTCGCGAACGAACCTCGCGGTCAGCGGCCGGTACTGGCAGAAGGCGGAGGATTCACCGGACTCGGCGATCTCGTAGGGAATTTCCTGGCCGGACTCGGCGATCTCGTCGAAGACCGCCGAAGCGTCGCGGGCCAGCGTGGTCAGTGTGTGTCTCAGGTGAAGGTCGCGCACGTGAGCCGTCTTCGCCCGGCCCGAGCGCGATCCTGCGCTGCAAGTTTCCTTGCGGTTTATCCGATGGCGCCGAGCGGGACGCGCGGGCGCTCAGGCGCTCAGGCGCTCAGGCGGAGGCGGCGACCGTCCGGACCCGCTCCGCGGGTTCCGAGTCCTCCACGCAGAGCCAGCGGCGCCCGTAGCTGCGCATATCGTCGATCAGCGGCGCCAGGTCGCGGCCCTTGTCGGTGAGCGCGTACTCCACCCGGGGCGGGACCTCGGGGTAGGTATGGCGCTCGACCACGCCCTGTTCCTCGAGCGCTCGCAGGCGCAGCGAGAGGGTCCTGGGACTGATCCCCTCGAGCGAACGCTCGAGCTCACAGAACCGCTGCGAGCCCTCGGCGAGGTCCCTGATCACGAGCAGCGTCCACTTGCCGGAGATGATCTCGGCGCATGCGCAGACTGGGCAGTTGCTGTCGTTGTTCACTCTCGGTCTCCGCGCGATTGGAAGCCGGCCCGGAAGCCTCCCGGGTAGGCGTCGCAATGCGACGCTTCACGAACTGAAGTATAGGGATCCCCTCCGATCGTCCCGCGAGCGGGGGCCTAATCAGCGGATCGCGGCGGCGGCCGGAACTCGGCGAGCCGGTCCTCGGCCCGTCCCGGCTTCGAGGCCGGTGGCGGGCTGGGGGGTGCCGAGGGGTCCGAGTCCTGCTCCCAGATCGACGAATACTCCTCGCCGCCGAGGCCCGGGGCCGAATCGGCGTCCGGGTCGGAGGGCTCGCCACGCTCGGGGGACGGCGGCGGCGGGTCCGTCGGCGAGGGCTCGACCTGAGCCGCGGGGACCGGCTGATCGGCGCTCGGCGGGGGCGCATCGGGCACGGGCCGCTGCGGGGTCGTCGACCTGCCGTAGGCATGCTCCGGGGAGCCGTAGTCCACGTGCGCCTCCCCCGGCTGAGCGTCGGGATCGGGTGCGGGGTCGGGATCGGGTGCAGCGTCGGGATCCGGCGGCGGGTCCGGCGGATCGGAGGCATCGGGGACCGGCACCGGGTCGGAGCCGACCACGTCGTCGTCGCCCTCCCCGTCCTCGTCCTCGTCCTCGAACAGCTGACTGAGATCGCTGGCTCGCTTGCCCGCGGAGGCGAGCATCAGCTTGAAGTCGTGCGGACTGGTGGCGAACTCCATCGCCACTTCCTCGGCGACCCTGCCCTCGGAGACGTGCTTGAGCAGCGACTGGTCGAAGGTCTGCATCCCGTAGTACTCCCCCTCCGCGATGACCTGGCTGATCTTGCCCGTCTCGGTCGGATTCAGGATCAGGTCCTGGACGCGGCCCGTGACGACGAGGATCTCGCTCGCCGCGACCCGCCCAACCCCGTCCGCGGTCGGAACGAGGCGTTGCGAGACGGCCCCCTTCAGGGTCGAGGCGAGCATCACCCGAGCCTGCTGCTGGAGGTGCGGTGGGAAGAAGTCGATGATCCGGTTGATCGTCTCGGTCGCGTCCAGCGTGTGGAGCGTGGAGAGCACCAGGTGGCCGGTCTCAGCGGCGCTGAGCGCGGTTCGCACCGTTTCCTCGTCCCGCATCTCGCCGACCAGGATCACGTCGGGGTCCTGGCGGAGAACCCGCTTCATGGCCTTGCTGAAGCTCTTGGTGTCGGCGCCGACCTCCCGCTGATTGACGATCGAGCGCTTGTCGCGATGGAGGTACTCGATCGGATCCTCCAGCGTGATGATGTGGTGTGGGTAGTTGTTGTTGATGTGGTCGATCACCGCCGCGAGCGTCGTCGACTTCCCCGACCCCGTCGTCCCGGTGAGCAGGATGATCCCGCGCTGCTCGTCGGCGAGCCGCCCGATCACCGGCGGCAGCATCAGCTCCTCGATCGAGCGGACCTGAAACGGGATCGCGCGACAGACGATCGAGACCGCGCCGCGCTGCCGGAACGCGTTGACGCGGAAGCGCGAGACGCCGCGCAGGGAATAGGCGAAGTCGGCCTCCCCCTCGGCGGCAAACTCCTCGCGACTCCGGTCGTCGTTGATCAGCTGGCGCAGCGCCGCCTCGGTGTCCTCGGGTTTGAGCTCCTCGGCCTCGGACACGGGCCGCAGGGTGCCATCAACTCTGGTCGTCGGCTTCGCGCCGACCTTCAGGTGAAGGTCGGATCCCTCGTGCTCGACCAGATGGCGCAGCAGATCATCGATGTCGATTGCCATCACTGGGTCTATCGGCGCCTCAGCCACGGGCTTGAGCCCTTTCGCCCCGATGGGCGCCTATTCGCAGTACCCGCCCGCGGGCTCCGGGTCGCGACCCTCCAGGCCCGAGCAGGAGCGGAGGCGGTCGAGGCGCTCCGCGAGCGCGGCCTGCTCAGCGGTCTCGGGCAGCCCACCCGAGCCGATTTCGTTGCGGAGCTGGAAGGGGTCGGAGCCGATCGCATAGTGCTCGTAGAGGACTCCCGGCTCGCACTTCCGGGTGTCGGGATCGGGAAACTCGGAGTTGCGGATCAGCACGTCGGAACCCGTGCGGAGGGCCTGGAAGTGACAGGCGAAGTTCCTCGAGTCCCGCGAGTCGTCCGCCATCTCGATCAGCAGCGCCCGGTTGCGGAGAAGCCTGGTGCCCCGCCCTCGCATCGCGGGCAGCAGGGAGCGGCCATCCATCGACCGGCAGCCGCCGCTGCGGCAGGCCTCGGCCCCGGCGAGGGCGAGGATCGTCGGCACGACGTCGATGCTCCCGACCTGTTCGGGGACCCGCTCACCAACGTCCCCGAACCCGCGCGGCGGACGCACCACCAGCGGCGTGCGGATCGCCTCCTCCCAGGGGCGGGCCTTGCCCTTCGGGATCCTGTGCTCACCCAGGAAGTACCCGTTGTCGGTGAGAAACAGGAAGGCGGTGTTGCGAATCTCCCCCGCCTGGCGCAGCCGCTTGAAGATCCGCTTGAGACTCCGATCGACCCCCGCGACCGACTCGACCGTGCAGCGGAAGCGCCGGTCGACGGAGTCGAGCTGCTCGGCGCCGAGCAGCGGCGGCTGCACGAAGTAGGGCTTGTCGGAGAGGTCCTCCTCATTGAACGACGGGCCGCGAGGCGCGACCTCCGACTCGGCCGTTCGCCGGTCGCGCGGAGAGGGCTCGGGCGCCCCGGCACAGCGGGTGGCCGAGCCGCGCGGCCCGGCGCCGACATGGGGCGCGTAGTGATGCAGCTGGATGAAGAGGGGCCTGCGGCGCCCCAGGTTGTCGACGAGGTAGCGGGAGACCGCCCGGGTCATCACCCCGGTCAGGTGGTCGCGGCGCCTGCTGCCGAAGTTGATCACCCGCCCATCGTTGGAGAGCTTGTAGTCGTAGTAGCGCCTTCTGTTGAGCTGGGCAAGCCAACGGTTCCAGCCGGGCGCCGGGCTCGTCCCGCGGACGTCCTCGTAGCCGTGCAGCCACTTGCCAAAATGGGCGGTCCGGTAGCCGGCCCGTCGCAGCCAGACCGGGAGGACGTTCCGCTCATCGACCAGGGAGCCGTACCCCGGGCTATTGGCGAGCACGCCGTGGTTGTGGGGGTACTGCCCGGTGATCAACGTGGCGCGCGACGGGCAGCAGAGCGGCACGTTGACCACGGCGTCCTCAAAGCTCGTCCCCTTGTCGACGAGCCGCTTGAACGTCTGCGGCATGTACTCACGAGTGAAGGTGCTGAGCGGCTGATCATCGGTGGTGACCAGGACGATGTTGGGCTGCTTGACCCGCTTGCCCTGCTTGGCCTCCGATGAGGCGGCGAACAACAACACGGCCGCAAGGACGACCAAGCACGAAACCCCAAACCCCCGGAACAACACCCGCCGCATCAAAAGCGAAGAGTAACGCCCACGCCGCTCACCAAAAGAACGGGCCGGGCCGAGCCGAGCCGTCCCGGAGCCGGCGCTCCGAGTGGCGTGGGCGGGGGACCGTCCGCGCGTCTTCCGCACGGAGCAACACCACCGACGTCCGCACCCTGAGCGCGTGAGATGCGAGCGCGGGCGGTCCCCCGCCCGCGCCACACCAGGAACGTCAGGCGACCTCGCGCAGCTTCTGAGCCTCAGCAAGCGTCTGCAACTTCTTCAAGGACTGATTCTCGATCTGCCGAATACGCTCACGAGTGACGTTGAACGTCCGCCCGACCTCGTCCAGCGTCCGCGGATGCTCGCCGCCGAGCCCGTAGCGGAGCTCGAGCACACGACGCTCCCGGTAGGAGAGGTTTTCGAGCGCCTCGCGGAGCGCCTCCTTGGTGAGCAGGTCGGCGGCGCGATCGAACGGCGACTCGGCCTTCTCATCGGCGATGAACTGGCCGAACTCCGACTCCTCCTCGTCGCCGACCGGCTTCTCGAGGGAGACCGGAGCCTGCGCGGAGCGCTTGATCGAGTCGACCTCCTCGGGCTCGATACCGGTGACCTCGGCGATCTCCTCGGGGGTCGGCTCGCGACCGAGCTCGGTGACGAGCTTGCGCTCGGCGCGGCCGATCTTGTTCAGCTTCTCGACGACGTGGACGGGGATGCGGATCGTGCGGGCCTTGTCGGCCAGAGCACGGGCGATCGCCTGGCGGATCCACCAGGTCGCATAGGTCGAGAACTTGAAGCCCTTCCGATAGTCGAACTTCTCAGCGGCGCGGACGAGGCCCAGCGTCCCCTCCTGGATCAGGTCGAGGAACGGAAGCCCCTGGTTCCGGTAGTTCTTGGCGATCGAGACGACGAGCCGGAGGTTCGACTCGACCATCTTCTCCTTCGCGGCGAGGTCGCCACGCTCGATGCGCTTCGCGAGCTCGACCTCCTCGGCCGCCGTCAGCAGACGCACCTTGCCGATGTCCTTGAGGAACAGCTGCAGGCTGTCCGTGGTCATGTCCGGCTTGAGGTCGATCGCGGTCTTCACGCGGCGCTTGCCACGCTTGCCGTCGTCTCGCTCGGGCGTCGAGGCCTGCGCTGGATCCACATCCTCGACCAGCTCGATGCCGGAGCGCTCGAGGTGTCCGTAGAGCTCCTCGATGTCGCCCTCGTCTACATCGACCTCGGCGACCGCGGTCGCGATCTCGCCGAAGGTGAGCACGCCGACCTGCTGACCCTTCGTCAGTAGGTTCTTTACCTCTTCGAGTTCCTGAAGCTCAGCTACAAGCATTCGCGGTTTCGCGCTCCGTTCTTTTCCTCGTGGGTTTTTGGTGGTAGCCCCTGCGGGGGTGGCGATCGTCAGCGGCCGGCAGTGCATATATCGGGTGGCGCAGCCCCCGAGTTGAGTCTGGGCGCCAAAAAACGGATCCGGCCCGGCTCCGTTTCGCGTGACTGCTGCTGTTATCTGGCTTTGATCAGACCTGTCGCTGTCGGCAGTTTAGCCACTATATTTTGTGAAGTCAAGGCCCAGACCGCCGCAAATAGCGGGTTCCGGGACCGCGATCACGGGGGCGGCGTCCGTGACGCCCGCTGAGATCACCGACCTCGACTCTACAAACACATCGTCTGCCCGCAAGTTACGGACGAACGCCACGATTGGATTAGCCCACGCCGTCCTCGCGGGCGGGATCGCAACGCGCCCGTCCGCCAAAGGCTGTGAAATAGGTCCCGATGAGCTCCGCTGAGCAGCAGGCAGCACCGGGGCCGGACGACGCCGAGCCGGCCTCCGGAGACAGGATCTTCGGCAACCTGCCACGCAGCCGGCCCTCCGTTCGCAGCCCCCGCAGGGAGGCCGCCAGGCAGGAAGACGCCCCGGACGCGGCCTCCGAGGACGCCGAGCCGGCGCCCGAGCGGGGCCGGGAGGCCGAGGTCGAGGCGCTCGCCCGCGCCGGCATCTCGCTGGCCGGCGAGGCAGCGAGCCTGGGGTTCCGCGCCGCCGGCCGCGCCGCGGCGGCGCTGCGAGGCGCGGTCGAGCGCCGTTGAGCCCGCGGACCGCCCGCCGATCGCTAGCCGCCTTCTGGCGCCGCGCCTACCAGGAGAACGTCACGGGAATGGCGGCGATGGTCGCCTACAACCTGATGCTCTCGGTCTTTCCCTTTGCGCTGCTGGTGCTGTTCATCTTCGGCCAGGTCCTGCAAAGCAGCGACATCGAGATGACGGTCCTTCGCGACCTGCAGGAGCTCTTCCCGTCCACCGAGCAGGAGAAGCTCCAGTCCGCGCTCGACCGGGTCCAGGACAGCTCCACCGAGATCGGGATCGTCGCGATCGTCGCCGGGCTCTGGATCGGATCGTCGTTCTGGGGGGCGATGGACACGGCCTTCTGCCGGATCTACCACGTCGAATGCCGCGGGTGGCTCGAGCAGAAGCGCTTCTCGCTGATCATGCTCGCGGTCGTCACCGTGTTTCTCGCGGCGAGCGTCGTCGTCCCGGCCCTCGAGAGCCTGCTGATCACCGGCGTCGAAGACCTCCCGCTCGGCCTCTCCGGCATCGACTGGCTCGCGAACGTCGCTCTGATCCTGGGCAGCGCGACGATCACCTTCCTGATCCTCTGCCTGATCTACTGGGTCGTGCCCAAGGGCCACCTGCCCTGGCGGGGCGTGTGGCCAGGGGCACTGTTCGTGGCGATCGCGGGCGGACTCGCGAACATCATCTTTCCCGCTTATCTCGTCAACCTCTCGACCATCGGTGAGTTCGGGCGGATCGTCAGCTTCGTTCTGGTCGCGATGGTCTGGTTCTACGTGCTCGCTCTCGGGCTGCTGGCCGGCGCCGTCATCAACGCCCTCCGCTTCGAGCTGCACGACACCGGGACGCTGCGCGGCATGACCGCCGACTTCGGCGCCGTGGACGAGCGGCAGCCGCCGGCGGATACCGGAGCCGGGCAGCCGGCGGCAGATGCGGAGAGCGTGGAGCGGGAGTAGCCCGGTGGAGACGGGAGCGGAGATCCGAGTGCTGCCGGACCCGGGGGGCGGGCCGGCCGGCTCCTACGGGCCGGTCAAGACGATTCAGGCCGCCGAGCTGGAGCTCCCCACCGAGATCCTGGAGGAGCTCTGGCGCGCCGAGAACCTCGAGCGTCTCGCTCGCGCGTACTGGGCGTTCCTCGAGCGCTTCTCGCTGGGGCTGCTGCGCGTGCACTACACGCCGTCGTCGAGGACGGTCGTGCTGCTGAGCCGACGAATACCGCTGCTCCGCTTCCGCCGGCCCAGCTACGAGGTCGCGGCGGGTCTCGGCGCCGTGACCTGGCCGATCGAGCGCGGCATCCTGGTCGCCCGTCGCGGGCGCGGACGCGGGCGCCTGCGCATCACGGTGCGGCGGCTCGAGGACCGGCCCGCCCCGGAGGGCCGGGAGGTCGTCTGGGTGGCCTCCGAAGTCGCCAACTTCTACCCCGGCCTGCGGCTGGGCGGGCCGCTGGTCCGCTTCGGAGCCTGGCTCTACAACCAGACCCAGATGCGGATCCACGTCCTCGTTACCCACGGCTTCTTCCGCTCGCTCGTGAACCTCGAGCTACCCGACTCCCGGATCGGCAGCCTCGGGGGAGCCGTCGAGGAAGGCCCCGACGATGCGGGCGAACGCGCGGCGCTCCTGGAAGAGAAAGCCGTGGGCTCCGGGGAGGACGACCAGCTCTGAGGACGGCGCTCGCGCCGCGATTCGCCGCATGTTCGCCGCCGGCGTGACGGGGTCGCGGCGGCCGGCTGCGGCGAGCACCGGAGCCTGGAGCGTGGCCAGCTGCCGCCAGTTTGCGTCGCTGCGCAGCCAGGGGTCCTCCGCCGCCACCTGGCGGTCCGTGGTCGCCGCGGAGACCTCGAAGTCCGCCGGGATCTGACCGCGGCCGGCCGCCCGGGCCAGGCGGCGGAGAAACCGCCTACCCTCGGCCTGCCGGTCGGGCGGGTAGAGCTGGGTGAGCACCTCGGCGTCGGTGGGGTCGGGATCGCTGTCGATCGCCTGCGCGGCGGGGGTGCCCAGGACGGCGGCACGGCCACCGGGGTTCGTCGCCGCCAGCACCACGCGACCGACCCGATCGGGGTGGCGGATCACCAGGCGCTGGGCTACGAAGCCGCCCATGGACCAGCCGAGCACGTCGGCCCGCTCGACTCCGATCGCTTCGATCAGCTGGGCCGTGGCGTCGGCCAGCGAATCGAAGCCTCGGCCCTCCCACGGGCCGGACAGCCCGACGCCGGGATAGTCGAAGAGGATCAGCCGGTGATCGCGCGCGAGCAGCCGCAGCAGGGCGGGATCCCACTCGGACATCGTCGAGCCGGTGCCGGTCAGCATCACGAGTGGCGGCCCCTCCCCACGCTCGTACCAGGCGAGCTCGGTGCCCCCGGCCGCGACGGAGCGGACCTCGGCCCGGAACGGGGCCTCCCTCCCCTCCGCCTGGCCGGACTCGCTCGCCTGGCCGCCGCAGCCGGCGATCGCGGCGACGGTGAGCCCCATCGCCAGCACCGGCCGGATCCGGGCGCGACCGGTGCCCATCGGCCGCCAGGCTCCTCAGCGTCGCTCGATCTCGGCGACCGCAGCGCGCATCGCCTCGGCGAGGGGCGTCGGCTCGATCTCGAACCGCGCCATGCCGGACGGATCCCGGACCACGGTGTCGGTGGTCAATCCCTCCACCAGCGGCTTTGCGACACCGGTGTCGACGGGCGTGACGAGGCCCAGCCAGCGGGAGCTCA
>DATFLZ010000124.1:0-5248 GCA_035267205.1 Solirubrobacterales bacterium | reverse complement strand
CTCGGCCACTGGACGAGGCAACCTCGCCGCGATCGGCGGGATGGTCACGCTCCCTCTATGCAACCGCTGCCGGCTCGCGGTCGGCGCCCTCGGCCGGACCCACGCTTCCGCATAGATCCAACACTCCCCGGGCATCAGGTTCGAGGCAGGTCGAAGACCTTTGCAGGCGGAGCCGCGCACCTCGGTGCGGGAACGGACGCGCTACGGAAGTAGGAGGTCGTTCTGGGCGCTCGGGCGTTCGGGCCCGACGTCGAATTCGGTGGAGTCGATCCGCGGATCCTCGGCGCTGACCGTGTAGACGCCCTCCTCGAGATCGATCTTGAACTCGAGCACGCCGTTGGCGATGACCGGATCGGTGGTCTCGTCGGCGGGGCCGGTGAACTCGAGCCGCACGTCGTCGCCGGTCTGATTGCTGATCGTGACGTTGGCGAGGCCGGCGCCGATCGGCTCCCCGCTCTGGGTCTGCGTGGGGGAGACGACGACCTTCTCGTCGCCGATCCGCGCGGTCAGCTCGATCGGGGCCGGTGGTCGTGGATCGTTGGGGAAGTCCTCAGCGCCACAGCCCGCGGCAAGTGCCGCGAGCGCACCTGCTGCGAGCAGAGCTGTGCGCCATCTCCCTCTCATCAGCAGGGAATCTATCCAAACTGGCGGCGGGCGGCGTCGCTTGGTGCGGCCGGAGCGTCTGAGCCCCGTCGGCGTGGGGCTATCCGAGCCAGACCGATCGCCGCTCGGCGAGCATTCTGTCGAGCTCGATCTGAATCCGCGCGCGGATCTCCTCGGCGATCGACTGCACTGCCGCGGCGTCGTCGATCGTCCCCTCGGCGAGTCCGGGCACATCGATGGGCTCGAGGAAGCGGATCTTGAACTTGGCCGGCATGTACATCAGCGCCGCCAGTGGCCCCATGTGGGGGAAGGCGTGATTGAGCGGGGCGTAGAGCAAGCCCGTGAGCCGCTCGAGTAGGCGCATGTGGGCGAATATCGGCATCGCCTCCTCGCCACCGACGACCGCGATCGGGACAATCGGGACGTTGGCCCGGAGGGCGGTGCGGACGAAGCCGCCACGCCCGAAGCGCCGCAGCCGATAGCGCTGCCAGAGCACCTTGCGCGTGCCCTTCAGCCCCTCAGGGAAGACGAGCGCGAGCCGCCCCTCGTCGCTGAGCAGACGCTGCGCGTTCGCGGGGTGCGCGGGGATGACCCCCATCTTGTTGACCAGGGCGCTGACCATCGGGAAGCCCTTGAGCCAGTGCTCGCCCAGCATGTACAGGGGGCGCGAGCCCGCGGTTTCGTTGCGGAGCGCCTGCATGATCATCGGCGCATCCGGCGGCAGCGCGCCGGAGTGGTTGCCGACCAGCAGCGCGCCGCCATCAGCTGGGATGTTCTCCACGCCCTCGGCCTCCACGCGGAACCAGTAGCGGTAGTAGAAGTTGAGCAGCGGATCGATCATCGAGACGATCAGCTCGCTGCGTCCCCAGTCGTCCAGGTTGCGGCCGCGCTCGGGTGCGGGCAGCAGTTCCCGGAGCTGCTCGATCGTCGGTCCGTCGGCCGGCGGCTCGAGATCGCCGGTGCGCAGACCGCGCTCGGCAAGAGCGTCGCCCGCGGGGTCGAAGCCCGGCCCAGGCTGTGGCTCGGGATCGGGGGCGTGCCTCTCCTGCTCGGAGCCGCCTCCTCCGAGCAGCAGCGAGTCCCGGCCCAGCGGCTTGCCACCGAGCCCGACGGTACGGCGCTCGGGGCTCAACCCTCCGCCCCGATGTCCTCGACCGTCGCGGGTGCCCCGTCGCCGACGATCACCTCGGTGCCCGGCTCGGCCTCGCGCCTGAGGATCGCAAGTGCCACCGGGCCGCGAGCGGGGGAGAGCACCGCCGTGCCGACGGACCCGAGGACCTTCTCGCCAAGCCGCACCTCGGCGCCGGTCGTGAGCGGCTCCTCGGCGACGAGTCGGCGAAGGTGCCGGTTCGGGCGCCCCTTGTAGTGGAGGCGCGCAACGGTTTCCTGCCCGATGTAGCACCCCTTCTCGAAGTTCACGGCGCGTTCGTTGATGCCCGCCTCCTGGGGGATCGTCTCGTTACCCATCTCGGCACCGAAGGCTGGCCGCCCGAGCTCGACCCGGAGGATCTCGGCCGCCTCCACGCCGACGCGCTCGGCCCCCTCGTCGGTGAGCTGACCCGCGACGCGCTCGAGCGTCTCCCGCGGACCGATCAGGTCGAGGCCGGTGTCGGTGCTCACGGCGCGGACATCGCGCTCGGCGAGGCGCAGCTCGCGATGCGAGTGCTCGGGCCCCACCCGCTCGCCCACCAGCTCGGTTGCCCGCGGTCCGATCACGGAGCACACGGCGAGATCGTCACGGCGGCCTACCTCGGCGTCGCGCCCGACCCGGTACATGTCGAGATGGCGGAGGACCTCGGCCGCCGGGCCGGTCCCGGTCTCGACCCAGATCAGGTCACCCTCGAGCCTGAGGACGCGCATGTCGGCCCGCATCTTGCCCTTCCTGTCGAGCAGCGCCGCGTAACAGCCCTGGCCCGGCTCGAGTGACTCGATCTCGTTGGTCAGCTGGCCCTGGAGGAACTCCGCACCCTCCGCGCCCGAGACCTCGAGCACGACGCGCTCCGGGCGATCGAGGACGCCGGCCTCCTCGCGCAGGAGGCGGTACTGGGCGTCGAGCTCGGCTGTCGGTGCCTTGGCCACGGTCCGATTGTAGGAAGGGCCGGGCCGCGGGGTTTCGGGATAGGCTTAGAGCGATGGCGCTCGCTGCAGCCTTCAATGAGATCGTGGACTCGCTGCCGGCCGACTGGACCGACATTGCGCTCGACCTGCGGCTGGAGGATGAGGACCGCTACATCGACGCGTCGATCCCGATGACGCAGATCAATGCGCAGCCCTACTCGCACGCCGACTGGCACTTCCGGATCAACGTCGCCAACGGCTTCGGCCACGGCGCCGCCGCCGAGACCGTGAGCTGGGTCCTCGAGATGCTCGATCGCCAGGGAATCGCCGGGGAGCTCGTCGTCCGCGAGATCCACGAGGGCCGAGCCGAGGTGGTGCAGATGTGGGGGCGCCCCGAGAGTGTCCGGCGGGAGTTTCGCAGCCGGCGCAGCCTCTGATGGGTCTACGGGCCTAGCCGTGGCGGTCGTCCAGGCGCTCGTGAGCGACCTGATGCTGGCCAGCAAGGTCAGCGAAACCCTGACGAGCGCCGGGCACGACGTGCTCAGCGGCGGCCTCGAGCCGAGCGCTGACGTGGATGTGATCGTGGCCGACCTCGACGCGGTGGACGCGGAGAAGGTAGGAGCCGCCGGCCCGCCGACGCTGGGTTTCTATCGCCACACGGAGCCGGAGGTCAGGGCCGAGGCGGAGGAGGCCGGTTTCGACCGTGTCGTGCCGCGGAGCCGCATGGCCCGCGAGTTGCCCGGCCTGGTCGGCGCCCTGCTCTCGAGCTAGTCGCCGACAGCGACGCCGGGCCGGCCACGGCGGCCGGCCCGGGGGTCGAATCAGCGCTGAGCCAGGTCGAAGCGGTCGAGGTTCATCACCTTGTCCCAGGCCGCGGCGAAGTCGGCCACGAACTTCTGCTCCGCGTCGCTGGAGGCGTAGACCTCGGCGACCGCCCGGAGCTCGGAGTTCGAGCCGAACAGGAGGTCGACCCGGCTGCCGGTCCACTTGACCTCTCCGCTGCCGTTGGTGGCCTCGTAGGCCCCGTTCCCGGACGCGGGCTTCCAGGTCGTGCCGAGGTCGAGCAGGTTGACGAAGTAGTCGTTCGTCAGCTTGCCCGGGCTGTCGGTGAGCACGCCCTCCTGGGAGCCGCCGTGGTTGGCGCCGAGGACCCGGAGGCCGCCCACCAGCACCGTCATCTCCGGCGCGGTGAGCGTCAGCAGGTTGGCGCGGTCGACGAGCAGGTACTCGGCGTCGAGTCGCTGATCGCCGCTGAGGTAGTTGCGGAACCCGTCCGCGGTCGGCTCCAGCGGGTCGAACGAATCGGCGTCGGTCTGCGCCTCGGTGGCGTCGGTCCGTCCCGGCGCGAACGGCACCGTGAGGCCGTGGCCGGCATCCCTGGCCGCGCTCTCGACCGCGGCGCAGCCACCGAGCACGATCAGGTCGGCGAGCGAGACCCGCTTGCCGTCGCTCCGGGAGCCGTTGAACTCGCCCTGGATTCCCTCGAGGGCGCCGAGCACCTTCCGGAGCTGCTCGGGCTCGTTCACCTCCCAGCTCCGCTGTGGCTCGAGCCGGATCCGGGCGCCGTTCGCCCCGCCGCGCTTATCGCTGCCACGGAACGACGAGGCCGCCGCCCACGCTGTCGAGACGAGCTCGGGCACCGAGAGGCCCGAGCCGAGGATCTTTTCCTTGAGCTCGCTGATCTCGGCATCGCCGATCAGCTCGTGATCCACCTTCGGCACCGGGTCCTGCCAGATCAGCTCCTCGTCTGGGACCTCCGGGCCGAGGTAGCGATCGATCGGGCCCATGTCGCGGTGGGTGAGCTTGAACCAGGCCCGCGCGAACGCGTCCTGGAACTCCGCGGGGTTCTCGAGGAAGCGCCGCGAGATCTTCTCGTACTCGGGGTCCATCCGGAGCGAGAGGTCCGTGGTCAGCATCGTCGGGTGGGTCTTCCCGTCACCGAACGCCTCCGGGACGGTCCCCTCGCCGCCGCCGTCCTTGGGCACGTACTGGTACGCGCCGGCCGGGCTCTTCTCGAGCTCCCACTCGTAGCCGAAGAGAATCTCGAAGAACGAGTTGTCCCATTCGACCGGCGTGTTCGTCCATATCCCCTCCAGGCCACTGGTGATCGCGCTCCCGTTCTTGCCGTCGTTGAAGGAGCTCTTCCAGCCGAGCCCCTGCTCCTCGAGGGGAGCGGCCTCCGGCTCGGGGCCGACGTACTCGTCCGCATCGGCCGCGCCGTGCGTCTTGCCGAAGCTGTGGCCGCCGGCGATCAGCGCGACTGTCTCCTCGTCGTTCATCGCCATCCGGGCGAACGTCTCGCGGATGTCGTGTGCCGCCTTGATCGGGTCCGGGTCCGCGTTCGGGCCCTCGGGGTTGACGTAGATCAGACCCATCTGCACGGCCCCGAACGGCTCGTCGAGCTCGCGGTCGCCCCGGTAGCGGGCGTCGCCGAGCCACTCGGTCTCCGCGCCCCAGTAGACATCCTCGTCGGGCTGGCAGACGTCCTCGCGCCCACCGGCGAAGCCGAAGGTCGCAAAGCCCATCTGCTCGAGCTCCACGTTTCCGGTCAGCTCCATCAGGTCGGCCCACGACAGCTTGCGGCCGT
>DATFLZ010000123.1:0-2727 GCA_035267205.1 Solirubrobacterales bacterium | reverse complement strand
CGGATCCGGGCGGGGCTGGTCGAGCTCGGCATCGGGCGCGGTGACCGCGTCGCCGGCTACCTGCCGAACATCCCCGAGACGATCGCCGCCTTTTTGGCCTGCGCATCGCTGGGCGCGATCTGGTCTTCGGCCGCGCCCGAGTTCGGGGCTCGCAGCGTGATCGACCGCTTCGCCCAGATCGAGCCGAAGGTGCTGCTGGCGATCGACGGCTACCGCTACGGCGGCCGCGACTTCGACCGCTCACAGATCGTCTCGGAGATCGCCGCGGGCATCCCGTCGCTGGAGCACACAATCCGGCTCGGCTACCTCGAGGGCACCGGCTGGGAGCCCGGGTTCCTCGGGCCGGAGGACGCCGAGCTGGAGTTCGAGCCGCTTCCGTTCGACCACCCGCTCTGGATCCTCTACTCGTCGGGAACCACGGGCCTGCCCAAGGCGATCGTCCATTCCCAAGGTGGGATCCTGCTCGAGCATCTGAAGAAGATGCACCTGCACGTCGACGCGCAGGCCACCGACCGCGTCTTCTGGTTCACGACGACCGGCTGGATGATGTGGAACTTCCTGGTCGGCGTCCTGCTCACCGATGCCGAGATCGTGCTCTTCGACGGCAACCCGGGCTATCCGAGCCTCGACCGGCTCTGGGATCTCGCGTCCGCAGACGAGGCCGGCATCACCACCTTCGGGACCAGCGCCTCGTTCATCGCCTCGTGCATGAAGGAGGGGATCGAGCCGGGCGGGGATGGGCGCGATCTCTCCGCCCTGGCTGCGGTCGGCTCGACCGGCTCCCCGCTTACCCCCGAGGGCTTCGCCTGGGTCTACGAGCAGCTCGGCTCCGACACCTGGCTGTTCTCGACCAGCGGCGGCACCGATGTCTGCACCGCGTTCGTGGGCGGCGTCCCCACGCTCCCCGTCTACGAGGGCGAGCTTCAGGCGCGGGCACTGGGGGCGGCGCTGGAGAGCTGGGACGAGGAGGGCAAACCCCACGTCGGTGAGGTCGGCGAGCTGGTCCTGACCGAGCCGATGCCGTCGATGCCGGTGTTCTTCTGGGGCGATCCGGACGGCAGCAAGCTGCGCGAGGCCTACTTCGACCACTACCCCGGCGTCTGGCGACACGGCGACTGGATCGAGATCACCGAGCGCGGCGGAGCGATCATCTACGGCCGCAGCGACTCGACCATCAACCGCGGCGGGGTGCGGATGGGGACGAGCGAGATCTACCGGGCGGTGCTCGCCGTCGACGAGATCACCGATGCCCTCGTCGTCGACCTGCCGCGCGAGGGCTCCGAGAACGAGATGCCGCTGTTCGTGGTGCTGCGCGAGGGGGCGACGCTCGATGACGAGCTGGTGGGCAGGATCGCCGGGCGAGTTCGGGAGGACTGCTCTCCCCGGCACGTTCCCAACCGCGTCGAGGCGATCGCTGCGGTGCCGCGTACGCTCTCCGGCAAGGTGCTCGAGATCCCCGTAAAGCGGATTCTGATGGGGGAAAGTCCCGAGCGGGCGGTAAGCCGGGAGTCGCTCGCCAACCCCGAGGCGCTCGACTACTTCATCGAACTGGCGCATGCCGCCGGAAAGTGAGTTAAAAAAGGTGTCCGGCACCAGGGGGATTGGGCACCGGACACCTAGAAACGGAACAGTAGCATCCCAGTTACACGGGCATCGTCCCGGGTGTCCGGGATGCTGCGTTCCTGCATCCTGAGCAACCCTTCCCATGGCACTCCCAACCGACAAGCAGCAGCCTGACCCGGACGCGGAGGACGCGCCTCGCGCGGACGCGCGACGCAACCGCGAGGCGGTGATCGAGGCTGCGCTGACGGCGCTCGCGGCGGATACGAACGCCTCGATCGCCGACATCGCCGATGCCGCCGGCGTCGGGCGCACGACCGTCTACCGCCACTTCGAGAACCGCGACGAGCTGATCGTCGCGCTCTTTCAGCGGGTGATCACCGACGCCCAGATCGCGACCGCGAAGGTGATCGAGGGCGGTGGCTCGGTCGCCGACACGCTCCGGGCCCTCGGCCCGGTGATGATCGAGATCGGGGAGCGCTTCCGCTTCCTGCACGCCCACCTCGAGCTCGGGGCCGAGGCACTGGCGGAGAGCAAGGAGATCCCCGATGACCCCGTGCGCCTGTTCCTGGTCGCCGCCCAGGAGGACGGCCAGATCCGGTCCGACGCGCCCCTGGGCTGGGTCCAGTCGCTGATGCAGTCCTCGGCAATGGCGGCCATGGACCAGATCGACGTCGGCGCCCTGGACTCCCAGACCGCCGGCGTGCTCCTCGGCGAGACGTTCGTCGCCGCGCTGCTGCCGCGCTAACTGGCCCACGGCGGGCGCTGGTGCCCGGTGCCGGTCCTGCGGTCGTAGGAGACGGCGTAGGCGCGGGGGCGGAAGTGGAGGATCGGGTCCTCGGATGCCTCGATCCCATCGGTGAGCCGCATCGGGTCGAAGATGATCCCGTCGTGCTCTTCGGTGGTCGCGGTCAGACGTAGCGACCCTGCGCCGGTCCGCCTCGCCCGCGGCCCCCAGACCGACGTCGGGTCGTGGGGGTCGTCACCGGGGCCGGCAATCTCGAGCTCGAGGTCGAAGACCACGGGGCCGCGATCCAGGCGCGCGGCGAGCTCGGTGCCCAGATAGTGACGGTCGCGGTCGCCGGGCCCAGCGGGGCTCCCCTCCCTGGCGGCCTCGGGACGATCGGTTCCTGCCTCGGGCCGCGGCAGCCAGCGGTAACGGACCCA
>DATFLZ010000122.1:0-4945 GCA_035267205.1 Solirubrobacterales bacterium | reverse complement strand
GGTCGTGTCGTCCGCGTCGGAGCCGCACCCGGCGGCGATCAGGGCGAGGGCGGCGATGGTCAGGAGCAGGGTGGGGGCCTTCGGAAGGCGGCGAATGATCATGCCGTGACTATCCAGGGTGGAGATTACGGGTGCGTGAACGGCGGAGCCGGGGGTCGATTAGTCTCGGCCGATCCCCTCCCCCCTCCGCCACATCGCCGAGGCCCTCCGCAACATCCCGAGCCGCGGCGAGACCGAAAGGGCCTCCGAGCAGGCGGCCGCCGAGCTGGAGGCGCGGGCGCCGGTGCTCGCCGACCGGCTCCCGGACGGGCTCGGGATCGAGTGGCTTGGGGTCTCCGGCTACCGGCTCTCCTACGAGGGTCAGGACCTCTACATCGACCCCTACATCTCGCGCGTGCCGCTCTCCTCCCTGATCCGCCGCCGCCAGGCGCTTCCCGACCGAGCGCTGCTCGATCGCTACCTGCCCCCGGCCGGAGAGCAGCGGACGACCGCGGGCGTGCTCGTAGGGCACACCCACTTCGATCACGCCGTGGACGCGCCCGAGATCGCGCGGCGAACGCGCTGCAGCGCCTTCGGCTCGGAGTCGCTGCAGCGGCTGATGGCGCTGCACGGGCTGGCCGACCGGTGCGTCGTGGTCGAGCCCTACGAGACCTACGAGCTCGGGCCGTTCGAGGTCTCCTTCACGCCCTCGAAGCACTCGAGGCTGCTGCTCGGGCTCGCCGTGCCCTTCGACGGGGAGCTGACCTGCGACCACCTCGACGGGCTCACCCCGGGCGCCTATCGCTGCGGCCAGGTGTGGGGGATCCGGATCCGCGTCGCCGGCGTCACCCTCTATCACCAGGGCAGCGCCGAGCTCGACGACGAGGCGCTGCGGCTCGAGCCGGGATCGATCGACGTGTTCCTGGCGGGCATCGCCGGCCGCAACTTCACCGAGCGCTACTGGGAGCGCATCCTTCCCCGCCTCGACCCCGGGCTGATCGTCCCGACCCACTACGACGACTTCTTCGTCCCCCTCGACGACGAGCTCGAGACGATCGGCAACGTCCGCCTCGCCGAGCTTCCCGACGAGATCGCCGCCGTCAGCGCGGATGCGACGCTGGCAGCGCTCCCGCGGGTCCAGCCGCGGACCCCGCCCGGCTGAGCCGGCCGGTCGCTCCCGGTCCGTATGCTGACCGGGTGATGAGCGGGCGCGGGATCGAAGTCGGTGGGAGCGTGGTGCGCTCCGCCCTGATCGCCGCCGGAGTCGCACTCGCCCTGCTGCTCCCGGCGTCCGCGACGGCGAAGATCGTCACGCACGAGCGCGACCGCGGCGACGGGCCGCAGCGGGTCACCGCCGCACAGATCGAGCGCGCCGAGCCGCGTGACGTGCTGCGCCTGCCGAGCGCGGGCGCCGCCGCAGCACAGGCCGCACCGGCGCCGGACGGGCCGCCGCGCTACATCGACGGGCGCCCGCCCGCCGCCGGGACCGCGGCGCTCAGCGCCGCTGCGAGACCGGGAGCGACGGCCTCCGGCTTTCGCAACTTCACCAGCCGGAAGGTCGCCGACCAAACCGCCTACCCGAACTCCACCAACGGCAAGGTCTTCGGGAAGATCCCCGGCCTCGGCAGCTACACCTGTTCGGCATCGGTCGTGCACGCCAAGAACCGCAGCGTCCTGTTCACGGCCGGCCACTGCGTCAAGGAGCCCGGCCGCGGCGGCTGGACGAAAAAGCTCGTGTTCATCCCCTCCTATGACCGGGGCTCCCGCCCGTTCGGGCGCTGGACCTGGGACGCGATCTTCCTCAAGCGCGCCTGGGCGAAGAGGGGCAATCCGAACTTCGACTACGCGGCGATCACGATGCGCCGCTCGAAGGGCCGGACGGTCGAGCGCACGGTGGGCTCGCTCGGGTTCGCCTTCAACGTCCCCTCACGCCGCCAGACCTACCGCGCCGTCGGCTACCCCTTCAACAAGTTCGACACCGAGGTCATGTGGGAGTGCATCTCGACCTACGGAGGCGGCGACCCCCTCTACCGCAAGCCGGGGCCGCGCCCGGTCGGAATCGGCTGCGACATGCTCGGAGGCGCGAGCGGCGGCGGCTGGGCGATCGCCGAGAACCGGCTCGCCTCGGTAACCAGCTTTGGCTTCAGCGATCGCCCGAACCAGCTCTACGGGCCGCGTCTGACCAAGAAGGCGAACAAGCTGCGCCTCCGCGCCGGGCGCCGGAAGGTCGGCTGAGCGGCCGGCCGTCCCCCGGGGGTGAGAGGCTTCCGCCATGGCCGACGAGCTGCAACGCGGGATCCTGCTCGCGCCCGACGTGATCGCCCGCGCCGCGCGGGGCGCCGTCGGGGGGCGTACGACCAGCTGGATGCTCGGTCGGCCGCGCCGGGTGCGCAGCGCCTACGTGGCCGAGGTCATGGACCGGGATGCCGAAACCAGCGAGGAGCAGGCCCAGCAGCAGTGGATGCTGCGCCAGCCCGATGAGGTCCGCGAGAGCTATCTGGAGGAAATCCTGCGGGAGCGCGAGGAGGAGCCGTCGCCGCAGGTGATCTGGATGCTCGGGCAACCGGAGCCGGTGCGGCTGAGCTACATCGAGCAGGTGCTCCACGCGGACCCCGAGGCCAAGAAGCCACAGGTCCAGTGGATGCTGCGCCAGCCCGGCGAGGTCCGGGAGAGCTACCTGCGCGAGGTGGTCGACCGGGGCGGCTGAGCGCCGCGGGCCGCGGACTCAGTCCGCGCGCGCGTCCCCGTCGCGCTCGAGGGCGTCGATGTCGCCCTGCTCCAGCCGCCGGCCTGCGATCTCGACCCCCGGCGGCGTCTCGACGTGCAGGTCCGCGAGGTCGTCGACCGCGCACTCGAGCGAGCGTCCCCCTCCTCCCCACCGGCAGCCGAGCACGTGCCCGCCGCGGTCGCGCTCGGCGGTGACGAAGTGGAGGTGATAGCCGGGAACCCCCACGCCCAGGCCGAGGTTGGGGAAGCGGAAGCCGGCCATCGTCCCCTCCACGCGCTCGAAGCTGAACTCGTTCTGGCCGGCGAGCACCTCGGCGAGCGGCCGGTAGGGCGGCTCCTGCTTGGCCACCGAGCGGCAGTGGACGAGGTCGAACGCGCCGTCCACCCGCACCGCGTGGACGATGTCGGGCGCGCCGACGCGGCGATCGATCGCGGCGGTGATCGAGTCGAAGTCGCCCCCGTCCGCCCCGGCGGGATCGAGCGTGAGGCGGTGCCGGGGCTCGAACCGGGTGAGCACCGCGAACGGCGTCCGCGCCTGCGGCGGCACCTCGGTGACGGCACCGTCGGCGTCCGCGCGGAGGAAGACACCGTCGAGCGCGATCATCTCCCCGTCGCAGCCGTTGAGGGTGCCGATCCCGAGATCGCCGCGACCGCTGAGCTCGGCGAAGGTGATCTCGCCCTCGTAGGCGCCGTCCAGCATCGCCGTCAGGGTCGAGGTCTGGAAGGCGCGGTGGGCCGCCTCCGGCCGGTCCCCGCGCGCGCCGCTGCTCACGTGCAGGGCGCCGATCAGCTGTTCGTCGAGCGCCATCGGGCCGCTCAGTCGGCCGGCGTGGCCGGCTCGAGCTCCCAGTCGGCCGGGTCAGGGCTCTGCTCGTAGCCGAGCTCGACGAGGGTCTCCCCGTGGAGCTCGGCGAAGCGCTCGATCGCCTCCGGCGGCATCTCACGACGCCAGTCCCCGACCTGGCCGCGGCGGACCACGCTGGGATCCTCGCTCCGCATCCGCTCGAACGACCACATCTCGCCCTGGGGCGGGCCCAGCTCGACCCCCAGCTCGGCGACCTTGGCGCGGGCCACGCCCTGGGGATCCTCCCGGAGCTCCTCGAAGCGAACGATCGCGGTCGGCGCCTCGCGCTCCGACCACAGGCGCCAGCACTCCGACCAGCTCCCGAACTGGCCGCCGGAGCGCTCGATCAGCTCCCGCAGGAGCTGCTCGAAGGTGCGGCCCTGCGCCAGCGCCGGGCGGCCGGCCATGAAGTGCGCGTAGGAAAGCACCGAGTCGCGCCCGTCGCGGACCATGAACAAGGCGGGGTCGGGCGTGTCGGCATGGGCGATCAGGTGCGTCTTGAGGAAGTTGTTGCCGCCGGCCTTGCGGAAGGCCTTGATCTGGGGGTCCCGCGCCGGGTCCGGCAGCCGCCGCTTGCCCTTGGCGCGGGCCTGCTCAGCGGCGTCGAATACGGACGGCCCGTCGATCCGCCAGCCGGTGCTGAGCGCGATTCGGATCAGTCGGTTCCCCGACCGCGGGTAGGAGGCGACCCAGATCAGCATCGGACCGGGTGCAGTCTGGGGGGAGCCTGGGCGAACATCGGTGGGCGAGGGTAGTACACAGGTCGAGGCCGATCCCCGCGATGGTCTAGCTTGCCCCGGATGCTCGACCGGCTCCGCATCGCCCGCGCCCAGCGTGCCCAGGCCAAGCACGCTCCACGGCTCGCCGACCATCCCGCGGTGTTCCACATCACCCACCACAAGGCGGGCTCGCAGTGGATCCTGGCGATCCTGCGCCGCCTCGTGCGGCCGATCGTCGTCAACCCCGACTGGGAGCATCGCTTCCTGCACGAGCAGGAGCTGACCGTGGGCAAGGTCTACCCGACCGTCTACATGAGCCGGCCGGAGTTCGAGGCGCTCGATCTGCCCGAGCGCTGGATGCGGTTCATCGTCATCCGCGACTTCCGCGACGCCTTCGTCTCCGCCTACTGGAGTCTCAAGCTCAGCCACCCCGAGGGCCTCGGCGCCGGGGAGGGCACCCGCGAGTTCCTCAAGTACGCGAGCCTCCACGAGGGGCTGCTGCGGCTGATCCCCGACTGGCAGAGCGAGGCTGACCTGATCTCCTCCTGGATCGGCGCCGAGGAGGGCTTCATCCGCTACGAGGACATGATCGCCGACGTCGTCGGCGTGCTGGTGCCGCTGCTGTGCGACCGGCTCGGCCTGGCGCGCTCCCCCGAGCAGGCCCATAGGGTGGTCG
>DATFLZ010000121.1:0-16077 GCA_035267205.1 Solirubrobacterales bacterium | reverse complement strand
CGATCGCCTTGGAGACGAACGGGACGGTACGAGACGCGCGCGGGTTGGCCTCGATCACATACAGCTCGCCGCCGGCGACGGCGTATTGGATGTTGATCAGGCCGATCACCCCGAGCTCCAGCGCGATCTCTCGCGAGGTCTGATCGATCCGCTCGAGCATCTCCGCGCCGAGGCTCATCGGCGGCAGCACACAGGCGGAATCGCCGGAGTGCACGCCGGCCTCCTCAACGTGCTGCATGACCCCGGCGAGGGCGAACTCGGTGCCGTCGCAGAGTGCGTCGACATCCACCTCGATCGCCTCCTCGAGAAACCGGTCGAGCAGCAGCGGGTGCTCCGGGCTTGCCTTGACGTTCTTGTCGAGATAGGCGGCCAGCCCATCGGTCGAATAGCAGATCTCCATCGCCCGGCCCCCGAGCACGTAGGAGGGCCTGACCAGGAGCGGGAAGCCGACCCGCTCCGCGATCACCTGGGCCTCCTCGGCGCTGAGCGCGGTCCCGTAGGGAGGGTGGGCGATCCCGAGCTTCTGCAGCAGCGCCCCGAAGCGACCCCGGTCCTCCGCGAGGTCGATTGCGTCGACCGGCGTGCCCAGGAGCTTGACCCCCGCCTGCTCGAGCTCCTCGGCCAGCCGCAGGGGCGTCTGGCCGCCGAACTGGACGATCACGCCCTCGGGGTCCTCCTGCTCGATCACGGCGAGCACGTCCTCCGCCGTGAGCGGCTCGAAATAGAGGCGGTCGGAGGTGTCGTAGTCGGTGGAGACGGTCTCGGGGTTGCAGTTGACCATCACCGCGTCCCGGCCCGACTCGCGGACCGTCATCGCCGCGTGCACGCAGCAGTAGTCGAACTCGATGCCCTGGCCGATCCGGTTCGGGCCGGAGCCGAGGATCACGACGCTCTCCCGCTCGCCGCGGCGAACCTCGCTGTGCTGGAGGCCCGAGCCGCTCGGCGAGCCGGAGCTCGGATCGGCGGCGGGCGCCCGCTCGGCGGCGGAGTAGTAGTACGGCGTCCGTGCCTCGAACTCGGCGGCGCACGTGTCGACCGACTTGTAGGTCCGGACCAGGCCGTCGGTGCCGTCGCCCTCGGTGGCGAGCGCCTCGAGCTCCTTCAGGTACCAGGGGTCGATCATCGTGCGGCGATTGAGCTCCTCCACGCCGACCCCGCGCACGAAAGCGGCGGCGATCAGATCGAACCGGTCCGGGGAGGGCGTCTCGAGCCGCTCGAGCAGCTCCGCGGTCTCCTCCGGAACCTCGGCGGGCGAGTCGAGCTCGCGTGAGCGCATCGCCTTCGCAAACGACTCGCGGAAGGTCCGGCCGATCGCCATCGCCTCGCCGACCGACTTCATGTGGGTCGTGAGGTTGCCTTCGCTGCCCGGAAACTTCTCGAAGGCGAAGCGCGGGATCTTGGTGACGACGTAGTCGATCGTCGGCTCGAAGGCGGCGGGGGTCGCCATCGTGATGTCGTTTGGGATCTCCTCGAGCGTGTAGCCGACCGCGAGGCGCGCGGCAATCTTCGCGATCGGAAAGCCGGTCGCCTTCGACGCGAGCGCGGAGGAGCGGGAGACCCGCGGGTTCATCTCGATCACGACGATCTCGCCGGTTTCGGGGTGGACCCCGAACTGGACATTGGAGCCGCCCGTCTCGACCCCGACCGCCCGGATCACGGCCAGTCCCTGGTTGCGGAGCTCCTGGTAGAGCGGGTCGGTGAGCGTCTGCGCGGGTGCGACCGTCACCGAGTCGCCCGTATGGACGCCCATCGGATCGATGTTCTCGATCGCGCAGACGACGACCACGTTGTCGTTGGAGTCCCGCATCAACTCGAGCTCGAACTCGCCCCAGCCGATCACCGACTCGTCGACGAGCACCTGGCCGATCGGGCTCGCAGCGACGCCGGCCCCGACGACGCTCCGCAGCTCCTCCCTGGTGTGGGCCACGCCGCCGCCCTGACCGCCCATCGTGAACGCCGGGCGCACGATCGCGGGCAGGCTCAGCTCGCCGGCGTCGAGGAACTCCTCGGCCTGCTCGACGGACTCGACGATCTGGTTGAGCGGCACCCGCAGCCCCGCCTCCTCCATGGTCCGCCGGAACGCGTCCCGGTCCTCGGCACGGTGAATCGCGTCGTAGTTGGCACCGATCAGCTCGACCCCGAACTTCTCCAGCGTGCCGTCGTCGTGCAGGGACTTGGCCAGGTTGAGCGCGGTCTGGCCGCCGAGCGTCGGCAACAGCGCATCGGGCCGCTCCTTCTCGATGATCCGGGCGACCACGTCGGGTCGGAGCGGCTCGACGTAGGTCGCGTCGGCGAACTCCGGGTCGGTCATGATCGTCGCCGGATTCGAGTTGACCAGCACAACCTCGTAGCCCTCGTCGCGGAGCACCTTGCAGGCCTGCGTTCCCGAGTAGTCGAACTCGGCCGCCTGGCCGATCACGATCGGCCCCGAGCCGATCAACATGATCCGGCTGATGTCGTCGCGGCGCGGCATGGTGGGCCCTAGGCCGCCAGCTCCATGAAGTGGTCGAACAGCGCGCGGGCATCGTGCGGCCCTGGCCCGGCCTCCGGGTGGTACTGCACGGTGCCGCCGGGCACGTCGAGCAGGCGCAGCCCCTCGACCGTGCGGTCGTAGAGGTTGAGGTGAGAGAGCTCCGCAGCGCCGAAGTCGGTCTCCCAGCGCACCGGCTCGTCGCCTTCGATCCGCTCGATCCCCCCGGGGCCCTGCACCGCGAAGCCATGGTTCTGGGAGGTGATGTCGATCTTGCCCGTGGCCAGATCCTTGACCGGGTGGTTGGCGCCGCGGTGCCCGAATGGGAGCTTGAAGGTCTCGAGGCCGACCGCCCGGCAGAGCATCTGATGGCCCATGCAGATCCCGAAGATCGGTCGCTTGCCGATCAGCTCGCGCACGGTCTCGGCGACGTAGTCTGCGGCGGCCGGGTCCCCGGGGCCGTTCGCCAAGAAGATCAGGTCGGGGTCGCGGGCGAGCACGTCCTCGGCACTGCTCGCGCACGGGAGCATCGTGAGCCTCGCGTCGCGCTCGCGGAACTGACGCACGATCGAGAGCTTGATCCCGGTGTCGATCGCGACGATGTGCGGGCCCGAGCCGTCGATCTCGATCGGCTCGGCGGGGCTGACCTGCTTGGCGAAGTCCGAGCCGGCCATACGCGGCTCCGCGTCCAGCAGCTCGCGAGCCTGCGACTCGGGCAGGTCGGCAGAGAAGATCCCGCCCCGCATCGCGCCCCGATCCCGTATGTGGCGGACGAGCGCGCGCGTATCGACCCCGCTGATCGCAGGCACGCCGCAGAGCTCGAGCCAGTCGAGCCAGCCACCCTCGGCGGTGGCGCAGTCCTCGCCGTTGTGCGCGTCGCGCATGATCACCCCGCGAGCGTGGGCGGCGTCCGATTCCATCGCCGCCTGGCTCACCCCGTAGTTGCCGGTCAGGGGGTAGGTGAAGGTGATTATCTGGCCGGCGTAGGAGGGATCGGTGACCGACTCCTGATAGCCGGTCATCCCGGTGTTGAACACGACCTCCCCGCGGACGCCCTCGGGATCGTCGATCGCGCCGCAGAGCTCACCCTCGAGGCGAGCGCCGTCCTCCAGCAACACGTAGCCGGGGGTCACGGTGCGTGCTCCAGCACGAGCCTCTGAACGGCCTTGAAATCGTCGCCCCCGGCCTCGCCGAGCAGCTCGAATAGCGCGGTCTCGACGCTCGTCAGCCAGGCGCCGGCGCGCTCGGCCTTGCCGAGGCCCAGATCCCGGTTCGCCTCCGAGCGCGAGCCGACTCCGTCGGTCACGACGTGTACCTCGGTCCCCGCCTCCAGGAGCTCCAGCACCGTCTGATTCACGCAGACGTGGGCCTCGATGCCGCAGACGACGGCCTGATCCCGCCCGCCGAGGTCGAAGCCGTCGGCCGAGGCGGCGGAGAACACCGTCTTCGAGATCGGCTCCGCATCGCTGGGCAGATGCTCGGCGACCTCGGGCACGGTCGCCCCGAGGCCCTTCGGATACTGCTCGGTGACGATGACCGGGACGCCGAGGACGGTCGAACCGCGCACCATGGTCGCGGTCGCGGAGACGACCCCGTCGAACCCGGCAACGGCCTCGCGGAACCCCTCCTGCACGTCGACGACGACGAGTGCGGCGCGGCCGGGATCGAGCTTCGGCGAGCTCATGCGACCGCCCCCATGCGGTAGGCGCGCTGACGGTAGGCGACCGAGCCCGCGACGATCGTCGTCACGGGACGGGAGCGCAGCCGCCGGCCAGCGAAGCAGGAGTTTGCCGAGCGGCTCTCCCAGCCCTCGGCGCCCGCCTCCCATTCCGCCTCGAGGTCGATCAGGGTCACGTTGGCCTCCGCGTCAGGCTGCAGCGACGGGACCTCGAGGTCGAACAGGGCGGCGCCCGAGGTGAGGCCCTCGAGGATCGTGTCCAGCCCGAGCACGCCGGGCTCGATCAGGTCGGTGTAGATGACGCTGAAGGCGGTCTCGAGGCCGGTGACGCCCATCATCGCCTGCTCGAAGGGGATCTCCTTCTCGTGCGACGCATGCGGGGCGTGGTCGGTGCCGATGCAGTCGATCGTCCCGCTCCGCAGGGCGTCGATCAGGGCCTGTCGATCATCCTCAGTACGCAGCGGCGGATTCATCTTGAAGCGGGCGTCGAGACTGCGAACGGCCTCGTCGGTGAGGACGAGGTGATGCGGGGTGACCTCCGCCGTGATCGGCGAGCCCTGCTGCTTGGCGAACTCGATCGCCTCCACCGAGCGGCGGCCCGAGAGGTGCTGGACGTGGGCGCGGGCGCCCTCGTACAGGCAGAGGGCCGCGTCCCGGGAGATCATCGTCGACTCGGAGACGTCGGGCACACCGGCCATGCCCAGCTCCGCCGAGACCTCCCCCTCCCCCATCACGCCACCCGCGCTGAGGTTCGGGTCCTCCTCGTGGAGCAGGATGTTGCCGCCGACCAGGTGCTGGTACTGGAGGGCGCGCCGGAAGACCTGGGCGGAGCGGAGGGGCAGCCCGTCATCGGAGAAGCCGACGGCCCCGGCCTCGCGGAGCGCCGCCATCTCGGTCAGCTCCTCGCCCCGCATGCCGACGGTGACCGTGGCCACGAAGCCGGTCGGAACGGCCGCCTGGTCGGCCGCCTGCTCCCGCATCGCCGCAATGACCTCGGGTTCGTCGGTCGGCGGCGCGGTGTTCGCCATTGCGATCACGCCGCAGTACCCGCCGGCAGCCGCGGAACGGGTCCCGGTCTCGACGTCTTCCTTGTGCGACTGGCCGATGTGGCGGAGGTGCACGTGCGGGTCGAAGAAGGCCGGCGTGGCGAGCAGCCCCTCGGCGTCGATCCGCTCGGCCCCCTCGGGGGCCTTGCCCTCGCCGACGGGCGCCAGCTCGGCGATCCGGCCCTCGCGGATCACGATGTCGCGCCGCTCGTCGAGGCCCGCGCGACTGTCGAATGCCCGGGCGCCCGAGATCACCAGCGAGCCGGGGTGGCCGCGCCAGTCGAGGTCGGTGATCGCTCCGCTCATGCGGGCTCCCCGATCGTCGGTGAGTCTTCCGAGTCGCGCGCCGCGTCGCCGCCGCCGTCGATGCTCCGCACCGGCCGCGGGCGGTCGGTCCCGGCGAGGATCTCGTAGAGGATCGCCATGCGCACGAGCAGCCCGTTGCGAACCTGGGCTGTGATCAGCGATGCGGGCCCGTCGATCACTTCCGGCGCAAGCTCGACGCCGCGGTTGACCGGTCCCGGGTGCATGAGCAGTTGCCTCGACCCGAGCCGGCGGGGGCCGATCTGGTAGGCGGCGGCGTACTCGCGAAGGCTCGGGACGTAGCTCTCCGACATCCGCTCCAACTGCATCCGGAGCGCGTAGATGACGTCCGCGGAGCCGATCTCGTCGAGGTCGTAGCGGACCTCGCACCCGAGCGCCTCGCCGAACCCGCGGGGGATCAGCGTGGGCGGCCCGGCGACGGTCACCTCGGCGCCCATCAGCCCGAAGGCGCGAACGCAGGAGCGGGCCACCCGGCTGTGGGCGATGTCGCCGACGACCCATATCTGCTTGCCGTCCAGCGGCCCGAGCCGGTCAAGCAGCGTGTAGGTGTCGAGCAGTGCCTGGCTCGGATGCTCGTGCTTGCCGTCGCCCGCGTTGACCACCGACGCGTCAGTCCAGCCGGCGACCAGCTGCGCGGCGCCCGCCTCCGGGGAGCGGATCACGATCGCCTCGGGGTCGTACGCGGTCAGGGTCGCGACCGTGTCCTTCAGCGATTCGCCCTTGTCGACCGACGAGCCCTGCGCCTTGATCGAGATCACGTCCGCCGAGAGCCGCTTGGCGGCGAGCTCGAACGAGGCGCTCGTGCGGGTGCTGGACTCGTAGAACAGGGTGACGATGGTCCGGCCGCGGAGGGTCGGGACCTTCTTGATCTCCCGCTGGCCGACGGCCGCGAAGCTCGCGGCGCGCTCGCAGATCTGCTCGATCTCGCCGCGGCTCAGGTCGCTGATCGCGAGGAGGTCCCTCATCGCCCCTCGCTCCCGACGTCGGCGGTCGGCCTGTAGCTGCCGATCTTGACCTCGTCGCGGCCGTCGACCTCCTCGAGCTCCACGTAGACCCGCTCCGAGAAGGCCGTAGGCAGGTTCTTGCCGACGTAGTCGGGCCGGATCGGGAGTTCACGATGGCCCCGGTCGGCCAGCACGGCGAGCTGCACCCGCGCGGGGCGGCCGTAGTCGAAGAGGACGTCGACGGCCGCGCGCACGGTGCGGCCGGTGAACAGCACGTCGTCGACGAGCACCACGGTGCGTCCGGCCGTGTCGAAGTCGATGTGGGAGGCGTTGACCACCGGGGAGTCGTGAGGGTCGCGAAGATCGAGATCGTCCCGGTAGAAGGAGATGTCGACATCACCGAGCGGGACCTCGGCGCCCGAGAGCTCGCCGACGAGAGCGTGCAGCCTGCGGGCAAGCACCGCCCCGCGAGTGTGGATGCCGACGATCGCCAGATCCTCGCCCTCGGGGTTCTTCTCGATTATCTCGTGCGCGATGCGCACCAGCGTCCGGCGCAGGTCGTCTCGGTCGAGGACGATCCTCTCGCTCATGAGCGCCCCTTCCCGGCCTCTCTGGACCGTGGTTAAAGGAACCAACAGGGCGCAAGGTAGCAGCAGCGGTGGCGCCAATCCAAACCCGACGGCGGTCTCCGGGCGCCGATCGCCCAACTTGCGGGATCTCGGATAACGTCCGGCCCGATGTCCGCCGCAGTCGATGAGGTGATCGCCAGCCACCGGGCCGCCGGGCGCGCCTTCGCGGCGGGCGGCGTGCAGAGCTTCGTCCGCGAGGCCGGCGAGGGCGACCCGGTCCTCTGCCTCCACGGCGTGCCGACCAGCTCGTTCCTCTATCGCAAGGTCAACGACGAGCTCGCCGCCCGCGGCCTGCGCGGCATCGCCTTCGACTTCCCGGGCCTCGGGCTCGCCGACCGCCCCGAGGCGTTTGACTACAGCTGGAGCGGCCTGGCGCGCTGGAGCGGCGAGGCGATCGACGCGCTCGGCATCGAGCGCTGCCACCTCGTGGTCCACGACGTCGGCGGGCCGGTCGGGGCCGAGTGGGCCGTGCGCAACCCCGACCGCGTCCTCTCCATGACCGTCCTCAACGCTCCCCTGAACGTCGCGACCTTCCGCCGGCCGTGGTCGATGCACCCATTCTCGATCCCCCGGGTCGGCGAGATCTACCTGAGAGCGATGACCCGGCCGGCGCTGGTGCAGCTCTTCCGCATGCAGGGGATCGGCAACACCGAGGCCACGCCGAAGGCGGAGGTCGGCGCCTACTACGACCTGCTCAAGCGCGCCGACGGGGGCGCCGCCTTTCTGAAGATCATGCGGGGGTTCGAGCTCACCCAGGCCAAGCAGGATTTCCTCTGGAACGGCCTCGAGGATCACCCGTACCCCGCGGTCGTCCTCTGGGGCAAGGACGACCCCGCGCTCGGGATGCGCTACTGCCGGATCGCCTGCGACGTTCTGGGCGTCGAGCAGCCCGCGCTCGTTCCCGCCAAGCACTTCCTGCAGGAGGATCAGGCCCCCGCGATCGCCGACGCCGTCGCCGGACTCGCCGCCGGCGCGGGCTGAGCCCGATGCAGGGCCCCGAGACCACGCGGGACGAGCGCCGCGGCGTCGCTCGGCTCGAGGCCTTCAGCGACGGCGTCTACGCGATCGCGATCACCCTGCTCGTGCTCGGGATCGAGGTGCCCGACGTCTCCGAGCAGGCGCTCGGCTCAGCGCTCGAGGACCTCCTCCCGAGCGTTCTCGCCTACTTCCTCGGCTTCGCCGTGATCGGCATCTTCTGGCTCAACCACCATCGTTTCTTCGCCGATGTCGAGCGCCACGACACGCGCCTTCTGTGGACCAACCTCCTGCATCTCTCATTCGTCGCGGCGATGCCCTTCTCTACCGGTCTGATCGGCGAGTTCGGCGGCACCCAGGCCGGCGCGATCATCTTCGCCGCGAACGTCTCGGCGGCCTCGCTCGCCGCCTACCTCAGCGAGTACGAGGCGATCCGCTCCGGCCTGCTGCGGCCGAAGAGCGCGCTCGCGGGGCGCCCGCTCATCTCGTGGTCGCTCGTGACCCCGCTCGTCTTCGCACTCTCGATCCCGCTCACCTTCGTCTCAGTGAGCCTGGCGGAGTACTCCTGGGTGCTCGCGATCCTCGGAGCGCGGGACCGCTAGCCGAGGATCTCGTCGAGCCAGTCGAACACGCGCTGATCGCGCAGGCCGAGGGCTCGCGGCTCACAGTGTGAGTCGGCGCCCTCCTCGGCCGTGAAGTCGACCAGGGCCTTTCGGTCCTCCGGGGTCGCGACCGCCTCATAGAGCTGCGCTGACTGCCCGGGCCAGAACTGCTCGTTCTCGGGGTTCGTGATCAGGATCGGGCATTCGATCTGCTCGGCGACGCCGTCCAGGGTGTAGTCGCCGAGCGCCCTGTAGACGTCGAAGGGCGTCTCCTCGCCGTAGGGGCGCATGCGAAAGGCGAGGCTGCCCCGGATCGCCCGCGAGAAACGCGTCGCCCAGCTCATGTTGCGGTTGAACTTCTCGCTTTCCCCCGTCTCGAGCTGCTTTTTCATCGAGCCCGAGATGTGCCCCAACCACGACGTGCCGACGTCCCAGACGCCGGGGTCGGCCACGGCGGCCGCGATCCGCTTCTCGAAGGCGACGGCCCTGGGCACCCAGTAGCCCGCCTGGCTGACGCCGTGGAGAGCGATCCGCTCGGGATCGATTCCCTCCAGCCCCAGCGCGAAGTCGACGACGGGCGTGATGACCGCCTCCCAGTCGGGGCGGAAGTAGAGCCCCTGGCGCCAGAGCGCGGCGCCCTCCCCGGGACCGTCGAAAGTGATCGCGTCGTAGCCGCGGTCGAGCGCCGCGGCGGCGCCCTGCAGCCACATCGCCGAGACCGGGCCGTCGGATCCGTTGTTGAGGATGACCAGGGGGCGCGGTCCCTCGCCGGCCGTCGAGCGGAATACGTAACCCTCAAGCTCCGTGCCCTCGTAGGGAATCGCCACCTGCTCGATCCGGGGATCGCTGAGCCGGGCGAAGGCGTCCCAGGCGTGGCGGTGGAGCTCCCAGGTCGGCTTCATCCGGTCGGGATCGTCGGTGGAGTCGAGGAAGAAGGTCGCGGTGTCGTAGTAGGTGGCGGCCCGGAGCCAGGCGTCCCGGGCGCTGACGCGGTGGCCGCCCTGCTCTGACTCGCGGGCGGCGGCCGCAATGCGGTCCGCCGTGCCGCTCCACTCCTCGAACCAACTCTCCGCGTCGCCGTTCTTGACCCGGGCCACCGTCGACAGGCACTCGCCGATATCGGCGCCGCGGTAGTAGGTCGCACCGAGGGCCAGCTCGGTCAGAAACTCGAAATCGTCGTCCTTGAAGAACTTCTCGCGGCTCTTGGACATCTGCACTCCTCCTCGTACCGTTTACGCGCCCGCTCGCCGAACGCCCCCTCAGCCTAACTCCGTCTCGCCCGTCCTGACCGGCGCCGTCTCCGGCGTGTTGAGCAGCAGCGGCAGGGTGAGCAGGGCCGCGCCGACGAGCATGTACGCGGGCGCCAGATCGGTATCGAGGAGGCTGATCAGCCCAGTCGCGATCAGCGGCGCGGTGCCGCCGAACACGGTGGCGCCGATGTTGAAGCTGACCGAGACACCCGTGTAGCGGGTACGGGTGCTGAACAGCTCGGTGGTGGTGACCAGCGTCGCGCCCGAGAACAGCGTCACGAGGCCCATCAGGATCGCCTGGGCCGGGACGACGGTAACCGTGACCGCCTCCGACAACACCAGGAACAGCGGCACCGCGAATACGGCCATCAGCACGGCCCCGCCGAACATCACCGTGCGGCGCCCGAGCCGGTCGCTGAGCCCCCCGGCCATCGGCGAGCCGATCGTGAAGATGAAGGCGGCGATCATCCCGGCGAGAATTCCCTCCTCCGGTCGCGCGCCCTGGAAGCTGACCAGGTACGTCGGCACGAAGGTGACGACGACGTAGTAGCTGAGCGACTGGTAACCGTTGAGCAGCGAGCCGAGTAGCAGAGGCTTGCGCTCTGTCCGGAACAGCCCCTTGACCGGAATCTCCTCCTCGTCCTTCCCGGCCTGCTCGTCGAATGCTTCCGACTCCGGCGTGCGGAGCAGCGCGACGACGGCGACCACCCCGAGGATCGCGCCGAAGATGAACGGGAACCGCCAGGCGTAGTCGTTGACCTGGCTGTTGGTGAAGACGATGTTGAGGATGAAGACGATCCCCGAGCTGAGCAGCGTGCCGACGCCGGCAGCGACCTGCGCGTAGTTGACGAACCAGCCACGCTGCCGGGCGGGGACGCTCTCGGCGAGCAGCGTGATCGCGCCGCCGAACTCGCCGCCCAGCGAGAAGCCCTGGGCGAGCCGGACGACCACCAGCAGGATCGGCGCGAGCACCCCGATCGAGGCCTCGGTCGGGAGCGCGCTGATGATCAGCATTCCGGCCCCCATCACCGAGATCGAGAGCACCAACGCCGACTTGCGGCCGTGGCTGTCCCCGTAGTTGCCGATCAGGGCCGCACCGAGGGGTCGCATCAGATAGCCGGCGGCGAACACTCCGAAGGTGGCGAGCAACGAGTCGACCGTCGACGAGGACGGGAAGAACAGGGTCGCGATGACCGGCGCCAGATAGACGTAGAGCGTGAAGTCGTACCACTCGAGCGTCGCCCCGAGCGTGCCCGAGAAGACGGAGATCCGCGAGTGGCCGTGGTCGGGGTCGCCACCCGGGAAATCGGTGGATTCGTCGACGGGAGGATCGCCGGCCGGCTCCGGTTCCCCGCCTGCGCCTGGGCGATCCGCGCTCATTCGGACTCCTTCGCCGCCTCGGCCAGGGCGCCTTCCTTGATCAGCCGCGGCTCACCCTTCTCGGGGAGCGGGATCTCGATCCGGTCGAAGTCGCGAGGTGCGATCGCGCCGGGATGCTCCTCGCGCGCCTCGGCGAGGATCTCCGGCACGAAGTGGCGAGCGGAGATGTGGACGAGCGCGGGCAGCTTGACGCCGGCCTCGGCGGCCAGCGCGGCCGCCTGCCGCGCGGTCGAGTGCCCGGTCTCCGCCGCCCGCTCCACCTCCGAGTCGGCAAAGCTCGCGTCGTGCACGAGGACCTCGGCGCCCTCAGCGGCAACGCGGGTGCCGGTACATGCGCGCGTGTCCCCGGTGATCACGATCCTCCGGCCCGCGCGAGCCTCGCTCATCACCTGATCCGGGCGGACCGGGCCATCGCTGCCGCCCACCTCCTCCCCGCGCTGTAGGCGGCCGAAGTCGGGGCCCTCCGCGACGCCCAGGGACCTCGCGAGCTCCGGGTCGAAGCGGCCAGGCCGCTCCTGCTCGGCGAGCAGGTAGCCGAAGGCGGCGATGCGGTGCTCGACCTCGAACGCCTCGACCGAGTAGCCGTCGAAGTTGACGCGGGCGCCGGGCTCGAGCTCGTCGAGCTCGACCTCGTAGCGGACCCGGCCCACGATGCGGGCCATGCTCGCGAACACCTCCCGCAGCCCGGGCGGCCCGTAGATGAACAGCGGCTCGGTCCGGTCCTGCATCTCCCAGGTCTTGATCAGCCCGGGCAGACCGAGGTAGTGGTCGGCGTGCAGGTGCGTGATGAAGACGTCGGTCGCCTGGACCAGCCCCGTCGACCGCTGCATCTGGCGCTGAGTTCCCTCACCGCAGTCGAACAGCAGCCGATCGCCTCCCCGGCGCACGAGCACGGACGCGGTGTTGCGCCGCGCTGAAGGCACCGAGCCACCCGTGCCGAGAAAGATGAGATCGAGGTCCATCGCCGCCCAAGCCTACGGGCGGTGCCTGCCGTCGGGATGCCCGACGCGTAACGAAGGTTCGAACTATTCGAAGTAACGTTACGTCTCGGCGACCGACTCACCTAAGCTCCCCCGCGAGCGCCCGTAGCTCAGCTGGATAGAGCGCTTCCCTCCGGAGGAAGAGGTCGCAGGTTCGAATCCTGCCGGGCGTGTACCTCGGCTAGCGCCCCCTCGAGTGCACGTTGGCGCCGGGGCGGGCCTTCTCGTACTCCTCCAGGAACTTGAGCCAGAGCTCGCTTCGGGTCGGGAAGGGCGGCACCGCGTTTGCGAGGGTTGCCAGCGGGACCGCGGCCGCGACGGCGATCGTCGCCGCCTGGAGCATGTCGGCGACCTCGGGGCCGACGAACGTCGCTCCCACGAGCACCTCACGCTCGGCATCGACGATGAACCTCGTGGTGCCGCCGGCGCCGTGACCGTAGAAGCTGCCGCCCGCCGTGCCCTCCGTGGACAGATCGACGACCTCGAGGTCGGTCCCGGCGTCCTTGGCGAGCGCCTCGGTCAGCCCGACCGCGGCGATCTGCGGATCGGTGAAGATGACGCGGGGCGCGTCGTCGCCGTCGTTGACGGCCCGCACCTCGCGACCCTCGATGTGATCCGCGGCAAGCCGGCCCTGATACTTGCCCGAGTGGGTCAGCAGCGAGCGGCCGTTTACGTCGCCGATCGCGTAGAGCCAGTCCGAGCCCTCGACCCGCAGCTGATCGTCCACCTCGATGTAGCCGCCGTCCTCCAGACCGACTGAGCTCAGGCCGAGATCCTCGGTCCGGGGCTTGCGGCCAACGGCGACGAGCAGCCGCTCGCCGCTCAGCTTCCGCCCGCCCTCGAGCTCGACCTCGATCATGTCGCCGTCGCGGGAGACCGAGGCGGCCTTGGCGCCCACGTGCACGTCGACCCCGCGCTCGGTGAGCGACTCACGTAGCGCGGCGCCGGCGAACGCCTCCTCGCGTGGCAGCAGCTCGTCCTCGGCCTCGATCAGCGCGACGCTCGACCCCAGCGACGACCACGCCTGGGCCATCTCGACGCCGACCACCCCGCCGCCCAGCACGACGAGGCTCTCCGGCACCTCCTTGGCCGTCGTGATCTCCCGGTTCGACCAGGCGCTCGCCTCGTCGAGTCCCGGGATCGGCGGCATCACCGCGCCGGTTCCCGTGGCGATCACGACGGCGTCCTTGGCCTCGTAGACGGCGTCGCCGATGCGCACGCGGCGCTCGCCCTCCAGGCGGCCGTGCACCCGGAACAGCTCGATCCCGCGGTCCTCGAGCCAAGGGAGCTGGCCGGAGTCGTCGAGATCGTGGATCACCTCGTCGCGCCGAGCGAGCACAGCGCCCACGTCCAGATCCCCCGTGACGGCCTCGGCTGCCCCTGGCACGCGCCGGGCCTCGGCGATCGCCTCAGCGGGGCGCAGCAGGGCCTTCGAGGGCATGCAGGCGTAGAACGAGCATTCGCCGCCGATCAGCTCCCGCTCGACGATCGCCACCGACCGCTCGCCACGGTCGCCGATCCGGCCCGCAAGTACCTCGCCGGCGGGGCCCGCTCCGATCACGATCACATCGAATTCCTTGCTCATCTTCGCCATCTCCTTGGAATCTTCGTTGCTCGCGGGACTGGAGTCTCCCCGAGTTGCGCGCTCCGCGGGGAAAAGATGATTCGGGGGCGTCGGGACCGGCCGCGTCCGGATCGGCCATCTACGCTTCCCCGATGGCCGAGATCAGCGAGCAGGAGCCCGGCGCGACCGCGGGCGACGGCGACGGGCCGACCTACTGGGAGCGGCGCCTACGCGCCAGTGACGGGCTCGAGGGCGTCGGCGTCACAGCGCTCGGGCCCGGCTTCAACCGCTGGGCCTACCGGGCCCGCGGTTCGCGGTTCCGCGCGGCTGCCGCGCCCCTGCTGGCGGCCGGGCCGACGGGGCCGGTCGCCGACATCGGCTCCGGCTCGGGCTTCTACCTCGATCAATGGCAGCGGCTGGGTGCGGAGCCGATCATTGCCGCCGACCTGACCGACGTCGCCGTCGAGCGCCTCCGGGACCGCTTCCCCGGGGTCGAGGTGGCACGGATGGATCTGAGCGACGCCGGGGCCCTCCGTGAGGCAGGCCTCGAGCCGGCCCGCTTCGCGCTCGTCTCGGCGATGGATCTGCTCTTCCACATCCTCGACGACGAGGGCTACGCGACTGCGTTCGAGAACCTGGCCGCACTGCTCGCCCCGGGCGGCCACCTGATCTTCACCGAGGACATGATCCGCGGCTCTAAACCCAGGCGGCGCGAGATCAAGGTCGCCCGGCCGGCCAGGCGGGTCGCCCGGACCTGGCGTCGCGCCGGCCTCGAGCGGGTCTCGGTCGAGCCGCTGTTCGCGCTGATGAACTTCCCCTCCGCGGGCGGGCCGCGCTGGCGACGCTGGTGGTCGTTCCTGCAGAGGCTGCTGGAGCCGCGGCCCTGGCTGGGAGGCGTCGTCGGCGCGCTGCTCTACCCGGTCGAACGCCTCCTGGTCCGCCGGGTCCGTCCGGGGCCCTCGACCAAGCTGATCGTGCTGCGCAAGCCGGCGGACGGCAGCTGACGTGGCGCGGCTTCGCATCCCCCCTCCCCCCGGCCGGCTGCGGCTGTTGTCGGTGGGGCCGATCCCGCCCGAGTGGGGCGGCCGGCTGCGAGGCGGCGTCACCCGCTTCCACGCCTCGCTTCTGGACGAGTTCCGCACCCGCCCATGGCGGCACCGGATCGACCCGATCGGCGTGCTGATCCCGCCCCCGCAGCGGGTCAAGCGCTGGCGAGCCGATCGCCGGGCGCCCCTCCCGGTCCTGATGCAGCCCAAGGACGGCAGGCCCCGCCGCTTCACGGAGCTGCTCCTCGACCGGGTCGACCCCGACGTCGTGCTCCTCAACAACCTCGCGGCGTTCAACGGCGCCCGCTTCGCGCGGATCCGGGCCGAGCGCGCCCCGGACCTGCCGACCGTCGCGATCATTCACGAGTGGCGCGCGATCCGCGCCAAGCACGACACCGAACGGGGCCGTCGCTTCCTCGAGGCGGCCAGAGGCGGGCTGGATTCGGTGGACGCCGTCGTCTTCCCATCCGAGCACACGCGCTCCCTGGGACGCGACGAGCTCGGCCTCGGCTACCCCGAGATCGCCGAGGTCATCCCCAACCCCCTGCAGCCCGCGTTCGCCGCCGAAGAGGTCCGGACCGACCGTGAGCGCCGCGGTATCGCGTTCGTCGGCAGCTTCAACCGGCGCAAGAACCCGGGCGTGGTGCTCGAGGCGGCGGCGCAACTCGGCGAGATCGAGGTCGTGATGCAGGGCCGCGGACCGCTCAAAGACGACCTGCGGGAACGAACTGAGGCCCTCGGGCTCACATCGAGAGTCGAGTTCCCGCCCTATGTCGAGCCGCCGGGCCATGTGGACGCGGTGATCGGAGTCATGGAGCGGGCCGAGCTGGTCTGCCTGCCCAGCCTGAGCGAGTCGTTCGGCCTCGTTCAGATCGAGGCCCTGGCCGCAGGGGCGCCGGTCGTGGGCTTCGGGCCGACCCTGCGCGAGATCCGCGATCGCGTCGGGATCGACGTCGGCGAGCCGATCGACGACCCGACCCCCGACGCGGTGGCGGCCGCGATCGAGGCGGTGCGGTCGCGGGTGTGGGACCGCGCCCGGCTGCGCCGTGCGGCGCTGAGCGAGTTCTCGGTGCGGTCGGTCGCGCGCCGCTACGCCCGACTGCTGCGTGAGGTGCGCCGATGAGGACGAGGCCCGCCGGCGCCGGGGCCCGGGCGGCGGCTCAGCCCGACTCGAGCTCGCCCCGGATCC
>DATFLZ010000120.1:0-3601 GCA_035267205.1 Solirubrobacterales bacterium | reverse complement strand
CCAGGTGATGAACGGGGTCGCCGCGGCGATCTCCATCTGCTTCCCGCCGGGACTCTCCCAGGGGACGAGGCTGCCGTCGGGCATCGCCATCCGGTTGCGCAGCGCGGCGAGCGCCAGCGAGAGGCCGCCGCCGTAGGAACCGCCGGTCGCGCCGATCGACTTGGGCCCGATCAGGCCCGCGTCCGCCAACAGCCCCGCGAAGTACTGGGCGTCACGGACCTCGTAGCGATTGTCGATCAGGCGCACATATCCCTCGGCGCAGCCGGAGGGATCGGCCGCCTTGGACGCCGCCGACCCGCATGACTCGCGGAATCCACGGTCGGTCATCGAGAACACGGCGTAGCCACGGTCGACCCAGTCCTGGAGGCTGCCGAAGCCGATCTTGCCGCCGCCGTAGCCGTGGAAGACCATGACCAGCGGATAGTTGCCGTCGGGCCCCGTCGCAGGGGCAGGCGGAAAGGCGACGTTGACGTCGATCGGCACGCCGTCGAAGGTCTTTGCCGTGCTCCGCGGCGCGTCCGACCCGCAACGACGGGAGCCATCGCCCTGCTCGGCGCACGCCACGCTGCCGCCGAAGACGCTGGGGATCGCGGCGTCCGCCTCATGAGCGGTCGCGAGGAGAATGCCGAGGGCCAGGGCAGCGGGCAACAGCAGGCGACGGACGGTGCTCCCGGCGGCGCCGGGAAGGGGGGTGATCGTGTTCAAGCTCTCTCTCCAGTTCGCGGCCCGCGACGCCGGACGGCCCCCGTTTGCGCCACCGCGAGAGATGGATACTTGCAGACCGGTGCAGCGTCAACACGAGGCGCGCCGGCGCGGCACGGCGCTGCCGGGGGCGGGCCTCTGCAATCTTGGGCGGCGATGGCGGCGATCGAGCTGACGGACGTCCACAAGAGCTTCGGCCCGATCAAGGCCGTCAATGGCCTCGACCTCGAGGTTCCCGTGGGAATCTGCCTCGGGCTGCTCGGGCCCAACGGCGCCGGCAAGTCGACGACGATGCGGCTGCTCACCGCCCAGGCGATCCCGGACGCCGGCAGCCTCCGGGTCCTGGGCCACGAGCTGCCGCGCGACTCCAAGGTCGCCCGCGCGCGGATGGGCGTCGTCCCCCAGCTCGACAACCTCGACGTCGACGTCACGGTCGAGGACAACCTCCGGGTTTTCGCGCGGCTATACCGGGTCGACGACGTCGGCGCCGCCGTCGACCGCGCGCTCGAACGAGCGCGCCTGACCGAGCGTCGCGGCGCCGCCGTCGATGAGCTGTCGGGCGGCATGCGCCGGCGGCTCCTGCTGGCGCGGGGGCTCGTCCACGACCCCGAGCTGATCCTGCTGGATGAGCCCACGGTCGGACTCGACCCGCAGATCCGCGCCGAGGTCTGGTCGCTCGTGGACGCCCTGCGGGCCGAGGGCAAGACGATCCTGATGTCGACGCACTACATCGAGGAGGCGGAGCGGCTCGCCGACGAGGTGGCGCTGATGGCCGAGGGGCGGATCGTGGCGCGCGGCACGCCCGCGGATCTCGTTCGCAAGCACGCCGGTCGCGAGACAGCCGAGCTCTACGGCCCGCCGGAGCGGCTCGCCGAGGCCCGGGCTGCCGCCGAGGCGGACGGACTCACCGTCCGGCCGGCGGGGCCCGCGATCGCGATTATCGGCTCGGAGCGATCGAGTAACGGCGAGGTTCCCGAGGGCGCCGTCCGGAGGCCGGCGTCGCTCGAGGACGTGTTCGTGCTGCTCACCGGCGAAGAGCTGGAATGAGACGCCTGGAGCCGGCCGCGATCGGCGGCGTGATGAGCCGCGAGGTCGCCAACTTCCGGACCTTCTGGAAATCGAGCGCGTTCTCGAGCACGGTCGAGCCGGTGATCTATCTCCTGGCCTTCGGCCTCGGCCTCGGCGCGACGCTGGTCGACCGGGTGGGCGGGATCGACTACGTCGAGTTCGTCGGGACTGGGATGGTCGCCACGGCGGTGATCTTCTCCAGCGCGCTGCCGGCCATGTTCGGAACCTTCGTCAAGCATCGCTTCCAGCACACCTACGACGCGATCCTCGCCGCCCCGGTCTCGGTCGAGGAACTGGTGACGGCGGAGATGCTCTGGATCGGGATCCGCGCGGGCATCTTCGGGGCCTTCCCCCTGGTCGTGACGATGCTCTTCGGCCTCGAGCCGCGGTGGGGGATGCTGCTGGTTCCCCTGTTCGGGACGATCACGGCGCTGGGCTTCGCCGGATTCGGGATCGCCGTGGCGGCGTCGGTTCCGAAGATCGATCAGTTCAGCTACGTGACGACCCTGGTGATCACGCCGCTGTTCCTGCTCGCGGGAACGTTCTTCCCGATCGATCAGCTGCCCGAGTGGGCCCAGGTCGCCGCGCAGCTCAACCCACTCCACCAGCTCGTGGTGCTCGTCCGCGACGCCTCGATCTACGGATTCGAGGCCACCGACTGGCTCCGCCTCGGCTCGCTGATCGCCTTCGCGCTCGTGATGTGGCGGATCGCGATCAACCGGATGCGCGCCTGCCTGATCGACTGAGCCCCCCGGGCCACCCGCTCAGGACGAGTCCGGCAGCGGCGCGTGTCTGACCACGTTCCACGGATCGACGCGGCGCTCGGTGATCAGGCCCGCCTCGCCGTAGGGGTCCGCGTCGGCGAACTCCTCCGCCGCCGCCCGGCTCGTGAAGACCAGCAGGGCGCCATAGGGCGGCGCGCCGATCGCGCCGACGATGAGCAGCTCCTCCCGCTCCATGAAGCGATCCGCCAAGGCGAGGTGGGCGTCGCGATAGGGGGTGCGCCGGCTCGAGACATCCTCGACGTAGGTGTAGGTGAGCACCGTGAGCTCCATCGGGCCGGAGTCTACGGTGCTCCTGGTCGGCAAGCCGCGCTATCCGCGCCCGGAGATCTTCTCCCAGGCGCGCCGCAGCTTGTGCTCGAGCTCGCCACCCTCGAGATCACCCGGATCGGCCGACATCGTCGCCGGGTTCGCCTCGGGCGTCGGCAGCCCTTGGGCCTCCTCGGCGGTGATCTTGAGCAGCACGCCGCGCTCGAAGATCTCAGCGACCTCGGGCGCATCGACGAAGCGATGGCCGCCCGGCAGCCGGCTGCGATCGATCACGATCCCGTCGAAGATGTCGACCTTGGGCGCCGCGAGCACGTGCTCGACCCGGCCGAGCTCCCGCTCGTCGCTCGAGTAGACCGGAATGCCCTCGGAGAGGGCCATGTATGAGGATGGGGCTCCGAGATCCAAGACGCCCGGCAGCTTACCCGGAGCACGAGCGGGCCCGGACCGGCCCGCCCGCTCCGCTCAGCCGAGGACCTCGAGGACGCCTGTCTCGAAGGCCTCCCGGCCGCCCGATTCGAGGATGTCGCCGTGACCGACGATCACGCGGTCGAAGTCCCAGCCGGCAATTCGATCGAGGGCCACCCGCGCCGCCTTCCTGTCCTTGAGAGAGTGCCGGAAGTCCCGGGTCGGAGCCAGCCGGTTCCTGACGCCCATCACCCGTGCGAAGGCCCGGGTCAACAGCGGCCAGTCGTCGCCGATGTAGAAGGCGAGGTCGCCGAGGATCAGGGTGCCGCTGCTTCGATGCAGGAACTCGAGCTCGAGCTCGATCACGTGTTTGA
>DATFLZ010000119.1:0-10738 GCA_035267205.1 Solirubrobacterales bacterium | reverse complement strand
GACCTCCGCGCTGATCAGCTCGGGGTCAGCGGGATCTCGGGTCAGGAAGTGCGCGCGCGGTGGCTCGTTGTCCACCCGTACGTCCCGCGCCAGGCAGCGCTGGTTCGGGCCGGCGCCGTAGTCGCGGGCGCAGACCGTCACGCGGTTGGAGCCGTTGACGAACGGCGGCCTGTCGGTCAGGAAGCTCGCACTGCCGCTGTGGCCGGCGGGGCACGGGCGAGGGACTCGGGCGAGGCCGGCGCCGGCGAGAGCGCAGGCGAGGACGCGGCTCGGAGCCACCCGGACGCCGCCGACCGCCACGTCGACATTGCGGAGCCCACCGCCGACATCCCCCGCATGAACGCCGAGGGAGCGCTCGCCACGCTGCCAGCCATCGCCGAGCAGCGTGCCCGATGCGGAGACCGTCGGCGCCACCGCGTCGCGCAGCGTGAGCCGTACCGACCGCACCCAGGTGCGGGCCTGGTCGCTCTCGGCGCAGCGCACCCCCGAGATGCAGACCAACTGAGCGGCGAATCCAGCTCGACCGGTCCCGTGCAGGCGGGCGGAGTGGCGCTCGAAGCCGCCCGGAGCATCCCGTCCGGTCGCGATCCTTCCCGCCGGTCGTCCGGCTGAGTCGAGGAAGCTCAACCGCGCTCGATGATCGCCGTCCCGGCGCAGGCGAGCCTCGGCGCTGACGCCGACCACGCTTGTCCCCCCGGGAGCGATCCACGAGATCCGGCCCTCGGCCCCGGTCGGGGCTGCCGCCAGGTTCCGGACCTTCAGGGCGCTGGATCGCGCCGGATCGGAGCAGTGCCTTCCGAACCCGTAGTAGGCGCCATCGGTCCGGTCGAAGCGCGCCGCTCCGTCGTCACGCGACGACGGATCACACTGCACGAGCGTGTACTCGCCGGCGTGGGCATCGGGCGGGGAGCTGCAGGCGAGCGCGATCGCGACGAGCGCCGGCGCGAGCAGCGCGAGCCCGCGGGTTGGGTGCCTGGGGAGGCTGGAGTGCATCGGTGGTCCTCCTGGGTGGTTGGTGGAAGCTGCCGTCTGACAGCCCCTCCAACCCCGGCCCTCGGTGTAGCGCCCCCGGGCGGGCGGGGCCCCTGTCAAGGACGATCGGCACCCGCCGTGACTTGCTCTAGCCGGACCGGGCGTCCTGCTGTGTGTCGGCGAGCAACGCCTCCGCCGCCTCGAACAGTCCACTTCCGGCCGCGCTATCCCGATCGAAGGAGGCGATCGCGCCGCCGTCGCGCCAGACACGCGCGAACGACCGGCTGCGATGTCGCCTGCGGCGCACGTAGGCGGCCCCTTCCTCGGCGTAGGAGCTGACGCGATCGATCAGGAAGCGGTGCGGTTTCTGCACTACGGCTCCCTCCGTGCCCCGGATGACGCCGACCGTTCGAGCTCGCGCAGAAGCGCGCGCAGGTCGGAGAGGATCAGGGACGCCAGGGCGAAGCGCTCGCTGGTCGCGATCACACAGGCCTCGGCGCAGCGAGCCGAGAAGACCTCGCCCACCCCGGTGGCGACATGCAGCTGCGCCGCGGGGGACCGGGCCTCCGTCCCCAGCTCGTCCGCGGCACCCCAGAGCGCGGCGCCGGCGCCACTCCAGTCCCCGCCGTCGGTCGACGCGATCTGCCTCCCGTCGGCATCGAGCAGGGCCGCGGCCCGCATCTCCGCCGATCCCGAGATCACGGCCTCCAGCAGCTCCGCGGCCGGCTCTCGCCGCACCCCGGCGACGGTATTCGTGCCCTCGGCGCTCACTTCCGCAAAGATAGAGGCCGATGGACGTCGCCCGCATCTCCTGGCTCACGGTCGTCGCCGTCTGCGGCCTGGCCGTGATCCTGCTCGCGCTCAACGGCTACACCGGCTACTCGATCACGGTCGGCACGGTCGGCGCTGCAGCGGCCGTCAACCTGACCTGATCGGCGCGGGTTCCGGCCCGTCCGCCTCAGCCGTGGCGCAGCGGCCCCGGCTCTCCCCCGGGCTTGAGGACCGAGTCCTCCGGCTCGACGTGGATCAGGACGTCGGCCTGCGGGAACGCCGCCTCGATCCGGTCCCGCAGAGCGTGGGTCAGCTCGTGTGCGCGCTCGAGGGTCGTCCCGGATCTGAACTGGACATGCAGGTCGATGTGGCGGCGAGCCCCGGCGCGCCGGCCACGCAGCTTGTGGTAGCCGGCCATCTCCGGGGACCGCGCCTCAGCGATCGCCGACTCGATCCGGTCGAGCTCCCGCTCGGGGAGCACCTCATCCATCAGGACCCGGCCCGAGCGCATCATCAGTCGCACGCCGGCGACGACGATCGCCGCGGCGACGATCAGCGCGGCGATCGCATCGAACACCGCGGCTCCGGTGACCTCCACCAGAACGAGGCCGACGAGAACCGCGATCGAGGTTGCCGCGTCCGCTCGCAAGTGCGCTGCATCGCCGACCAGCGCCGGGGAGTCGTGCTCGGACGCACGCCGGTACAGGAACGAGGAGACCGCGATGTTCGCGGCGGCCGAGAACGCGATCACCGCGATGCCGACGCCGATGTGCTCGATCTCCGAGCCGGCGATGATCCTGCGGACGGCCTCGTAGGCGATGATCCCGGCACCGACGAGGATCAGCATCGCCTCGGCCCCGGCGGCAACGTTCTCGGCCTTCTCGTGGCCATAGGGGTGGTCCCGGTCGGCCGGCTCGTCCGCCTTGCGCACCGAGACCAGCGCGACCAGAGAGGCGAGCAGATCGATGGCCGAATGGACCGCTTCGGTCAGGATCGCGATCGAGCCGGTGACGATTCCAGCCGCGAGCTTGAGGACGATCAGAAGGGAGTTCGAGGCGACCGAGACCACGGCCGCGCCGGCCTTGCTGCGGGTCATCCAGCCCCCCGGAGACGCTCGGCGAGGGCCCGGGCCGCCCTGCCGCGATGGCTGATGCTGTGCTTGTTGGCGGGGGTGATCTCGGCCATCGTCAGCTCACCGTCAAGCTCGTCCGGGACGAAGGCCGGGTCGTAGCCGAAGCCTCCGGCGCCACGAGGGCTCTCCGCGAGCCGCCCCTCGCAGCGGCCCTGCTCGACGACCTCGGTGCCGTCCGCAGACACGGATGCCATCGCGCACACGTAGGCGACCGAGCGGTCGTCGTGCCGGCCGACCTCGGTCAGGAGTAGCCGCAGGTTCTCCTCGTCGGTGGCGTCCTCGCCGGCGTAGCGGGCGGACCGGACCCCGGGTCGCCCCCCGAGCGCGCTCGCCTCGATCCCCGAGTCGTCGGCGATCGCGTGCAGGCCCGTGGCCGCGCTCGCGGCCCTCGCCTTGCCGAGGGCGTTGGCCGCAAAGGTCTCGCCGTCCTCGGGTGGGAGCTCGATCCGCGCGGGCAGGGGCAGCAGCTCGTAGTCGGCCAGGATCTCGTGGAGCTCGGCGAGCTTGTGCTGGTTCCTCGTCGCGACAACCAGCGGCTGTCGTCCCGCGCTCATCGAGCGGAGATGACGCTCTCCTGGGCGAGCCGAAGCTGCTCGATCCCGCCCTCGGCGAGGCTGAGGAGCTCGTCGAGGGAGGCGCGAGAGAGCGGCGTCCGCTCGGCCGTGGCCTGCACCTCGACCAGACCGCCGTCGCCTGTCATCACGACGTTCGCATCCACCTCAGCCGTCGAGTCCTCCGAGTAGTCGAGGTCGCAGAGCGGGCGGCCGTCGACCATCCCGACGCTGATCGCTGCGACCGTGCCGGAGAACGGGAGTCGCTCGAGATCGCCGCGCTCCACTGCAGCGGACAGCGCCAGATGAAGGGCTACGAAGCCACCGGTGATCGCTGCGCAGCGGGTGCCGCCGTCGGCCTGAAGGACGTCGCAGTCGACCCAGACGGCCCGCTCGCCCAGCGCCTCGAAGTCCACGACCACGCGTAGGGAGCGACCGATCAGGCGCTGGATCTCGGTCGAGCGGCCATCCGGGCGCCCCCGCTTCGAATCCCGCTCCTTGCGCTCACCCGTGGACGCGGGCAGCATCGCGTACTCCGCCGTGACCCAGCCGGTGCCGCCACCCTTGAGCCAGCGGGGGACCGCGTCGGCGATCGAGGCGGTGCAGATCACCCGGGTCTCCCCGATCGAGATCAGCGCCGACCCATCGGCGGTGCGGACGTAGTCCGGCTCGATCGCGATCGGCCTTGGATCGGCCTCATCACGGTTGTAGCTACGCGCGGGCATCGGCGCAGTCTCTCAGATCCCCGGACGGGATCAGCCGCGCCCGGCGGACCCGGGAGTCGCGAGCGGGAGCGCGCCGGGCGGACTCCCGCCCGGCGCGCAACCGGTCCGGCTACTTGGCGAACGCGACCTTCTGAACCGCCTGAACGATCTTCTTGGTGATCGCCTCGGCGAGCTCCTTGCCCGGCAGGCTGTTGACGCCGCCGACCGCGGCCACCATGCCTCCCATCAGCACTGCGACGAGCAGGACGAGGCCGACGTACTCGACCGTCCCCTGACCCGTCTCGCTACGCACTCTCCCGGCCCGACTCTCGATCGCCGCGGCGATCCCCAGCAGGCGGTGATGCATGGCTCCGAATCTGGCGTACATGGGCGCTCCTTTCCCGGCCGTTGCCGGTGAGTTGGTCTGTCGGCAGCGATGCTCCGCGGCGCGTCGGGACCGAACAAGACGCCGATGTGTCGAATGAGCGACGGACCGCGAACAATCCACGCAGCCGCTGCCCCGCAGGCGGTACCGGATCGGGGTCCATCCCCTAACCTGCGGCCGCCTATGGCTCGACGCAGAGGGATATTCGGTCGCCGCCGTAGGGACGAGTCCCCCAACACCGATCTCGGCCCAGCCGAGGGCGACGCCGAGGAGGAGCGGCCCGCCGAGGATCCGCGCACGGAGGAAGAACAGGAAGCCGGTGGCCCGGCGGCCGAGCGTGAATCCGCCTCCGAGACCGACCCCTTTGCCCGACCGACGCCGGCGCCGGAGCCCGAGCTGTTCTCCCCTCGCGAGCGCGAGCCGGATGAGGAGCCGCGCCGTCGCCCGCCCCGGCGTGGCGATACCGGGGAGCGCATCCGGATCGCCGCCGATCAGGCGGCCCAGGAAGCCGAGATGCGGGCGATGGATGAGATCCTCGCGCTCGAGGAGGACCTCGAGCGCGCGCGGAGCACAGCCTCCAGCGAGACCGGCGAGCTCTCCCAGCGAGTCGAGGCCGCCGAGGCGAAGGCAGCCGAGGCGAACGCCCGAGCCGAGCGACTCGAGCGCGAGCGTGGCGAGGTCGAGGCGCGTGCGAAGCAGGCCGCCACAGCATGGCTGAGACGCCAGGTCAACTCATTGAAGAAGGAGGCGCGCGAGCGCGTTCGCGCCGAGGTCGAGCGCGCGCGAGCGGAGACCGAAGCGAAGGTGCGAGCCGCAGCTGAGGCTCGTCTCCGCGAGATCGCCGCCAGGCAGGAGGAGACCGAGCGAATGGCAGCCGACCGCACCGAGCAGGTCGGGCGCGAGGCCGAGGCGGGAGGCGCCGAGGCGCTGGCCGCAGAACGGCGCGAACGGGAGACGGTCGCGACTGCCCTGCGGGAGGCTCTCGCCAGGCTCGAGGACGCCGAGGCCCGTGCGACGACGGCCGAGCAAGCGTTGACCGCAGCCCAGCGCGAGGGCCGCGACGACGTCGAGCGCCGGATCGCAGAGGAGACCGAGGGCCTGCGCCGCGAGCTCGAGCTGGCCCGCGAGGACGCCGCGGACCAGGCGCGTGAGGCCGCTGCCGAAGCGCGAGCCGAGACCACTGAACGCCTGGAGGCCGAGATCGAGGAGCGGATCGAGGTTGCTCGCGCACAGACCCGAGCCGAGCTGGAGGCAGAGGTCGAGCGCTCCGCCGACTCCCGCGAGCGAGAGCTCGCGGAGCGGGCCAAGTCCCAAGCCGAGAAGGCCGCGGGCGAGCAGGTGGAACGGATTCGCGAGGAGTCGGAGGAACGGATTCGCGCCGAGGTCGGCGTGGCGCGGAAGGCCGCCGAGGAGCGCTTTGCTCAGAAGCTCTCCGAACGGGAGCGGGAGCTGGAGCGGGAGCGGGAGGAGAAGGTCAAGATCATCGAGGACTCCGATCGCCGCCTCAGCCAGATCGAGGAACGCGCGGTGGAGGCCGCCGACCGCGTGACTGCCGCCGAGCGCCAGCTCTCGGAGGTGGCTGGCAGACTCAAGCGCGAGGCCGCGGCACGCCTCGACCGGGAGACCGAGCTTGCCCGCGAGCGGGCCGCTGCCGAAGCCGACGAGCGTGTCGGCGAGCGGGAGCGCAAAGCCGAGGAGGCGACCGCGGCGGCCGCGCGGTCGGCCCGCGAGGCGGAGGATCGTATCGAGGAGGCCGAGCGCCGAGCACAGCAGGCGGAGGTACGGGCACGGGAGGCCGAAGGTCAGAGCGCGGGGGCCGCGACTGACGCCCGAGCTTCGGCGGCCGAATGGCTTCGCGGCCAGGCCGAGGCGCTGCGCAAGGAGGGCGAGCGCAGCGGCCGCGAGGGCCTCGAGCAGGCCGTCGAGGAGGCCCGCATGCAGGGCGAGCAGGAGCTTCGGGATGCCGAGGAGCGCTTCGCGGCAGACCGCGCCCAGCTCGAAGCCGAGCTGAGTAGCGCGCGGCGGCGGCTCGAGGAGATGGAGCTGCAGCGCGACGACATGCGCGAGGAGGCGCGGCGCGAGGCCGATGAAGCCCGTGAGTCCAGGTCCCGCTCACGCGAGGAGCGCTTCCGGGCGGCGGCCGAGCGCCTTGGCGGCGTCGCCGGCCAGGCTAGTGAGGCTGCCGAGCGCGCAGCTCAGGCCTGGGTCCCACCGGAGCGAGCCGCGGACGAGGAGGCGAAGGCCGGGGTCGCCGAGTCCGAGCCGAAGCCCGAGCGAACGGTGCCGCCGGGCGAGCAGGTCAGCCTCGCCAGCGCAGACTTCGAGCAGCTTCGGGGGCTGGGTATTTCCGTGATCCAGGCCAAGCGCGTGATGCGCTACCGCGACGAGCGCGGCCTCAGCGGCGTCGACGAGCTCGCGGAGGTCCCGGGCTTTCCCCCCTCCGTCGTCGACGACCTCCGCTCGCGGCTCACGGACTGAGCCTCGACCACCCCCACCCGGGACCTGTAACGCGCTCAGGCGAGCGCGTTCGACCAGTGGCGCCTGAAGTGCTCGCGAGCGGGCGCGGCGAGGCCCGGGTCGGCCTGCTCCGGCGGGAGGCTGTCATCCAGGGCGCGTACGGTCGCCGGCACGGTCCGCGAGAGCACCCCAAGGTCGTAGCCGCCCTCCAGGCAGACCAGGACCGGGGCCGCGAGCTCGGCGCCGAGCTCGCGGGTGGTCGCGGCCAGCGACGCGTAGTCCACGTCGGTCAGCTCGCAGTTGGCCAGTGGGTCATCGGCGTGCGCGTCGTAGCCCGAGGAGATCGCGATCAGGTCCGGGCGGAACTCGCGAGCCACCGGCGCTACGACCTGCTGAACGAGAGCCAAGAAGAGCTTGCCGTCCGCGCCTGGAGGCACCGGGAGGTTGATCGTGTACCCGTCCCCCGCCCCGTTCCCCATCTCCCCGGGGTGACCGGTGCCCGGGTAGAGCGGGCTCTGATGCAGGCTGGCGAACAGCACCCGGTCACTGCCGGCGAAGATCTCGGCGGTGCCGTTGCCGTGATGGACGTCCCAGTCGAGGATCAGGACCCGCTCCGCGCCGGCCGCGGCGATCGCGTGGGCGGCCCCGACCGCGATCGAGTTGAACAGGCAGAACCCCATAGCCCGGTCGGACTCGGCGTGGTGCCCGGGCGGGCGCATGGCGCAGAAGGCGAATCCGCCGTCGCCCGCCATCAGGGCATCGACCGCCTCGACGGCGGCGCCCGCGGCGCGCAGCGACGCCTCCCAGGACGCCTCGACCGCAACCGTATCCGCGTCGACCATCCCGCCCCCCGCTGAGCAGAGCGCCTCGACGGCACCGATGTGGCGATCCGTGTGAACGCGCGCGAGCTGCTCTCGTGACGCCCTACCCGGCTCCCGCAGCTCGACCGCAGGCCAGCCGGCATCGTCCATCGCGGCCTCGATCGCGCGAATCCGATCCGCGCACTCCGGATGCGACCCGGTGTCGTGCTCCAGTGAGGAGGGGTGGCGGAAGTAGAGACCCATCGCTACCCAGGTACCGTACCCGGCCTCTTGAGCGCCGATCCGAAAACGCGCTTCGACGTGGCGGTCATCGGCGGCGGCGCCGCCGGGCTGCACGTGGCCCTCGAGGCCGCCGCAGAGGGGGGCCAGGTAGCACTGGTCTCGCGAAAGCCACTCGCGGAGAGCTCGAGCTTCTGGGCCCAGGGAGGGCTCGCAGCTGCGATCGCGGCCGACGATTCCCCCGCGCGACACGCCGAGGACACGCTGAACGCCGGGCGGGCGCTGTGCGACCCCGCGGCGGTCGAAGCCCTGGTCACCGAGGCCCCGAGCGCCCTCGAACGGCTCGTCTCCTATGGGGTGGAGTTCGATCAGGACCCCGATGGCGGCCTTTCCCTCGCGCTGGAGGGCGGGCACTCGGCGCGGCGGATCGTCCACGCCGGCGGCGCCGCCACCGGACAGGCGATCACCCGATGCCTCGCAGCCCGCGCCGCCGAGGAACGGCGAATCACCGTTCTCGAAGGCGCCTCCGTGCTCGCGCTGTGGAGCGACAGCGGTCGCTGCCACGGCGTGCTCTCTGACGCGGGCCCGATCCTCTCGGGCGCGACGGTGATGGCCACGGGCGGTGGAGCGGCCCTCTGGGAGCGCACTACCAATCCCTGGGGGGCCGTCGCCGCGGGCTCGGTGATCGCCCATCAGGCGGGCGCGGAGCTTGGGGGGCTCGAGCTCTGCCAGTTCCACCCCACCGCCCTGGCGGCGCCCGGCAACAGCCAGGACGGGAAGCTGATCACCGAGGCGGTCCGCGGCGAGGGTGCCCTCCTGGTCGACGTCGACGGCAGGCGCTTCACCGACGAGCTCGCTCCGCGCGATCAGGTGACCGGCGCGATTCTCGATCGCATCGAGGCGGACGGGGCGCCCTCGGTCGGGCTCGACCTTCGCCCCGTCCCGCTGGAGCGCTTTCCCTCGATCGCTTCCATGCTCGCGGACGCCGGCCTGGACCCCGAGCGTGGCCCGATCCCGGTCGCCCCGGCGGCCCACTACCTGATCGGCGGGATCCGGACGGACCTCGCCGGAGCGACAGCAGTCGACGGCCTCTACGCGGTCGGCGAGTGCGCCTACACGGGAATCCACGGAGCCAACCGGCTGGCCTCGAACTCGCTCACCGAATGCTTCGTGTTCGGCAGCCGCGCGGCGCGGGCGGCACACGCCTATGCGGCGGGTGGCTCCGCGGGATCGCCGCCGGCGGAGCCCGGGTGGCGGTTCGCGCCGCCAACCGCTGAGACCCGGGCCCGGCTGTGGCGGTTCGCCGGGCCCCAGCGCACCGCGTCGGAGCTGGAGAGGCTGGTCGACGACGCCTATCCCCTGGCCCGCCAGATTGCGTCCTCCGCCCTGCTCAGGGAGGAGTCGCGAGGGGCGCACCGGCGCACGGACTTTCCCGGTCGCGACACGGCGCTGGACGGCTCCCACGTGCTGATCGACGCCGCCGGACGTCCCCGGATCGAGAGCTGGCGGTAGCCGGGGCGACGCCGAACAGTCCCGCCCGGCACCGTGACCGAGCGCTCACACGCCACACGCTTAATCTGCGCATAACACCACGCTATGTCCGTCTACATGTTTCGAGGCGACACTGTGTACACATGGCTGCGGGCGATCTGCCGCTCCGTCTAATCGATCATTCCGTTCTACGCCAGCCCCCCAGGAGGTGGGAAGTACATCCATGTACCGCTTCAGCCGAGCCATCTACCGCGATCTGTCGCCGCTCATCCCGCGATCAAGCCCGGCCGCCGAGCGTCAGCGGGTGCTCGACGCCTGCGAGAGCACCATGCAGCGGCTCCTCAATGATCGGCGCTACTTCGCCAGGCCGACAAAGGCCCTGTTCAACGAGGTCCGCGAGCTCTTCCCGATCACCGAGCAACATCGCGTGCTCCAGGTGATCGATCACAACGTGCGCAAAGCAGTTCTGTACCTGGAGACCACCCCGCCCGAGGAGCTCACGCCGGACGGGAACCGCGAGTGCCGCGCGCACACTCGGAAGGGCACGCCGTGCCGTCGCGAGCCACTCCCGGGTCGGGACTACTGTCCGTCCCACAAGCATCTCGAGGAGAACCTCGACCCGGCCCCGCAGGAGACGGTCGGCGCCGGACTCTGAGCGGCTGCGCCGCCGGGACGCCGCCCGGTCGCGCGAACCGATGTAATGCGGCGGCATGCTGATCGGAGTCGACGTCGGAGGGACCTTCACCGACGCCGCGCTGATCGCCGGCGGTCGAATCGTCACCGCAAAGGTGCCGAGCACTCCCCGCGACCAGTCCGAGGGCGTGATGGCGGCCATCGACCGCGCGCTCGAGGGCGCGGGAGCGGATCACGCATCGGTCGCCGCGTTGAGCCACGGCATGACGGTGGGAACCAACGCCCTGCTCGAACGGCGCGGGGCCCGGACGGCGCTGGTCGCGACCGAGGGCTTCACCGACCTGCTGGAGATCGCGCGCCAGGACCGGGTGAGCCTCTACCGGCTCTGCGCCGACCGGCCGCCGCCACTGGCCCATCCCGACCTGCGCGTGGGCGTACGCGAACGGGTAGGCCCCGACGGCGTGGTGGAGCCGCTCGAGGAGTCCGAGGTCGAGCGGGTCGTCGCCGCGATCGGCGAGCTCGACTGCGAGTCGGTCGCGATCTGCCTGCTGTTCAGCTACCTGGAGCCGGCTCACGAGCGCAGGCTGGCGAGCGCGATCCGC
>DATFLZ010000118.1:0-10753 GCA_035267205.1 Solirubrobacterales bacterium | reverse complement strand
TCGGGATCAGGGGCGAGCACGTCGACGGCGGCCGTTTCGCCGGCGACGCGCTCTCGGCCGGAGCATGGGGGGTGCTCGTCGATCCGGTGCACGCGGCGGAGCTCGCCGACCGCCACGGCGACGTGAGCAGCGGCCGCGGCTGGATCCTGTCGAGCTCCGACCCGGCTGCGTCGCTCCAGGCGCTTGCCCGCGCCTGGCGGCGCACGATCGGCTGCCCGCTCGTGGGAATCACCGGCTCGACCGGCAAGACCTCGGTCAAGGACATCACCAAGGCGCTGCTTCCGCGCCACGTGCACGCCAGCCCGCAGAACTACAACACCGAGATCGGGATGCCCCTGGCGCTGCTCTCCGCCCCACGCGACACCGAGATCCTGGTGATGGAGATGGCAATGCGGGGCCTCGGGCAGATCGAGCAGCTCTGTGAGATCGCTGAGCCAGATGTCGCCGCGATCACCAACATCGGGCCCGTCCACCTCGAGTTGCTCGGCACGATCGAGGCGATCGCCGCCGCGAAGGCCGAGATCCTGCAAGGGCTCGGCGACCGGGGCAGGGCGGTGATCCCGGAGGACGCCGAGGCACTCGACCCGCACCTCCATGACTCCCTGATCACCTTCACCTTCGGAGCGGGCGGCGACGTATTCGTCGAGTCCTCGGGAAAGCTCCCGGACGGTCGGGGGATGGCGGCGCGGATCGGCACCCCGCACGGGGAGGCCGACTTCGAGTTCCCGTTCACCGAGGGCTACAACCTCCAGAACGCGCTCTGCGCCGTTGCGATCGGGGTCGCCCTCGATCTCGATCCGGCCGAGATGGCGGAGCGCACCTCCCGGATCGAGTTCTCCCGCCTGCGCGGAGAGCGGGTCGAGCTCAGCGGCGGAATTCTCTTGCTCAACGACTGCTACAACGCGAACCCGACCTCGATGCGGGCGGCGCTCGAGCACCTCGCCGGACAGGCGGCCCGGGGCCGGCGCATCGCGATCCTCGGTGGGATGGCTGAGCTCGGGCCAACCGGCCCGGAGTTCCACGAGGAGCTGGCAGCGCTCGCTCGCGAGCTCGGGATCGCGTCGCTGATCGGAGTCGGCGAGCTCGCCCGCCACTACTCGCCGGACCGCTGGGTCGCCGATGCCCGGGAGGCGGCGGAGCTCGCCGCCGCCGAGCTCGAGTCCGGCGATGTGGCGCTGATCAAGGGCTCGCGGGCCGTCGGGCTGGAGCTGGTCGCTGATCAACTCCGGATCGAGCTCGGCGAGGCGGCCGGGGAGGGTGAGGGCTCGTGAACGCGGCGCTCAGCCTCGCGCAGATCGGCGGCGACGCCGGAACGGCGGTCATCGATCGCGGTGAGGTCCTGATCGCCGGGATGGCCGCGATGCTGATCACGATCTTTCTCGGGCCGCGCTTCATCGAGATCCTCCGCAACCGCGAGTTCGGCCAACAGATCCGGGAGGAGGGGCCGCAGGGACACCACGAGAAGGCGGGCACGCCGACGATGGGCGGCCTGATCATCTTCACCGCGATCGCCGTGCCCTACCTCGTGCTCTCCGACCGCGATACGGAGAGCCTCGCCGTGTTCGCGATCGCGCTCGGCAGCGCCGCGCTCGGCTTCGCCGACGACTGGCTCAAGATCGTCAAGCGGCGCTCGCTGGGCCTCGCGGCCCGCTACAAGCTCGCCGGCCAGATCCTCCTGAGCCTCGCGCTCTGGTGGTTCGCGTTCGAGTCGGTCGGGCTCGATCCGACCCTGCAGGTCCGGACCTGGGACTTCGACATCTACCTCGGCCCGGCCGCGTACCTGATCGTGACCTTCCTGGTCCTCGCCGGCGCGAGCAACGGCGTCAACCTCACCGACGGGCTCGATGGCCTCGCGGCCGGGTGCTGCGCGATCGTCTTTCTGGCCTACACCGCGATCACGATCACGACCGGCCAGGGCGGCCTCGCGCTGCTCTCGGCCTGCCTGGTCGGCGCCACCGTCGGCTTCCTCTGGTTCAACGCTCACCCGGCGACGATCTTCATGGGGGACACCGGCTCGCTCGGCCTCGGGGGCGCGATCGGGGCGCTGGCGATCATGACCCAGACCGAGGTGCTGCTGATCGTAATCGGCGGCGTCTTCGTGATCGAGGCGCTCTCGGTGCTGATCCAGGTGCTGACGTTCAAGGCGGTCCGCCGGCGCGTGTTTCTGATGGCCCCGATCCACCACCACTTCGAGATGCTCGCCTGGTCGGAGACCAAGATCATGCTCCGCTTCTGGATCATCGCCGCCGTCTTCGCGGGCATCGGCTACACGCTGTTCCAGAACTCGATCGGGATCTAGCGGCGCCGGCGATGCCGCCGGCTTCCTGCGTCGGCAGCGCGGCGATAGGCTCTTCGCGTGGACGACGGCCAACAGCAACCGCAGTCTCAAGGGGCGGTGCCGGCAGGCTGGTATCCGGACCCCGCGGGTCAGGGACAGCGCTACTGGGACGGCAGCGGGTGGACCACGCACACCGCGCCCGCGGCCGGCGAGCAGCAGGCCCGGACTGAGCCCGCGGAGCCGGAGGCCAGGGAGCAGGCGGCCCCGGCAGCCGCCGAGGCCACCACGGTGACCGAGCCGGGGGCCCCGGTCTCGAGCGCGTCCGCGTATGCGACCCCGGGCCCGGCAGGTTCATCCCAGGCCGAGGGCGACAAACGGCCCCCGACCCAGGTCGAGTGGGCGCTCTCGGTCGGCCTCGCGCTGGTCCCGATCGCGGGCCTGATCTGGGGCATCTACCTCGTGCGCAAGGAGGACGGGCGGCAGAACGCCGGAAATCTCTGCGTCGTGCTCTCGCTCGCCGTCATCCTGATCGCGATCCTGATCTTCCGCTAGCAGGTGGCGGCGCGGCTCCACGAGGGGGATCCGCGCGCCCCGCGGCGAAGCATGTGGGGTGGACACCGGTGAACTGCGACTGCCCCTGCCCGCGGGCCCCTATCTGATCGTCGGACTCGCCCGCTCAGGGAGCGCGGCGGCGGCGGCGCTCGCAGGGACGGGCGGGCGCGTGATCGGCGTGGACTCCGGGTCCCCGCCGGATCTGGAAGGACTGCGGGACGCCGGCGTCGAAATCCACCTTGATGCGGACGGAACGGAGCTTCTCGACGAGGTGGGCCTGGTGATCAAGAGCCCGGGGGTCCCTGCCGACGCGCCGGTGATCGCCGCGGCGCGGGAGCGTGAGGTGCCGGTGATCGGCGAGCTCGAGCTGGCCTGGCGACGGCTCACCAACAGGTTCGTCGCCGTCACCGGCACCAACGGCAAGACCACCGTGGTCGAGTGGCTCGGCCACCTCTGGCGCGAGGCCGATCGGCCGGTCGCGGTCGCCGGCAACGTCGGCACGCCGCTCTCGGACCTGATCGGCCAGGTCGATCCCGAGACCTGGGTGATCTGCGAATGCTCTTCCTTCCAGCTCGAGGACACGGAGGCCTTCGCGCCGCCGATCGCGGTGCTGCTCAACCTGACTCCGGACCACATCGACCGCCACGGCACGCTCGAGGCCTACCGCGAGGCGAAGCTGCGGATCTTCGCCGGACAGCGGGACGGCGACTTCTCGATCTTCGACGCCGACCAGGCCGCCTTTGCGGCCTCGAGCCGCCCGGGCCGCGGCGCGACGATCGCCTACGGAGCCTCCGCCTGCGCGGAGGGCGGCTGCCTGGTCCGGCTGCGGGACGGCTCGATCGAGGCAGACGGTGAGCCGGTCTGCGCGGTCGACGAGCTCGCCCTCCCCGGTGAGCACAACGTCCGCAACGCGATGGCCGTCACGGCGGCGGCCCTCTGCGCGGACCTCGATCGGAATGCCATTGCCCGCGGGCTGCGGACCTTCCAGGGCGTCGCGCACCGGCTCGAGCAGGTCGACGAGATCGATGGCGTGCGCTTCGTCAACGACTCGAAGGCCACGAACGTCGCCGCCGCGGATGCGGCCCTGCGCAGCTTCGATGCCGGGGTGCACGCGATCCTCGGCGGCAGCCTCAAGGGCGGCGGATTCGACGAGCTCGCTGCCGCCGTCGCGGAGCGCTGCCGGGCCGCGTACCTGATCGGCGAGGCGGCCGGCGAGCTCCGACAGGCGCTGGAGGGCACCGGTGTCGAGCTGGCCGATTCCGGCAGCCTCGAGGACGCGGTCGCCGCGGCCGCCGATGCTGCGACCGAAGGGGAGGTCGTGCTCCTGGCGCCCGCCTGTGCGAGCTTCGATGCCTTCCGTGACTACGTCGAGCGCGGCGAGCGCTTCCGCGAGCTGGTGGGAGGACTGAGGTGAGCGCGGCGATCGCGGCTCTGCGGTCGGGCATCCGGCTCGGACCGAAGCGGGCGCGCGGAAAGCGTGGCGCGCCGCCGGTCGAGTACCAGATGATGCTGACCGCGACGATGTGCCTGTTGGCATTCGGCGTGGTGATGGTCTTCAGCGCCAGCTCGACGACCTCCCTGCTCGGCGAGATCGGCGACGGCACCTTTTACCTGAAGCGCACGCTGATGTTCGGCGTGATCGGCCTGCTCGCGCTGAAGCTGCTCTCGGGACATGGACTGACCGCGATCCGCCGGATGACCCCGGTGTTGCTCGCCGTCTCGCTGGGCCTGCTCCTGATCACGCTCGTCCCCGGGATCGGCACCAGCGCCAACGGCGCCCAGCGGTGGATCGTCGCCGGCCCGATCCAGATCCAGGCTTCGGAGATCGCCAAGATCGCGCTGATCCTCTACGGGGCGCACCTGATCGCGGCTCGCCCGAAGCTCACGACCGACCTGCGCTCGATGCGGCCCTACCTGCTCGTCGCCGGCGCGGTCTGCGGCCTGATCGTGATCGAGCCGGATCTCGGCACGGCGATGATCGCCGCGTTCAGCGTCGCCGCGCTGCTGATCGCCGCGGGCGCCAAGCTCCGCCACCTGGCGCTGCTCGGCGGCGTGCTCGCCGCGTTCGGCCTGATCGCGGTACTGATGGAGCCCTACCGAATGGAGCGCCTGACCAGCTTTCTCAGCCCTGGCGCCGACGCGTCGGGCTCCGGCTTCCAGAGCGCTCAGGCCGCGATCGCCATGGGCTCCGGCGGGCTGTTCGGGACGGGGCTGGGCGAGGGGGTCCAGAAGGCCTTCTACCTCCCCGAGGCCCACACCGACATGATCGCCGCCGTAATCGGCGAGGAGGTCGGGCTGCTCGGCATCAGCGTGCTCGTCGGCCTCTACATGCTGTTCGGATATGCGGGGTTCCGCACGGCGCAGCGGGCCAAGGACCGCTACGGGCGCCTGCTGGCCGCCGGCTTGACCGCGATGATCATGTTGCAGGCCACGATCAACCTCTACGCCGTGATGGGAATGGCCCCGCTCACCGGCGTCACGCTCCCGTTCGTTTCCTACGGCAATAGCAGCCTGATCGTCACGCTCGCGGCTGTGGGTCTGCTCCTCAACGTCGCATCGGGAGGTACCGCCAAGCTCGCCACCGACGGTCGTGAGAGCGGTCGCACCGGGGCGCGCCGCAGTAGGCTGCACCTCGTCGATGGCGGCTCCTCGCCGTCGAAGAGGCGTGCCCCGGCCCGGCGGGCGACCGCGACGCGGCAGGGGCGCACGAGCAGCGGAGGTCGGAGTGCCACACGTCGTGATAGCAGCCGGCGGAACAGCCGGGCACGTGGTGCCCGCGCTGGCGGTCGCCGACGCGCTCAGTGAGCGCGGCGCCGCCGTCAGCTTCGCCGGCACGCGCGATCGCGCCGAGGCCGAGCTGGTACCCGCTGCGGGCTACGAGATCGACTTCCTCGACGTCCAGGGGCTGGACCGACGCAATCCGGTCAAGGCCGCACGCGCGGCGCTGAAGGCCGCGGCTGCGGTTCGCGCTGCGCGCGGGCTGCTCACGGCGCGGGGTGCCGATGCGGTGATGGGTGGCGGCGGCTACGTGGCGGGACCGGCCGGCCTCGCGGCCTCGCGCATGGGTCTGCCCCTGATCCTGACCGAGGCCGACAGCCACCTGGGGATCACCAACCGGCTCCTCGCGCCTCGCGCCGACCGCGTCTGCCTCGCTTTCGAGATCGAGGGACGCGAGGCTCCCCGCTACCTGCACACGGGGCGCCCTGTCCCAAGGGCGATCCTCGACGCCGACCGGACCGAAGCCAGGGACCGGTTCGGTCTCGGATCCGAGCAGCCCTGCCTGCTGATCTTCGGGGGCAGCCTCGGCGCGCGTTCGATCAACGAGGCGGCGGCCGCGGCATTCGCCGCCGAGCCGGGCTCCGGTCCGCGCGGCTTCCACGTGCTCCACATCACCGGCAGCCGCGACCACGAGGCGATCAGCGAGTCCGTGGGCGAGAGCCCCGACTACACGGTTATCGAGTACCTGCCCGATCTCGGTGACGCACTCGCCGCCTGTGACCTCGCCCTCGCTCGCTCGGGCGGCTCGGTGTTCGAGTTGACCGCGGCCGGGCGCCCCGCGGTGCTCGTGCCCTATCCGCACGCAGCCGCCGACCACCAGCGCAAGAACGCACGCTGGATGGCGGACGCGGGTGCGGCGCGCGTGATCGATGACTCCGAGCTGGACGCCGGCCGCCTGCAGGCCGAGATCCCCGCCCTGATGCAGGACCCCGACAGGCTCGGCAGGATGACCGCCGCCTCCCGCTCGATCGCGAAGCCCGATGCCGCCGACCGGATCGCGGATCAGATCCTCGAGCGCGCGCGGGACGGAGCCCGGTGAGCGAGTCCGGCCCGATGCGGGAGCGGGAGCTCCACTTCATCGCCATCGGCGGTGCCGGGATGAGCGGCCTCGCCCTGATCAGCGTCGGGCTCGGCGCCACCGTCACCGGGAGCGACCGGGCCGAGTCGAGCTACCTGGAGCGCCTGCGTGCGGCGGGGCTCGAGCCACGGGTGGGCCATGACGCCGGCGCGGTCCCGGCCGGCGCCGACGTGGTCGTCTCGACCGCGATCGGGGAGGACAATCCGGAGCTCCAGATCGCGCGGGAGCGGGGCCAGCGCGTGATGCACCGCAGCGAGCTGCTGGCCGAGCTCACCGCCGACCGGCGCCTGATCGCCGTCGCCGGCGCGCACGGCAAGACGACGACGTCCGGAATGGTCGCCCACGCGCTGCGTGTCTGCGGTGCGGATCCGGCGTTCGTGCTCGGGGGCGAGCTTCCCGGCGGGGCGCCCGGCGGCGGTCCCGCGAACGCGGGGTGGGGGGAAGGTCCTGTGACAGTTGCCGAGGCCGACGAGAGCGACGGCAGCTTCCTGGCGCTTGAGCCCGAGGTCGCCCTGGTCACCAATATCGAGCTCGATCACCACTCCCACTGGGCGGGTGAGGCCGAGCTCTGGGGGGCGTTCAGCCGCTTCTGTTCCTCCGCGGAGCGGATCGTGCGCCCGCCCGGGAGGGCCTTCGAGGCGCTGGGGCCCGGGACGACGTTCGCGGTGGCGCCCGCCGGTGGCGCCCGCGGGGCGGCCGCGGACTTCAGCGCCTCGGCCATCCAGCCGAACGCCGGCGGCAGCGCCTTCGACCTGACCACCCCCGGCGACGGAGTCATCGAGGTCGAGCTCGCGATCCCCGGGCGGCACAACGTCGCCAACGCAACCGCCGCGCTCGCATCGATGGCGGCCGCCGGGGCCGGCTCGAGCCTGCCGCCGCTGGCCGACCTGGCCGGGGCGCTCGCGAGCTTTCCCGGGATGGCGCGGCGACAGGAGCGCAAGGGCGAGCGCAACGGCGCCCTGATCTACGACGACTACGCCCATCACCCGACCGAGGTGGCCGCGGCGCTCGACGCGCTGGCCGAGCTTCCCCACCGGCGTCTGATCGCGGTCTTTCAGCCGCACCTGTACTCGCGGACCAAGGCGCTCGCCCCGCGCTTCGGGCGGGCGCTCGCGGCCGCTGACGTGATCGGCGTGCTCGACGTCTATCCCGCGCGGGAGGAGCCGGTCGGCGAGCTCGCGGGGGTGAGCGGTCTGATGGTCGCCCGCGCGGCGGCGTCGGCCGCCCCCGGTCGCCGGGTGGCCTGGCTCGAGGACGCCGAGACCGCAGCCCGCGTGCTCGGTCCCGAGCTCGGGGCCGGCGACATCCTCGTCACGATCGGCGCGGGTGACGTGTTCGAGCTCGCCGAGCGCCTGATCGATTGACGAGCGTTGCGGTCGCGGCGGTAGGAGTGGCGGCGCCGGGGTCGAAGGTGTTGCCGTGAGGACTTCGCTGCACGAACCCAACGTGAGCTGATGGCCGGCCTGGCCCGTGCGCTGCCGCGGCCTCGCACGCCCTCCCTTCCCGGCTGGCGAGTGGCGCGCCGTCGTGCGCTCGTCGTCGCCATCGTGCTGGCCGCGCTGGTCGCCGGCTACATGCTCTGGCTGCGGAACTCGTCTTTCGTGGCGGTCGAGGAGGTCGAGATCGCCGGCGCCGAGGGCCTCCCGGAGGCCGAGGCCGCGCTGCGTGCGGCCGCCCTGGACCAGACGACCCTCAACCTGGACCTGGCGGCGCTCGAGGAGGCCGTCGCCTCCGAGCCGGCCGTTCGATCGGTCGGCGCCACGCCCGACTTCCCGCACGGCCTCTCGATCACCGTGGAGCGGCGCGAGCCGATCGCCTATCTGAAGGGCGAGGGCGCGATCGTAGCCGGAGACGGCGTCGTGCTCGAGCGGGCCGGAAGCCGCCCGGAGGGACTGGCCGTGATCGCGCTCGGCGGTGAGGCGACCGGCGGTGCCGGAGCGGGCGCGGCCACGGGGGACGCCCAGCGGATCGCGCGGGTCCTCGGCGCCGCACCGGCGCCGCTGCTCGAGCTCGTCGAGCGCGGCTCGCTGGATCCCGACCTTGGCATCGTCGTCCAGATCGGCCCGGGCCTCGAGCTGCGCTTCGGGGACGCGAGCAGCGCCACGGACAAGTGGCTGGCGGCGGCCGCCGTGCTCGCGGACCCGGCGTTCGAGGGGGCGGCATACCTGGATCTGAACGTTCCCGATCGCCCCGTCGCCGGCGGCATCCCCGATGCGCCGGGAGCCGAGGAGCTGGAGGCAGCGGCGACGGACGCGGCTGCCGGCCCCGCCGCGGACGAGGTCGCGGAGACTCCAGCGGCCCCGGTCGAGCCTGCCCCGGAGGCACCGGCAGCGGCGGCTCCGGCGCCCGCCGAGCCCGCCCCGGCGGCGCCCGCAGCCCCGGCGACCGGCGCCGAAACGGCCGGTGGAGCAACCCTCGAGTAAGGGTCGAGAGTCGCGAAACTCTCAACCACGGCTTGAGACAGGGATCTTGCAGCGTGGTGCCCCGTGCGTTGACATACGTCAGGCTGTGCCGTACGTTTCCGGCAGTTTGCGGGAGAAGAGCCCGTAAACCCTCAACTATTGGTCCAGCATCGGACGGAACCTGGAAAGGCGTGTGAAGCTCAAATGGAGGCTTCTAGTTACCTGGCGGTGATCAAGGTCGTCGGCGCAGGAGGCGGCGGCACCAACGCGGTCTCGCGGATGGTCGATGCGGGCCTCAAGGGGGTCGAGTTCCTCGCGGTCAACACCGATGCGCAGGCGCTGCGCGCCTGTGAGGCGGACGTCAAGCTTGCGATCGGCCAGGAGCTCACGCGTGGGCTCGGCGCCGGTGGCAATCCCGAGGTCGGCGCCGGTGCCGCCTCCGAGAGCCGCGACGACATCAAGGAGGCGCTCAAGGGAGCGGACATGGTCTTCGTGACCGCCGGCGAGGGTGGTGGGACCGGGACCGGTGCGGCCCCGGTGATCGCCGAGATCGCCAAACAGGAGATCGGCGCTTTGACGGTCGGCGTCGTGACCAAGCCCTTCGAATTCGAGGGCTCGCGCCGTATGCAGCAGGCCCTCGACGGCATCGAGCGGCTTCGCGCGGAGGTCGACACGCTGATCATCGTCCCGAACGAGAAGCTGCTCAACATCGTCGAGCGCCGCGAGCCGATCAGCGAGGCGTTCCGAAAGGCCGACGACATCCTGCGCCAGGGCGTGCAGGGGATCACCGACCTGATCACCGTCCCCGGCCTGATCAACCTCGACTTCGCCGACGTTCGGGCGATCATGGCCGACGCCGGATCCGCCCTGATGGGGGTCGGCACGGCCGGTGGCGAGAGTCGCGCGGCCGAGGCCGCCAAGGAGGCGATCTCCTCGCCGCTGCTCGAGTCCGCGATCGACGGTGCCACGGGCATGCTGCTCAACATCACCGGCGGCGAGGACATGGGGCTGTTCGAGGTCAACGAGGCCGCCGACGTGGTCGTCCAGACCGCGGACAAGGGCGCGAACATCATCTTCGGTTCGGTCGTGGACAACACGATGGGCGAGGACCTCCGAGTGACGGTCATCGCGACCGGCTTCGAGGGCTTCGAGATGCTCGCCCGCCGCCCCGCCGAGGTGCGGCGCCGGAGCCGCGAGCGCTCAGGGATCAAGCGCAGCGACCGTGAGATGCGCTCGCTCGAGGTCTCCGACGACGAGATCGACATCCCGCCGTTCCTGCGGGATACCTAGCGCCATCTCCTCGGGCTGCGCCCTCCGGGGGCGCGCCCGCGTTTCATGGGCGGCGGTGCCGCCCGGTCTATAGCCTGCCGCGGGTGAGTCACGCCGAGCTCAAGCAGACCTCGCTTTATGCCGCGCACCGGGAGGCCGGGGCGCGGCTCGTTCCGTTCGCGGGGTGGGAGATGCCCGTTCAGTACGCGGGGGTCAAGGAGGAGCATCTCGCCGTGCGTGAGCACTGCGGAGTGTTCGACGTCAGCCATATGGGGCAGATCGAGACGCGCGGTCCGCAGGCGGAGGAGCTTCTCCAGCGGCTGCTCTCCAACGACGTGACCGGGCTCGAGATCGGTGGGGCCCAGTACTCGTGCCTGTGCGCCGAGGACGGCGGCA
>DATFLZ010000117.1:0-7991 GCA_035267205.1 Solirubrobacterales bacterium | reverse complement strand
GCCCTCGGGAACCGGCAGGCCGAGGTGGGCGAAGCCGCGCTCGGTGATCACCCGGCCGCGAGGCGTGCGCTTGAGGAGGCCCTGCTGGAGCAGGTAGGGCTCGTAGACATCCTCGATCGTGTCCTGCTCCTCGTCCACGGCGGCAGCGAGCGTTGACAGGCCCACCGGCCCCCCGCCGAACTTCTCAGCAATCGCGGTGAGAATCGCGCGATCGGCGCGGTCCAGCCCGGCCTCATCGACCTCGAGCATACGCAGGGCGCTGTCGGCGATCTCGGCGGTGACGACGCCACTGCCCCGGACCTCCGCGTAGTCGCGGACGCGCCGCAGGAGCCGATTGGCAACCCGCGGCGTGCCCCGAGAGCGGGCGGCGATCGCGACGGTACCGGCGGGCTCGATCTCGATCCCGAGGATCCCCGCGGAGCGCTCGACGATCTCGCCGAGGTCGGCCGGGTCGTAGTGCTCCAGCCTGTGGGAGACGCCGAATCTGTCCCGGAGCGGCGTCGTCAACAGGCCGGCGCGCGTCGTGGCACCGACCAGCGTGAAGGCGGGAAGGTCGAGGGTCACGGTCCGCGCCCCGGCCCCCTGCCCGAGGACGACCGGCAGCTGCCGGTCCTCCATCGCGGGATAGAGCGTCTCCTCGATCGCGCGGTTCAGTCGATGGATCTCGTCCACGAAGAAGACCGAGCCCGGCTCGAGCGTCGTCAGGAAGCTGGCGACATCGGCCTTCCGCTCCAGGGCCGGCCCCGCGGTCTGCACGATCGGCACCTCGAGCTCGGCGGCGATGATGTGCGCGAGCGAGGTCTTACCGAGCCCCGGCGGGCCGGCGAGCAGCACATGGTCGAGCGGCTCGCCGCGCTTCCGGGCGGCCTCGATGAAGATCCCGAGCTGCTCGGTCACCTGACGCTGGCTGACGAACTCGGCCAGGCGCTGCGGACGCAGGCTGACGTCGAGCTCCTCCTCCCCGCTCTCCGGCCGGGCATCGGCGATCCGCGGCTCGCCGTCGGCCTCATTCGCCGCCTCGCTGAGTGGAATTCTCCGGACCGTCATCGCCGTCCCAGACTAGGCCGCTAGGCGGCGGCTCTGTCGGTGCCGGCCGCGCGCAGCGCCGAGTTGATCAGCTGCTCCGCGGTCTCGCCCTCGGCCTGGTCGAGCAGACGCTCGACCTCCTGGGCGCTGTAGCCAAGCCCCGCGAGCCCGTCGCGCGCCTCCTGCCGCGCCCCACCGGCGCTGACCCCGGGAGCCTCGGCGTCGGCGTCCTCGGCGAGCTCCCCCGCGACCTTCTCGCGCAGCTCGACGATGATCCGCTCGGCCGTCCGCTTGCCGATCCCGGGTACGGCCTGGAACCGCTTCGCGTCGGCCGTCGCGATCGCCCGGAGCAGCTCCCGCACGGGTCCGCCCGAGAGCGCCGCGATCGCCACCTTCGGACCCACGCCCGAGACCGAGATCAGCATCAGGAAGAGGTCGCGCTCGTCCTCGCTCGCGAATCCGTAGAGCGCCATCGAGTCATCTCGGCTGATCAGATGCGCATGGAGGCCGACCCGCTCTCCGACGGCGGGGACCGCACGCAGCGTCTCCGAGGAGACCGCGAGCCGATAGCCGACGCCGGCGGCGTCGACCACGACCTGGTCCGGCCTGCGAACCGTGACCTCTCCTGTGACCGAAGCGATCACTGCAGAGACACTCCGGCCGCGTCCGCTGCCCCGGGCGCGGTCGCCTCGTCCGCGCCGGTCCGGGAGATCTTGATAACGGCCGGCGATTGCGAGGCGTGGCAGATCGCCACCGCGAGCGCGTCGGCCGCGTGATCGTCGCTGGGCTCGGCCTGCAGGCCGAGCAGCGTCCCGACCATGTGCTTGACCTGCTGCTTGTCCGCTCCACCGCTACCGCAGACGGACATCTTCACCGCCTGCGGCGTGTAGTCGAAGCAGGGGACCTCGCGTTGGGCGGCGGCGAGCATCACGACGCCTCGCGCCTGGCCGACCGCCATTGCGGAGCGGACATTCTTGCCGAAGTAGAGGTCCTCGAGCGCGAGCGCCTCCGGCTCGTGCCAGTCGAGCAGCTCGCCGATCGAGGCATGGATCCGCTCGAGACGCTGCTCCAACTGCTCCCCCGCCGGGGTTTCCACGACGCCGCCGTCGAGGGCGGCGGTCCGCGAGCCGGCGATCTGCACCACGCCGAAGCCCGTGTTGGCGAGTCCCGGATCGATGCCCATCACGATTCTCATCCCTACCCATTCTGCGCGCAGGGTCGGATGCCTTCGCCAGGGCTCTATCGTGCCGCCCATGGACTCCTCGATCCGCTCCAAGGCCGTCCGAACGGCGATGAAGTGGCGCGCCACCCGCGGCTCCAAGAGCCGGCCCTCGGGTCCTCCGCCGCCGGTCGAGCGCGACCCCGATGAGGCCTTCGCGGACTTCTGGCGCCGGCGCATCGACCAGCACCACGACGACAGCTGGGCGGGGGTCCCGATGGCCAAGTTCCCCGAGGACCTGCGTGCGTATCAACACCTGCTCTGGGAATCCCGCGCCGATACCGTGATCGAGGTCGGTACCAAATGGGGCGGCTCCTTGCTGTGGTTCCGCGACCAGCTCAGGACCTTCGCCTCCTACGGCCGCCTCGGCCGGGAGCCGAAGGTGGTGGGCATCGACCTCGCGACCGACCACGCGGTCACCATGCTCGATCGCGCCGACCCCTCCTGGCGCGACCAGATCACCCTCATCGAGGGCGATCTCCGCCGGCGGGAGACCGTCCGCCGGATCGAGGGCGAGGTGGACGCCCGCGCCCGCTGCCTGGTCGTCGAGGACGCGGCCCACACCGGGGAGGTCACCCGGGCGACGCTCGACGCCCTCGCCCACCTCGTCCCCAAGGGCGGCTTTTTCGTCGTCGAGGACGGCCACGTCGATATCGAGCGGCTACACCCCGACGGCCCGCCGCAGATCAAGGCGCTCGGCGTGCGGTCGGGCGGGGTCCTCGGTGCGATCGAGGAGTGGCTGCAGACCCCCGAGGGCGGCGAGTTCGTCGCCCGCCCCGACCTCGAGCTCTACGGCACCACCAGCCACCCCGGGGGCTACCTGCAGCGCCGCGAGAACCCGGCCTGAGCCGGTCTCGTCCCGGCTCAGGCCGCGACTCGCTCCAGCACGTCGGCCGGGATCTCGAAGTTGGCGTGGACGGCGTCCACGTCGTCGTGGTCGTCGAGGGCCTCCATCAGGTTGAGTAGGCGCTTGGCGTCCGACTCCTCTACCTCGACGGTGTTGGTGGGCTCCATCGTCACCTCGGCGGAGACGATCCCGATCCCATCGGCCTCGAGCGCCTCGCGGACCGCCGTGAAGCTGGCCGGATCGCAGATCACGCGGAGCTCGTCCTCGCCGGCCTCGACGTCGTCGGCACCGGCGTCGATCGCGCCGATCAGGTCATCCTCGTCGTGGGCCTCGGCGTCGATGGCGATGATCCCGCGCTTCTCGAACATCCAGGCGACCGAGTTGGGCTCGCCGAGGTTGCCGCCATGGCGGTCGAAGGCGTGGCGGATCTCCGAGCCGGTCCGGTTGCGGTTATCGGACAGTGCCTCGACCAGGAGCGCCGCCCCACCGGGGCCGTACCCCTCGTAGACGATCCGCTCGATCGCGTCGGCGTCGGCCCCGTCACCCGTGCCGCGGTCGATCGCCCGCTGGATGTTGTCCTTGGGCATCGAGGCCTGCTTCGCCTTGTCGATCGCAAGCGCGAGCGCCGGGTTGCCATCGGGGTCCCCCCCGCCCTCGCGCGCGGCCACGGCGATCGCCCGGGCGAGCTTGGTGAAGAGCTTGCCGCGCTTGGCGTCGGTCGCCTTCTTCTTGTGCTTGATCGACGCCCACTTGGAATGACCGGACATGCGGTCATCTTAGGGCCGGACCCCCGGGCGGCGCCGGAAAGCGACCCGGGCGGGCGGGCCGTTAACGACGACGACCGCGCCCCGGTTGACGGGGCCCGGTCGTGTCGCGTATCGCATCCCTCCGGAATGCCGTCCCGCCGGCATTCTCGATACAGGCGATGACGTCTGGCAAGTCTTTGGTGACGATGAAAACCACCGCTATGAAGAAAGTTGCGGCGTTCCGGCACGACTTTGTCCCAGATCCGCATGGATGCCCGGAAACCGGCTCCAGGCCCGCTCAGACGACGAAGCGGCCGCCCTCCTGAAGGGTCTCGCCGTCGACGGTGATGCTGCCGCCGCGGCGCAGGTCGCAGATCATGTCCCAGTGAATGGCCGAGTCGTTGACCCCGCCGGTGTCGGGGTAGCTCTTGCCGACCGCGAGGTGGACCGTGCCCCCGATCTTCTCGTCGAGGAGGATCTCGCCGGTCCCTGCCGTGATTCCGTAGTTGGTGCCGATCCCGAGCTCGCCGAGCCGGCGCGCGCCGGGATCGGTGTCGAGCATCTCGATCAGGAAGTCCTCCCCGCGCTCCGCGCTCGCATCGACCACCTTGCCGCCCTCGAAGCGGAAGCGCACGCCGGCCACCTCGCGGCCCGAGTAGGTAGCCGGCAGGTGAAAGGTGATCTCACCCTCGGCCGAGTCCTCGACCGGGCCGGTGAAGAACTCGCCGTCGGGCATGTTGTGCTTGCCGTCGGCGGCGATGAAGTGGCGGCCGGCGACCGAGAGTCGGAGGTCGGTGCCCGGTCCCTTGATCTCGACCTCCTCCCGGCCCTCGATCCACTCCGCGAGCCGGTGCGTCTCCTCCGAGGCCCGCTTCCAGGCGGCGACGGGATCGTCCTGATCGGCGAGGCAGGCGCGGTAGTAGAAGTCCTCGTAGGCGTCGAGGCTCATCGCGGCGCCCGAGGCGTAGGCGTCGGTGGGGAAGATCGTCAGCGCCCAGCGATGCTCGCCGGCGGCGGCCCGCTTCATCATCGCCCCCATCAGGGGCGCCATCGCCTTCTGGCGCAGGGTCTGCCGGGCGGGCTCGACCGCCGACATCTCGCGCGTATTCCGGGAGGCGAGCAGGCGGATCCGCACGTCCGACTCCTCGGCGACCCAGCGCGCGGTCGGCGCGATCCACTTGATCTGCTCCTCCGAGGCGTGCTCGAAGAAGGTTGCTGCCGCGCCGTCGAACTCCATGCTCACGATCGGATTGCCGCCGGCCTTCAGCACGCGCTCGTACACGGAGCGCACCAGCGGCTCGGCCACCGCCGGGGCCTCGATCACGCAGGAATCGCCCGGCGAGACGGCGGCCGAGTGCTCGACGAGGATCCGGGCGAGGTTCTCGACGCGAGGGTCCCTCATCGGCCCTCACTCTCCCCTTGGGGCGAGGCGGGCGCGGAGCCGCGCTCGCGGGCGCCGGTCGCCATCGCCATCAGCAGCGCGTGCAGGCGGGAGTCCTCGGTGAGCTCGGGATGGAAGGAGCAGGCGAGCACGTTGTCCTGGCGGACCACGACCGGGTGCTCCTCGAAGCACGCGAGCACCTCGACGTCCTCGCCGGCGTCCTCGATCCAGGGCGCGCGGATGAACACGGCGCGCAGCGGCTCGGGGCCCACTCCCTCGACCTGCAGCTCAGCCTCGAAGCTCTGCAGCTGCCGGCCGAAGGCATTGCGGCGCGCGCGCGCGTCAAGGAGCCCGAGGTGGTCGCGGTCGCAGACGATCATCCCGGCGCACGTGCCCAGCAGCGGCCGCCCCGACCCGGCGAGCTCGCGAATCGGCTCGGCCAGCCCGTCGCGCTCGATCGCCTTGCTGATCGTGGTCGACTCCCCGCCCGGGATCACGAGGCCGTCGAGGCCGTCGAGGTGCTGGGGCGCGCGGACCTCCACGGGTGCCGCACCGAGGCCCGCGAGCATCGTCAGGTGACGCGCGAACCCGCCCTGGCAGGCGAGAACGCCGATCCGCAGCGGAGCTTCGGCGGCCGCCACTACCAGCCGCGCTGCTGAAGCAGCTCGCCGTCAGCCTCGAGCGCCGCGATCTCGTCGCCGCGCATCGGCTCACCCAGATCCGTGGAGGCGGCCAGCAGGCGCCCCGCGTCCTTGAAGTGCGTGGTGGCCTCGACCACGGCCTTGGCCGTGCGCTCGGGCTCGGAGGACTTGAAGATGCCGGAGCCGACGAAGTTGCCCTCAGCGCCAAGCTGCATGGTCAGGGCCGCATCGGCAGGAGTCGCGATCCCGCCCGCGCAGAACATCGGCACCGGCAGCCAGCCACGCGCGGCGACGTCGCGAACGACCTCGAGCGGCGCTCGCAGCTCCTTCGCCTCGGCGGCGAGCTCCTCGGGGCCGAGCTGGGAGAGCCGGCGGATCCCGCCGACGATCGAGCGCAGGTGGCGCACCGCCTCGACGATGTTGCCGGTTCCGGCCTCGCCCTTGGAGCGGATCATCGCGGCGCCCTCGCCGATCCGGCGGAGGGCCTCGCCGAGATCGGTGGCGCCGCATACGAAGGGCACATCGAAACTCCACTTGTCGATGTGGTGGGCCTCGTCGGCGGGGGTCAGCACCTCGGACTCGTCGATGTAGTCGACCTCGAGGGCCTGCAGGACCTGGGCCTCGGCGAAGTGGCCGATCCGCGCCTTGGCCATGACCGGGATCGTCACCTCGTTCTTGATCTCCTCGATCATCCTCGGGTTCGACATGCGGGCGACGCCGCCCTCGGCGCGGATGTCGGCGGGCACCCGCTCGAGCGCCATCACGGCGCAGGCGCCGGACCGCTCGGCGACCCGAGCCTGCTCGGCGTCGACGACGTCCATGATCACGCCGCCCTTGAGCATCTCGGCGAGCCCGGACTTGACGCGGAATGTTCCGTGTTCGGCCATGGCTGAAATATAGAGGCGCCCCGGAATCGACCGGCGCCGGGGTCGGCGTCGAGGCGCTCGCCCCGCCGCCGGCTACTTCAGCTTGAAGGCCCTGATCCGGTCCTTGAAGGCACCCTTGTCGCGGGCGTAGACCGCGTAGCTGAGCGCCTGTACCAGTGACAGGAGGGCCGTGGTCGAGCGGGTGTAGGAGGGCGAGTCGGAGGACCAGTAGAGGGTGTGCTCGGCGTGCTCCCCGACCTCGGAGAGCGTCGCATCGCTGATCGCGATCGTTCGCGCGCCGCGGTGGCGGGCCAGCTTCATCGCCCGGACCGCAAGCGGGTGCGCACGGCCGGCGGAGAAGCAGACGACGAGCGTGTTCTCGTCGGTGTTCCCGAGCCGCGTGATCGACTCCTGGCGGGGCTGGGTCACGCATTCGGCCCGGATGTCGAGTAGAGCGAGCATGTGCCGCAGGTAGGAGGCGAAGAAGGCCATCTGATCCATGGCGACGATCACCACGCGCTGGGCCGTGGCCAACTCGCGCACGCAGTCGTCGATCTGCTCACGACTGAGACCCCGGACGGTGCTCTCGATGTTGGCGTGGTCCGCCGCGAGCGCCGCCTCGAACTCGGTGTGGTCGAAGTCGAAGAGCAGGCCGCCCGAGCTGCTCGCGGCCTCGGGCGAGCCGCCGGCGCCATGCCGGTACTCCTCGATCGCGGCCTGTTGGAGCTCGGGGTAGCCGTCGAAGCCGAGTGCCTGGGAGAAGCGCACGACGGTCGACGATGAGGTGTTCGCGCGGCGCGCGAGCTCCTCGGCCGTCTGGAACGCCGCCTCCTCGAGGTGATCGACGATGTATCTCGCCACATCCTTCTGCGAACGGCTGAACTCATCGAAGCGCTCGGTGATATACGCGGAGAGGGTTTTGCCGGCCTTGGCGCCGTTCTCGCTTCCGGAGGTACGGGAGGAGGTGGTGGGGCCATTGCGGCGGGTCCGGGGCTTGGTTGCAGTCTTGCTCATGGGTGCCCAACTTTTCGCCCCACCCTCACATTTCCCTTCCGAGGTCGCGATCGCAATCGCTCAACCGCGGTCCCGAGCCGGATCCCGGCGGCGCGGATGTGGTTGGATCGGTGCACCATGAGCAGCAGCGAAGACCTCCTGCGGGACATCAACCGCGCCATGATCGGGTTCGACCTCGCGCTGGGCAGCGCCGCGATCCTCGCCCCGGCGCAGACCCTGCGGCTGCTCGGCCACGAGCCCCCCTCCCCTGA
>DATFLZ010000116.1:0-14989 GCA_035267205.1 Solirubrobacterales bacterium | reverse complement strand
CCTCGAACTCCTGGTCGGTCTTGTCGATCTCGTCGATCAGCAGGACGACCGGCTCCTCGGAGGCGATCGCCGCGAGCAGCGGGCGGGTGAGCAGGAACTCCTCGTTGAAGATCTCGTCGAAGGAGTCAGCCGGCGCCACGTCCGGCGTCGCGGCCGAAGGGCCGGCGGCCTCAGCCTGGATCCGGAGCAGCTGCTTGCGGTAGTTCCACTCGTACAGGGCCTTTGCCTCGTCGAGGCCCTCGTAGCACTGCAGGCGAATCAGCTCGCGACCGCTCGCCCTGGAGAGCGCCTTTGCGAGCTCCGTCTTGCCGACCCCTGCCGGACCCTCGACGAGCACCGGCTTCCCGAGTCGCTGGGCGAGGTGGGAGACGAGGGCCGCGGATTCGTCGGCCAGGTAGCCGACCGACCCGAGAGCCTCTCGGGTCTGCTCGACGGTCTCGGTCTGGCCCGCTGGTGGGTTGGGAGCGTCGCTCACGGCCGGGCTGATGATAATGAGGAATGGAGATCGCCCTTCATGCCGCGACTTTGCTGGCCCAGCGCTCGGACGACCTGGTCCGGACGGTCGCCGAGTCCGATCAGGCGCTGAGCGCTGTCTTCATCGTGCTCGGGATGCTGATCGGCGCCTACGGATCCTACGGTCGCGCCGACGAGTTCCGCTGGGTGACGGGGTTCGGAATCGCGCTCGTCCTCCTTGGGGTCCTGATCCAGTTCGGGACCGTCTCGGGCGATCAGGGATCGGCGATCGAGGTCGTGCTACCCGCCGCGCTCTGGATGGCCGCCGCGATGATCGGCTTTGCGCTGGCGACGGCGGTGCGGGGCGACAGCCCACTCGGTGTCCTCGCCAAGGGGGCCGGCGTGATCCTGCTCGCCCTCTGCCTGGCGGCCGTCCTGCTGCCTCTGCTCGGATTCGACGGCGGCCCGCTGCCGGGCCCGCTTGACGCGATCGACGTCGAGGACTCCTTTCGGTAGCGCGCGGCCTGGCCCGGTCACCGACCTGCGGCCGGGGGTGCGGAAACAGACGGCTACCGCAGCGGGTAGGGTCGGCGATTCAGAAACCCCTGGAGCCTGCCCAGATGACGGAGGAGCCTGATACCGAGACCCGCGGCGACGATCAGACCGATCGTGAGGACGACGCGAGCGCCGACGCGCGCAAGGCCGCCAACGGGGTCGGCGCGGCGATCGAAGACGCACGCCGGCTCGGGATCGGCGCCCTCGCCCAGGACGTCCGCCGCATCTCCGCCGAGGCCCGGGAGTCGGCCCTCCGCGCCTCCGGCGCCGAGGCTCAGGCGCGAAAGGCGATCGAGGAGCGGCGTGCCGCCGAGCGTCGTGCTCAGGAGGCGGAGGCGGTCGCCGAGGAGGCGGAGGAGGCCGCGATCGCCGCCGCTCGCTCGGCCGCCGAGCGGTACGAGCAGCGCCTGAGAGAGACCCGGGCCCGACTGCAGGCGCAGGCGCAGGAGAAGCTCCGGGCCGCCGTTGCCAAGCTTCAGCAGCAGGCCTCGGAGCGGGTCAAGCAGCGGGTCGCCGAGGCGACGGCCAAGCAGCGAAAGGCGCTGGAGGCCGAGCTCGCCGCGGGCCGCGAGGCACTTGAGAACGAGGCGCGGGAGAGCCGCGCGGCGCTCGAGGCGGAGGTCGAGCAGCGTGCGGCCGTAGTGCTCGAGCGCGCCGAGCAGGCCGAGGCCGCAAGCGCCGAGGCACAGAAACGGCTGGCGCAGGCCGAGCGGAAGCTCGAGCGACTCGTCGAGCAGGTTGCCGCCGACGCCGAGGCCCGCGCCCGTCACGAGGCCGAGGCGCGAATGGCGGAGGAGACAGCGCGAATGCAGGCCGAGGCCGAGGCCGAGGCTGAGCGGCGCCGGGAGCAGGCGCTCCGGGACGCCGAGGCCGACCTGAAGGAGCGACTGGCGCAGGAGCAGTCACGCCTGCAGGAGGAAGCCGAGCAGCAGGTCCGTGAGGAGGCCGCCCGGCGGGTCGAGGAGATGGAGCGCCAGATCCGCTCGGAGGCCGAGCGCGAGGCCCAGGAGGCCTCTCGCGCGGCCGAGGAAGAGCAGCGCCGGCGCCGGGAGGAGCTCGAGACCCAGTTCCGGGCTGAGGCGGAGGAGGCGGCCCGCGAGGCCGCCGAGCGAGCCCGCCGGGACCTGATGGACTAAGAACCCACTAGCGCCAGCGCCGCCGGGGGGCTACGTCGGCCTGCGCCGCGACCGCATCCGGCGCAGCGCCCGCATCTCGTCGAGGGCGTCCACTCCGGCCGGCCGGCCGGCCGTCAGCATTCGCACATCGAGCCCCTCCTCGACGGCGCCGTCCGCTCCGGCGTACACGCGGAACGCGCGGGCGGCGCTCGAGGACGCAACGGCCTCCTGGAGGCGACCCCCGCGGAACAGGGCGGCCGCATGGTCGTCGAGAGCGAGTCCGTCGGGCAGCTCCCCGGCGCCGATCAGGCGGCGAAACTCGCTGCGCCGGTCCGGGTCCTGCGAGTAGTGGACGCAGTGGCTGCCGGCGATCAGCCCGAGGCCGTGGGTCGGCACCGGCCGCCCGACCCCGCGTGAGAGACCACGCTCGAACCAGCACATCGAGCCCGCGCTGTATCCGCACAGGACGGTGCCGGCCGCGTAGGCATCTCGCAGGATCTCGGCGATCCCGTGCTCGCGCCAGAGCGTCATCAGGTTGACCATGTTGCCGCCGGTCACGTAGACCAGGTCCTGGGCGAGCAGCACCCCGCGGACATCGATATCGACATCGCCCTCACCGAGCCGGAACAGCGAGATCGAGGTGGCCCTGGCACCGCGGCGATCCATGGCCGCATGGAACGCGCGGATCTGATCGTGGGGGTCGCCGCCCGCCGTCGGCAGCAGGCAGACGCGAGGCTGCTCGCTGCCGGTCTGCGCGAGCACATAGTCGTGGAGTGCCTCGTTCTCGGACCGCATCGCGAACTCGGCGCCGCCCATCGCGACGATGGTGCCCTCGGTCGCCGACACGATCAGCTCATGCGACGGCGGTTAGCGGTGGGGTCGATTCGCCATTCGGCTCGGGCTCCCCGAGGAAGCGGACCGGCAGCTCGGTCTCCGCCACATCGGTGCCGGCATCCCCGACGCACCAGGCCTTGGCCTTCGGGCGGGACGAGACCGCTGCGATCAGCCGGCGGCCGGCAAAGTGAAGGGCGGCGCCGTCGGCCGCCGCGTAGCCCGGGCACATTCCGCCACGCAGCAACTGGTGGTAGCTCTCGCGCCTGCCAACCTCGTCCCCGTAGTGGACGCAGTTGGAGAACGGGAGCAGACCGAGTCCCCGGTAGCGCCGGGGGGCTCCGTGAAATGAGGTCACTCCCTCGGCAAACCAGCAGAGCGAGCCGGCGCTCAGGCCGCAGAGAACGACTCCCTGCTGCCAGCAGTCGCGCAGGATCAGGTCGAGACCATGGGCCCGCCAGGCGCCGAGCATGCTCAGCACGCTGCCGCCTCCGACGTAGATCAGGTCCTGTGAGAGCAGCAGTTCGCGGATGTCACCGGTGCCCTGCTCGCGCCTGAAGAGCGAGAGGTGGGTGGGCTCGCAGCGGTTCGCGGCAAAGGCGCGATAGAAGCGGACGATGTAGTGGTCCGCGTCGCCGCTGGCGGTGGGGAGGAAGCAGACGCGGGGCCGCTCCTTTCCGGTGATACGGAGGACGTACTCGTCGAGGAGCGGGTTGCCCGCTTCCATCGAGAAGCCGCCACCGCCGAAGCTGACGATCTGTCGCCGGTCACGGCCGGGTAGTGCGATTACGGTCGGATCCTGTTCCCCTGCTCCCACACTCACCTCTACCTCCTCTGTGTTGTCGCCGGCCGGACGCCCCGGACCGGCCCCGCGAACGGGGCCGGTCCGTGCGTCTGGTCAGCCCGGTCCCTACGAGGCCGGGATCTCTGGTCCTTCGTGCGCCTGGAGGACGTCGTCGCCCTCCTCGCCGGTCCGGATGCGAATCGCTTCCTCGACCGGGACGACGAAGATCTTGCCGTCGCCGACCGATCCCGTCCGGGCGTGCTTGAGGATCGTCTCAACGACGGAGTCCTTCTCCGAATCGTCGATCACACACTCGATCTTGAGCTTTGGCCGCACGTTGACGGTCAGGCTCGCGCCTCGATAGTGCTCAACAACCCCCTTCTGGCGTCCCGATCCCTTGACTTCAGAGATCGAGAGGGACGGGATGCCCCGCTCGAGCAGCTCCTCTCGGATCGGCTCGAACGCCTCGTGGCGGATGAATGCCTCTACCTTCTTCATTAGCGCACCTCCTTCCTATGAGTCGGTCGGCGATCCGGCGGACGCCACTGGCGTGGCGACCGGCGTACCGGCGACATTGGGCTCGAACCTACCGACCGGGTACTCCTCCTGCGGAATGAAGGACTCGGGGTACCCGTACATCCCGTGTGTGGAGATGTCGAGACCGGCGAGCTCCTCTTCCTCGGAGACGCGGAGGCCGATGGTTCCCTTGATCGCTGCGAACACGGCGTAGGAGAGACCGAGCACGACGACGAACGTCGCGATCACTCCAATTGCCTGGACGGCGAGCTGGCCAAGGGTGCCGGCGAATTCGACCTCTCCGTCGAAAATGCCGTACCACATGCCTGCGCTCGCCTCCTCGGGCACCAGTCGCGGCGATGCGAACAGGCCCACGGCGAGCGTGCCCCAGATACCGGCCAGGCCGTGCGCCGAAAGCGCGCCAACCGGGTCGTCCAGGTACTTCTCGATCGTGAGCACGCCGTAGACCACCAGCACACCGGCGAGGAGGCCGATGATCGGAGCGGCCCAGAACTCGACGAATCCGGACGGAGCCGTGATTCCGACGAGACCGGCGATCGCGCCGTTGCCGGCCATGCCGACGTCGAGCGACTTGGTCTTCGCGTAGACGACGAGCAGGGCACCGAGCACTCCGGCCGCGGCGGCGAGCTGCGTGTTGAGCGCTACCTCCGCGAAGAAGTTGTCGGCGGTCCCGAACGTCGAACCGGCGTTGAACCCGTACCAGCCGACCCACAGGATCAGCACCCCGAGGCCGACGATCGGCATCGAGTGGCCGGGGATGGCGCGCGGCTTGCCGTCGCGCCCGTACTTGCCGATCCGCGGGCCGAGCAGCAGCAGCGCTGCAAGACCACCCACGGCACCAGTCAGGTGGACCACCGAGGAGCCCGCGAAGTCGAGCACCGGCTTGCCGCCGATGTCGGAGAGCAGGCCGCCCCCGTAGACGCTGTGGGCGATCAGCGGGTAGATCACGGCGGCAAAGATGGCCGCGTAGATCACGTAAGCGCTGAACTTGATCCGTTCCAGGGTCGTGCCCCAGACGATCGCCAGCGAGACGGCACAGAACAGCATGCCGAACAACATCCCGGCTGCATCTGCGCCGGCGACGGTAAATGCCTCTTCGCCTTCGCCGATTACCTGATCGTGCGCGAAGAAGAAGCCATCGGTGCCGAATATGTCGTTTCCGCCTCCGGCAATGCCGTAGCCGATCGCCCACCAGGCGATGGCGGCGATGCTGAGGTTGACGAGAATCTTCGCCACTCCTGCGCCGACGTTCTTCTGCCGCGAGAAACCGATCTCGAGGAAGAGGAACCCGGCCTGCATGAAGAGGACGAGAACAGCGGAGACGATGATCCAGGTGACATCCAGCTCACCCTTCACCACGTCAATGCTGAGCTCGTCCTGGGCGGACGCGATCGCAGGCAGTACCAGCGATACGACGGACGCCATCAGGGCGGCGAGGCTGAGCCTCTTGGTCATTGAGTTTCCCTCCTAACAGCGCGCACGGGGCGTGCTGCGGTCGTTTCATGGACCGCTCCAGTCTGTGCGCGGCGGGCCGGCCCGTGGTTGTACCGGTGTCGAAAATTCCGATCCGCGGGCTGTACGCGGCGGATCGGGAGCCCCAGAAAGAGCTATTTCAAGCCAAAAGCGGCGTTTGGCTAGCTGGATGCGGTCGTCGGGGAGCTGGCCGGCTCGATCGCGCCCGCGGTGTCGCCCACGACCAGCTCCTCGCGCTCGCGCGCGATCTCGATCTGGGCCGGGTCGCCGCCGAGCTCGGCCCACTTCTTGCGGGCCCCCGCATGGAGGTCGTCGAGGAAGCCGTCGGTGTGAAGGGGGTCGTGGTGGAACAGCAGCACGCGCTTCGCCCGGACCCGCTTTGCGAAGGTGAGCGTGTCGGTCACCCGCGAGTGACCCCAGCCCTCGTGCCCGGGGTATTCCTCATCGGTGTACTGGCAGTCGTGGATCAGCAGGTCGGCATCCCGGGCCAGGTTGTAGCCGGAGATCCACTCGGGCTCGAGGTCCGCGAGCGCTGCGCCGAGCGCCGGCTCGTGATCGCTGAGATAGCAGACGGTCGTGTCGCCGTCGGTGATCCGGAAGCCCAGGGTCGGCCCGCGGTGCGTGACCGCCTCGGCGCGCACGGTGGCGCCGCCGATCTCCCACTCGCTGGCCGGCGCGTCCACGAAGGAGACGTCGCAGGGAAGCTCGCGGACCTCGACCGGCGAGAGGGGGGCCGAGATATAGCGGGCGATCCGTGCCTCGAGGCTGGCCTCGAGCGAGGTCGGGCCCCAGATGCAGATCGTCGACTCGGCTCGGAAGCAGGGCGGAAAGAACATCAGTCCCTGGATGTGGTCGAGGTGCAGGTGGGTCAGCAGGATGTTGATCTTCGGCATGTCCGGCGGGAGCGCGAAGCCAAGGGTCCTGATTCCGGTCCCGGCGTCGATGATCAGGGTCTCGCCGCTCGCGGTCGTCACCTCGACGCAGGAGGTGTTGCCGCCGTAGCGGTTCATCTCCGGCCCGGGCGCCGGCACCGATCCCCTCGCGCCCCAGACCTTGAGCCTCATCCGTGTGCCCGGTGGGTCTCGGTGGCCAGCTCCCGCGCCCGCTCCTCATCCACGGGCCAGAAGAAGATGATCGCCCCCGAGGCGCCATGATCGGCGCTCACGATCGGCATTCCGCTCGCGGCGATCTCGTGACTCTCGCCCTTCGTGGAGCGGATCGTGAAGGTGGCGTGGGCGGGCCGTCCCTCGCGCAGGGCGAGCGTGAGCGGCAGATCCTCGACCGCGAGCGGGCTCCCGTCGGCGTCGAAGGGGCCGAAGGACCCGATCCACTCGGTTGGATCCATGCGCCCGATCTCCTCGAACGGGACGCCGAGCAGGGCGCCGGCCGCCTCGTTGTAGAACAGCAGCGAGCCGTCGCGGGCAACCAGGAACGAGGGCGTGGCGATGCTCGTCACCAAGTTCCTCGCGAGAATCAATTCGAGCGGTTTCTGCTGCCCCGACATGCTGCTGACCAGCATTCTCCCACTCCGCAGCAAATCGGGTGCCCGCTCGGCTGGCGGGGCAAGAAGTTGCCGATTCGGTGCTCTCACGGGGCCTCCGGGGTAGCATCGTCCCCCGATGTCCCTGAACCACGACAGCCGAGCGGCTCAACCCGTCCCCCTCCGCCGCCGATAACCGGATCGACCCATGGGCCTCCTCTCCAAACAGAGCGACGTGCTCGAAAACCAGCTCTCCGAGGCCCGCAGGAGGATCGCGGAGCTCGAGAGCGAGCTTGCCCAGAGCGCGACCCGCGACCAGCTCACCGAGAGCCTCCTCACGCTGCGCGCCTTCCGTGCCCAGCTCGAGCTCGACGTCCAGCGCGCCCACCGCTACCGCCGGCCCCTGAGCGTGGCGATCGTGGATATCGACGGCTTCCGCTCGATCAATCTCAGTCACGGCTACGGAGCGGGCGACAGCGTCCTCGTCGCGGTCGCGCGGGTGATCTCGGAGTCGACGCGCGCCCACGACCTGGCCTGTCGCATGGGCGGCGACGAGTTCGCGGTGCTGCTACCGGAGACGAACTCGTCGGCCGGGATCCAGGCCGCCGAGCGGATCCTGCTCGCTCTCGAGGATCTGAGCGCGGGCCCGATTCGCGGCCTGAGCGCCTCGATCGGGGTCGCGGGCCTGCGTCCCAAGCAGAGCCCCGAGCAGCTGCTCGGGGAGGCCCACACCGCGCTCGGGCAGGCCCAGGCCGGCGGCGGCGGCCGGGCCGCCGTCCACTCCGGGGGCGAGGGGCCCGAGGAGGTCTCGGGCGACGCCACCCACGGCGATGTCGTCGCCGCTCTCGCCTCCGCCCTCCAGGAGCGCGACCAGTACACCGGGGATCACTCCGAGTCAGTCGTGGACGTAGCCGGCCGGATCGCGGAGTCGTTGGCAATGGACGAGGAGCAGATCTCGAAGCTGCGGACCGCGGCGCTGCTCCATGACATCGGCAAGGTCGGAGTGCCCGACGACATCCTGCACAAGCCGGGGCCGCTGGATGAGCGCGAGTGGGAGATCATGCGCCAGCATCCCGTGATCGGCGAGCGCATCCTCCGGGCGATCCCGGGCCTCGGCGCGATCGCCAAGGTCGTCCGCCATGAGCACGAGCGCTACGACGGCAAGGGCTACCCGGACGGCCTGGCCGGGGACGACATTCCGCTGGGCGCCCGCATCATCCTTGCCTGCGACGCCTATCACGCGATGACCTCCGATCGCCCGTACCGGGCGGCGATGTCGCATGCGGACGCGCTCGCGGAGCTCACCCGCAATGCGGGGCAACAGTTCGACCCGAACGTCGTCGAGGCGCTGGTCGGCTACCTCTACGGGCGTCGGCAGTCGGGTGTGACCGGGCTCTGAGGCCCGGCTTGTCGGTCGCTAGCCGTCGAGCTTGCCGATCTTGAAGATCTTGGTGCCGCAGTCCGGGCAGGTGCCCTGAATCGCCGGCCGTCCGTTCTTCATCGTGATCTGTTGCGGGTCCTTGATCTCGACCTTCTTACGCTCCTTCACGCAGTAACCCTCGGCCATGAGACCTCTCCTTCCGGGCGCTTGACGCCCCGTTGCCGCGGCGATCGTGCCGGAAAGCACAACCACCAATCACCGCGAATCTAGTCGCTGCCGCGGACGCGTTCACGGCGGATGCCGTTGCGCGCCCGGCTGCCGCCGTCCGAAGGCGCGGCTCAAGCCCCGACGGGCGTCGGCCGCCGTCAGCGCTTCAGCTTGATCTTGTCCTTGTCGTTCGGGCCCCCGGCGACTCTGATCCGAGCCTTCACCGTCAGCTTGCGCTTGCGCTTGGCTGCGCGCTTGCCGGCCTTGCTGAGCTTGACGTTGACCCGTTTCCGCGCCCCCGAGCGGATCTTGAACTTCGAGTCGCCGAGCTTCCCGCCACCCCGCTTCGATCGCAGCTTGAGCTTTCCCGCGCAGCGGCTCGAAAGATTGCAGTCGAGGGGCACCTTGGCGCGTTTGCGGCTCAGGCTGCCGTTGCGGGCGGAGGCGCCGCCGAGGCAGCGCCCGGCCGCCGCGGTCGCCCTCGGATCCGGGAATCGGAGCTCGCCCCTCGCGGTGCGCCCGCGCGGGATTCCGGAGACCCCGGCGGCTCCGGACGCGCCGCCGCAGAGCGGCGTGAAGTCGGCGTTCAGCAACGGCACCAGGCTGTTTCCGTAGCCGTCGACCCTGCCGCTGGGCCCATCGGCGCGTGAGAGCCGCGGGAAGAACGCGAGCGAGCCGTCGAGCTGACCGTTTCCGGGGATCTGTCCCGGAATCGCGACGCCGGGGGCGAGGACCGACAGGGCAAGGTAGTCGACCACGCGCACGCCGTTGACGGGATCGATCGAGTTCTCGACCGGAAGCCGGACCCTGACCGCGGTCGTCGTGTTGGCGCGGGGCGTGAAGGTCTGGCTCTCGCCCGCGTAGAAGCAGCAGCCGATGCCGCTTGTCGTGGTGCCGATCTGGCGAGCGACGACCACGCGCATCGGGCCGGTCGGCGCCGCAGCTTTGACCCTGACCCGGGTGATCACTCCACCCGGGAACGGTGCCGCAGTGGACTGCGCGCCGAACACGGTGCTCAGGTAGGTGCAGTTCGTGACGCCGGAGGGAAGCAGCCCGACCGCCGAGGGTGTCGCGGTGCAGTCGAAGCTCGCGTTCGGCGTGTGGGTCGCGAGGTTCGTTCCGAGCCGCTGCTGAGCGGCCGCCGGCGTCGCTGAGGCGGCGAGGGCGATCAGGATGAGCAGCGGCAACGCCACGCGGAGCCCTCGTCCCGCCGTGACTCCGTTGCCCGCGTAGCCGGTCCCCGTCACAACCCCGATTGTGCCAGGTCAGCTAGCCGCCGCCCGGGCCCGAGTCGCCCGAGTTGCTCGACGATTCGAGGTCGGAGATCTGCTGGCGGAGGTCCTCGACATCGTCCTCGATCACATCGAGGCGCTTCTGAGTCTCCTCCTCCGTGGAGCCCAGCTGGTCGACCGAGTCCTGCAGTGAGTCGATCCGGCCGCTGAGCGAGTCGATGCTCTCCTGGGCGTCGTCGGCCCCGCTCGCCTGTTCGGCGACGCTCGAGATCTCCCGTTCGAGCTGCCTGATGTCGCCGTTGCTCGCCGAGTTGTTACTGGCGTCGACGGCGAGCACGATCGCGACGATCCCGGCCGCGAGCGCCAGGATGGCGGCGACCGCGCCCACGTAGGTGCGGGTGCTGAGCTTGCGGTCCAGCTGCTCGAGCCAGGCGCGCTCTCCCTCGGGATCGACGGGCTGCGAGCCGGTCTCGGGGCCCGGCTGACCCGGCTGGCCGGGGTCGGTCGGCGGGTTGGGGCTCTGTGAGGACTCCATGGATCTAGCTGTTGTCGGGACGGGCGGTGGCAACGGTGCCGTCGGTCGGCGTCAGCGGGAGGCCGTCCTCGACCCAGCGCTCGAGCCCGCCCTCGAGGTTGTAGGCGTCGTAGCCGGATGCCCGGAGCGCGTCGGTGGCCATCCGGGATCGCGCGCCAGTGCGGCACTGGAGGATCACGGGGCGCTCACTGTCTATCTCCGTAGCCCGCGCCGGCAGCGTCGCAAGCGGGATGTGGCTCGCGCCCTCGACCCGGCCCGCCTCCCACTCATAGGCCTCGCGTACATCGACGAGCTGGGCGTCGCCGGACTCGAGCATCTCGGCGGCGCGCCCGGGGGCCAGTTCGGCCTGATCCGTGGTCTGGTCGGTCATCGCTCCCGAGGATAGTGCGCGCGGACACCGGTCGGCGGCACCTGCCCTCCGGTCCCTACCATTCGCAACCTCTTCCGCTACCCCGAGATCTTCGAAAAGGAGACCCCCGCAATGCCCGAAGCAGTAATCGTCGACACCCTGCGCTCCCCGATCGGCCGCGCCTTCAAGGGCTCGCTCGCCCAGCTCCGCCCCGAGGAGACCGGTGCCTACGTGATCGACAAGCTCCTCGAGCGCAACCCGGACCTCGACCCCAACATCGTCCAGGACGTGATCGCCGGCTGCGGCATGCCGCAGGGCCTGCAGGCCTTCAACATCGCCCGGATCATGGTCCTGCTCAGCGAGAACCTGCCCGAGACCACGACCGGCGTCACCGTGAGCCGCTACTGCGCCTCCTCGCTCGACGCCGTTCGCCACGCCTCGAACGCGATCAAGAACGGCGAGGGCGATGCCTACATCGCCGCCGGCGTCGAGTTCGTCAGCCGCTTCAACGAGCGCACCGAGCCGGCCGGGATCCCCGACCGCAACGAGAAGCTCACCGGCGAGCACGAGGGCTACCCCAACGTCTACATCGACATGGGGGACACCGCCGTCAACGTCGCCAAGCAGTACGGCGTCAAGCGCGATGACATGGATGACTACGCCCTGCGCTCGCAGCATCTGGCCGTCGAGAGCCAGGACTCCGGCTTCTTCGAGCGCGAGATCGTCCCGATCCCGGGCCCGGACGGCAACGAGATCACGACCGACGACGGTCCTCGCCGGGATGAGGGCGACATGCGGGAGAAGCTCGGCAGCCTCCCCGAGGCCTTCGAGGGCGGCGGCGGTGTCACCGCCGGCAACTCGTGCCTGCTCAACGACGGCGCCGCCGCGGTGCTCGTGATGAGCGACACCAAGGCCAAGGAGCTCGGCCTCACCCCACGCGCACGGATCATCACCGCCGCCACCGAGGGCAACAACCCCGAGTACATGGGTGTCGCCCCGATCGGCGCGGTCAAGAAGGTCCTCGACCGCGCCGGCATGTCGATCAGCGACGTCGACGCCGTCGAGCTCAACGAGGCCTTCGCGGCCCAGGTGATCCCGATCATGGACGAGTGCGGGATCGACCAGGACAAGCTCAACACGCACGGCGGGGCGATCGCCCTCGGCCACCCGTTCGGCATGACCGGCGCCCGGATCATGGGCACCCTGCTCAACGTCATGGAGACCGACGATCACCAGGTCGGCCTCGAGACGATGTGCGTGGCCGGCGGTCAGGGCGAGGCGATGATCGTCGAGCGGGTCTGACGGCCCGAGGACGCGCTGGGCGGCGTCCTCGTCGGCTTGTGTGCTGGCGCATACTGCGCCTCCTGCGTCCTTGCCCAGCACGCCCTCGGTCTCGTCAGACGAGGTTGGTCTTCGCTTCGCTTGACCACAACCTCGTCCAAGCGCCCAGGCGGCTCGTCGCCGGCTGTTGAGCTTCGTTCCCTTCGGTAAGCGGAACTCCCACATTCCGGCGAAACTGCGCTGACGGGCGAGGAACGTTCCGATCGTGGCGCTGCCCTCGCGGTTTCCACGAACCTCAACGACAGCGCCCCGGCGCCGCTCGTCGGCCCCTAGCCCAGCGCCTCGGTGCGGTCGGCGATCTCCTCCGCGAGCGCCAGCGATGAGGTGGCGGCGGGGGAGGGGGCATTGCGGACGTGGACGGTGCGCTCGGTCTCGCTGACGATGAAGTCGTCGATCAGTGCGCCGTCGCGGCCGACCGCCTGCGCTCGGACCCCACTGTGGCGGCTGCGCTCGACGTCGGCGACCCGGAGCTCGGGCACGTAGCGGCGGCATTCCCGGACGAAGGAGCGGATGCTCACCGCGTGGGCGATCTCGCTCGCCCCGGTCCGCCAGAAGCTGCCGAACACGCGCCAGGTGCCCGGCCAGCCGAGACTCTGTGCGAGGTCTTGGAAGCGGACCGTGCGCAGCCGGTAGGCGTCGCGCGCGCCGACGAAGAGCGCGGTCGGCCCGAGCAGCACCTCGCCCTCCGGATTGCGGGTGAGGTGCATGCCGAGGAACGGCAGGTCCGGATCGGGAACGGGGTAGATGTTGGCCCGGACCAGCCCCGAGCGCTCCGGCTTCAGGCTCAGATACGCGCCTCGGAACGGCACGATCCGCGGATCGGGATCGGCGCCGGCGGCGACCGCGATCCGATCGGCCCACGGGCCGGCGCAGACGACCGCGCGGTCGGCCTCGATCACTCCCGCCGAGTGGTCGATCGCGACCGAGCCCACCCGCTCGCTCAGCCCGGCGACCTCGACTCCGCAGTGGACCGATCCGCCCGCGGCCTCCAGGTCACCCGCGTAGGCCCGCGCGACTTCGGGGAAGTCGACCACGCCGGTGTTGGGGGAGTGGAGGGCGGCGACGCCGGCGGCGTGGGGCTCGATCTCGCTGAGGCGGTCCGGGCCGATTCGCTCCAGCCCCGGGACGTCGTTCGCCCGGCCCCGCCGCTCGAGCTCATCGAGTCGCTCGAGCTCTGATTCGTCGGTCGCGACGATCACCTTGCCGTCGCGACGGGCCTCGATGCCGCGCTCGGCGCAGTAGTCATAGAGCCGCGCGGCGCCCTCGACGCAGAGCCGGGCCTTGAGCGACCCCGGCCTGTAATAGATCCCGGCGTGGATCACGCCACTCGAGTGCCCGCTCTGGTGTCGGGCCGGCCCCGGCTCGCGTTCGAGCACGACGACCCGGCTCTCGGGGTGCCGCCGCTGCAGCTCGCGGGCGGCGGCGAGCCCGACGATCCCGGCGCCGATCACACAGACGTCGCAGCTTCGGGGTGGCGTCGGGCCGGGCACGTGCCTGACCGTATTCAACCCCGCCCGCCGCCGGTGGTTGAATGCCATCGATGGCCGACTCCCTGCCGATCTCCCCGCCGATCAAGCCACAGCTCGCCCGGACCCGCAAGACGCTCCCCGAGGATGACGGCTACGCCTACGAGCCGAAGTACGACGGCTTCCGGGCGATCGTCTTCGTCGACGGCGAGCAGGCCTACGTCCAGTCGCGCGGCGGCAAGCCGCTGAGCCGCTACTTCCCTGAGCTCGATTTCCCGTCCGGGCACTACGTGATCGACGGTGAGCTCGTGATCCTCGACGAGGACGGGACGGAGGTCTTCAACGCTCTGCAGGCGCGGATCCACCCGGCCGAGTCGAGGGTCAAGCTGCTCGCCGAGGAGACGCCGGCGCTGTTCCGGGCCTTCGACCTGCTCGCAGTGGGGGGCGACGACCGGATGGCGGCTCCGTTCGGCGAGCGCCGCGCCGCGCTGGTCGAGCTGATCAAGGGGATGGACGGCGTCGTCCCCGAGGGTCCCGGCGGCTGGAGCGCCGGCTCGATCGAGCTGACCCCGCTGACGCTGGAGGCCGAGGCGGCCGAGCCCTGGCTCGAAAGCGGCGAGGGCGTGATCGCCAAGCGGCTCGATGCTCCCTATCGCCCCGGCGATCGCAAGGGCATGGCGAAGATCAAGCGCCTGCGGACGATCGACGCGGTCGTCGTCGGCTGGCGCCCGGGCAAGGAGGAGGGGACGGTGGGCTCGCTGATCCTCGGCCTCTACGAGGGGGACGTCCTTCGTGTGGTCGGCCACACCTCCGGGCTCAAGGCCAAGGAGAAGCGCGACCTCGTCGGCACGCTCGCCCCCTACGAGAGCGGCGAGCGGGGCTCCGCCGACCCGAGCCGGTGGGCCGCCGACCGCGAGCTCGAGTGGGTCTCGCTGCGGCCGGAGCTGGTGCTCGAGGTCAGCTTCGACCATGTCTCCGACGGCCGTATCCGGCACGGATCGAAGCTTCTGCGCTGGCGCGAGGACAAGGACCCCACCGCCTGCACGATCGACCAGCTGGATCAGTAGGGAGGGGTAGCCGGCTATCCGTAGCGGGGACACCAGATCTGGGGCGGTTCCGCGGAACCGCTGACGGGTGCGGCGCCGAGCGGTCACTTTCGGCCGGCAGGCGGGGCAGATTGACCGCTCGGCCACTGGACGAGGCAACCTCGCCTCGATCGGCCGGATGGTCACGCCCCCTCTCTGCAACCG
>DATFLZ010000115.1:0-21014 GCA_035267205.1 Solirubrobacterales bacterium | reverse complement strand
CGCGGCTTCGTGCGCCCCGCCGGCGCGCCGGAGGGGCACCGCAGGCTCGCCGTCGCGACCACCCCCGATCTGCCGGACGCGATCCCCGGGGTCGACTCCGCCGAGTAGGGCGGGGGCGCCGATCGCCGTCAGGCGGACTCGGCGAGCAGCCCTCTCCCCCGGAGCTTCTCGATCAGGGTATTGGCGTCGGCTTCGGCGCGAGCGGGCTCGATGCCGTACTCGGCGACGAGCGCGGCAGCGAGCTGCTCGGCCGAACGGGGCTCGGCCAGCGTCTCCCACAGCATTCCGGCGCTGCCGTTGAGCCGGGTGTAGCGGTCGCGATCGAGGTCGAGGATCACGGTCTCCTCGAGGACCCGGGCGGAGATCGCCTCGCCGCTGCGGCGGTATCGACGCTCATCTGAGGAGCTCATCCGGGTAGCGTAGTCGCTCGCGATGGCGCACCTGCATGGCTACGAGATCCTCGGCGACCCGCCCGCTCCGGTCAGCTCGCCGGGCCGGGGCGAGCGCGGCACGATCACGCTCGAGCCCGCGACCGAGGAGTGGATCCACCGTCCCGGCAGCGAGGTCGTCTTCGAGCGCTCCGACGCACACGGGACGGCCTTCACGATCGCGCGGCGCGGTAGCTCGTTCGTGATCTGGGCCCGGGGTCGCGGGAGCTACGAGGCCGACCCCACCGACCTGCGTGTGCGGGTCAGCCCGGGACCCGACCCGCCCGCATGGGGCCACCACCTGGCCACGGTCGTGATCCCGCTGCTGCTGGCCGAGCGCGGCGAGGCGACGCTGCACGCGTCGGGGATCGTCAGCGGCGGCCGCGCGATCCTCTTCTGCGGGCCGAGCGGACGTGGGAAGTCGACGACCACGATGCTCGCCACCGGCTGCGGCTTCATCCCGCTCACCGACGACGCAGCGGTCATCGCGCGGGCTGACGACGCTTCGCCCTACGGGGTCTGCGCGGGTGGAGCCGGGCTCTGGGCCACGCCGCGGGTCGCCGCGGCGGCCACCGCGGAGCCGAGGCCCGACGCGCCCGACCAGCGCGCGTCGCGGCGCCTGCACCGCCCCACGGAGTCCCAGGAGCGGCTGCCGGGGCCCTCGGAGGTGGGCGCTGTCGTCGCCCTGCAGGAGCGCCGCGAGGATCCGCTGGTCCGGCCCCTCGCGCCGGCGGACGCGCTGCCGAAGCTCGTCCCGGCGCTGCTCCACGTCGGGGACAGGCGGGCGCTGGAGGCCTCGTTCGTGGCGCTGGCCGCGGTGCTCGAAGCCGTCCCGGCCTGGGAGGTCGCGATGCCCGCCGATCTGGAGGCGACGCGGGACGCGCTCCCGGGCATCGTCGAGACGCTGCTGGCCGGGCCGTGAGGCCCTACCGCCGCGGCAGGATCCCGGCGATTGCCGAGCGGACGTGGCGCAGGGCCGCGCGCCAGGCGGGGGCGCCGTCGGTCCCGGCCGTTCCCGCGAGCCCCTCCCGGGTCGGGATCAGCACGGTCCGCAGATAGCGGAGCCGGTCGCGGCCGCGTAGGGTCGCGAGGCGCCCGACGTGCAGGGAGGCCCGCATCTCCAGCTCCTCGGTGGCACGGAGCGGCCCGAAGGGCGGGGGCGGGCCCGCCGGCGAGGGGCGCTCGCGGCGCAGGCCCGCGTAGCGCTCGGCGTAGTCGAGACCGCGGTGCAGGGCCCAGTCGAGCCCGATGCGCGAGGCGAGCGCGAAAGCCGCGGACCACTCGCCCGCATCCGCGCGCTCAGCGGCCCGCCGGATGTCATCGATCCAGATCAGGCGGCGCTCGCGATCACCGAGGAAGTGGACGCAGAGCAGCAGCAGCTCGGCGGGCGGCGCGGCCGCGAGCGCTGCGGGGTGGCGCTCCAGCGGCTCCGCGCCGTCGGCGAGGAGCCGGTAGTCGAGGCTCTCGCAGAGCGGGTCGTCCCCGATCCGCCAGTGCAGCTCGCTCAGCAGCCAGATCCCCCCGCGCCGGCGGCGCTGGTGCAGTTCGTGCCCGAAGCGGGCGGCGAAGCCGTGCGCGAACTCGAGATCCTCGATCCAGCCCTCCGCGGTGAGAGCGGCCGCCGCGTCGTCGAGGCGCTCACGCGGCACCACGAGATCGAGGTCGCCGAACGGCCGGCGCGGGCCGCCGGCGTAGAGACGGTCGGCGACGGCCGGGCCCTTGACGCAGACGGGAGGCACCCCGCAGGCGCCGGTGATCAGCGGCGCCACCTCCTCCAGCTCCGCACGAAGCGCCTCCACGCGGGCCAGCTGCATTGCGCAGGCCCTGCCCAGTCTCCCCCGGTGCTCTGCATCGAGGTCGATCCGCCCCGCCTCGACGGCGGCGGCCAGCGCCGTGCCGAGCCCGTGCGCGAGCGCCGCGTCGAGCAGGCTGCCCTGGTCCCCGATCGGCCCCGCGGGAGCCCGGTCGCGCATCAGCGCGGACAGCGCCGGGACCTGGTCCGGGTGCGGCAGCGCGAACGGCCGGCGGCGGATCACCGCGGGCGCTCCCCCACTTGCGACGCAGGCGAGGCCGGCGCGGCCGGCGCGGGGCCCGCGGCCAGCGACTCGGCGAGGTCGGCGCTGTTCCGCACCCCGTCCCAGTCTCCCTCGAGGCGCTCGGAGAGCTCCCGGCAGCGCTCGACGACCCGGGGGGACAGCGCGCGCCGCGCGGCCCGGGCGACCGACCCCCGCCGCCGTGGCGGCGGATAGAGCCCGGCGCCGACCCCGAGCCGCTCGACCGTATGCAGGTGCCCGATCTGGTCGGCCCTGACCGGGATCGCGACAACGGGGGTGGCGGTGCGGAGCGCCTCGGCCAGGGTCTGGTGTCCGCCGTGGATCACCGCGACGTCGGCGTCCCGCATGCAGGCGGCGCCGTCGAGCAGGCGCTCGGCCACCACGCGCCCGTCGGCGGCCCGGAGCCGACCGGGGTCGAGCAGGCGCGCCGTGGTCGCGATCACGCGGAAGCCCGCCGCGGCCAGCTCGCCGGTGGTGCGCTCGAGCAGCTCGGCGCTCCCGGTTGAGCCCTGGGTGACGTAGGCGAGCGGGCCCTCCCCCGCCGGGACCTCGGGGGGCGGCGCGGGGGGCGACCATGAGATCGGGCCGACGTAGCGCCACGTCGCGGGGAGACCCCTGGCCGGGATCAGAAAGGGCGCGGTCGAGATCGCCACGAGCGAGTCGCGGCAGCCGGAGATCGCCTCGGGTCCGGGGTCGGGGAGGCCGCGCTCCCGGCGCAGGTCCGTTACCGCCGAGCGCACCGGCGTCGGGCCGCGGCCGCGCATCCGCCGGAGGCGGGCGCGGCCGACGCGGGCCCACCGACGGGGATGGCGGAGGTCGCGCTGCCGGTCGCCGCTGACGGCCATCGCGCGGGCGTACCGCGTCGTCCGCAGATAGTGGAAGACGTGCAGCGAAGGCCGTTCGGTGAGCTCGGCGGCGACGCGGCCGGCGATCCCGTGGCAGGCGATGACGACCTCCGCGCGCGCCGACTCGATCGCAGCCACGTGCGAGTCGACGACCGGGGCGAGCTCCGCCGAGCTGCGGAACCACTCGCCGTTCGACCACTCGCGCTCGGGCGCAACCTCGGCCACGCGGTACTGCTCGAGGCCCGCAGCGTCCAGCAGCTCGGGCTGCGAGCCGCCGTAGGCGACGCCCACGTCATGACCACGCCGCCGGAGCTCCGTCCCGATCGCGATCGCGGTGCCGAGATGAGCCAGGCCCGTCGTCGGCGCGTGGGCCTGCATCAGAAACCTGGTCATCCGCGCCTCCCATCTGCGTCGCGCGCCCGCGAACCGGCGCAGCGATTCGTTCCAGGCGTCCGACCCGGAGCCGCGGGTCGGCCCATTCGCGGCAACATACACCGCATGAGAGGAAGAAGCCTGGATCTGTTGGTCTCGCTGTCGCAGTCGGACCTGCGCGCGCGCTACGGGCGCGGCCCCTGGCAGTTGGTCAAGTGGCTGCTCGATCCGTTCGCGCTGGTCGGCGTCTACCTGATCCTCGTCACCGCGGTGCTCGAGCGTCCCGGGGAGGCGCCGGGGCTGGCGCTGACCTGCGCCGTCGTGCCCTTCCAGATCCTCACCCTGACCACGACCTCCTCGATGACCGCGGTCACCCTGCGCCGGGGGATCATCGCCAACATGTCATTCCCGCGGGCCTTCTTGCCGCTGGGCACGACCATGACCGAGACGCTCGCGTTCGCGGCCTCGTTCCTGCTCGTGGTGATGATGATGGCGATCTACTCGGTGGCTCCGACAACGGCGCTCCTGGCGCTCCCGCTGATCCTGTTCGTGAACCTCGTGCTGGCGGTCTCCTTCGCCTACGCCGCAACGCTGTTCGGGGTCTGGCTCCCCGATCTGCGCCCGTTCGCGCTGAGCTTCGTCCGCGCCCTCTTCTTCCTCGCCCCGGGCCTGATCGCGCTCGACCAGATCGAGGGGGCCGCGAACACGTGGGTGCGCGTCAACCCGTTCAGCGGGCTGTTCGAGGGCTACCGGGCGATCTTCCTTCGCGGCGAGGTCCCCGACCTGTGGATGATCCTGATCCCGCTCGGCTGGGCCTGCCTGATCATGGCGGTCTTTCTGCCCATCTACCTCCGCGAGCAGGGGCACTTCGCGAAGGTGGCGGAGTGACCGCCTCGATCAGAGCGAGGGGAGCCGGCGTGCGATTCGTGTTCGACCGCCAGCGCCGCCCGGTGACGCCCGCGATGGGGCGGCTGCGCCGACACTGCGAGACGAACTGGGGTCTGCGGGGGGTCGACGTCGAGGTCGGCCCCGGTGAGAGCGTCGCCCTGCTCGGCGGCAACGGGGCCGGCAAGACCACGCTGCTCAAGGTGATGGCCGGCGTCTACACGCTCGACGAGGGCGCCGTCGCCGTGGAAGGCCGCGTCGGGTCGCTGCTCAGCATCAACGGTGGGCTGATGCCGGAGCTGACCGGACGGGAGAACGCGGTCCTGCTCGGCGTCCTGGCGGGGCTCTCCCGCCCCCAGGCCTTCGCGTCGCTCGAGTCGGTGCTGCAGAGCAGCCGGCTCGGCAACGCCTTCGAGCGGCCGGTCTCTAGCTACTCGCAGGGCATGCGCGCGCGCCTCGGTTTCGCGACGATCCTCGAGTCCCGGCCCCAGGTTCTCCTCCTGGACGAGGTCCACGAGGCGCTCGACGACGACTTCCGGGTGGACTTCGAGCGGATCAGCGAGGAGATCCGGTCCGCGGGCGGGATCGTCGTCGTCGCGGGCCACGACCACCAGCTGCTCTCGCGCATGACCTCCCGCGCGCTGCACCTCAAGGACGCCTCCCTGATCGACGACGGGCCGTTCGACACGGTCCTCGGGGGCTATCTCGCGCGCGACCGCGGCGAGGCCGCGTCCCGCTGACGCCTCGCGTCCCACCCTGTCGCGCACAATCCCGACCGACTCGCTAGGGTTTCGCCCTCGCGGCGCCTAGTTAGGGTGCCCTAACTATGATTCACCACAACCGGAAGGGCTCCGAAGCAACCATGCACAGCACCACCTCCCACCTACGCCCCCTGCTCGCGGCACTCCTCGTCGCGATCGCCGCCCTCGCTGTGGCCGCCTGCGGCTCCGATGAGAGCGGCGACGGCGAGGAGACCGCCGATCTCGGTTCGGGGGAGGCGCTGACCGTCTACTCCGGCCGTTCCGAGGAGCTGGTGGCACCCGTGATCGAGGACTTCGGCGGTGAGGTCGAGGTCCGCTACGGCGACTCGGCGCCGCTTGCCGCCACGATCATCGAGGAGGGCGACAACTCCCCAGCCGACGCGTTCTTCTCCCAGGACGGCGGCGCGCTCGGCGCGCTCTCCGCGGAAGGGCGGCTCGAGAAGCTGCCGAAGAGGATCCTCGACCAGGTTCCGCCGCAGTTCCGCGCCAAGGACGGCACCTGGGTCGGCGTCACCGGCCGCGCGCGGATCATCGCCTACGGGCCCGAGGTGGATGAGTCGGAGCTTCCCGACTCGCCGCTCGAGCTGACCGAGCCGGAGTGGGAGGGCCGCGTCGGCTGGGCGCCGTCGAACGCCTCCTTCCAGGCCTACGTGACCGCGCTCCGCGTGACCGAGGGCGAGGACGTCGCCCGCGAGTGGCTCGAGGACATGGTCGCCAACGGGGTCCAGACCTACGACTCGAACACCCCGATCCGCGACGCGATCGCCAACGGCGAGATCGACGTCGGCCTGATCAACCACTACTACGTGGCGCAGGCGGCCGCCGAGGAGCCCGACTATCCCGTCTCCATCCACTACCCGCCCGAGGGGCTCGGCGCGCTGATCAACGTCGCGGGGATCGGCGTCCTCTCCTCCTCCGGCGACAAGGCTGAGGCGCTGCGCTTCGTCGAGTACCTGCTCTCGGAGCCGGCCCAGCAGTTCTTCGTGGAGGAGACCAAGGAGTACCCGCTGGTGAAGGGCCTCGACGCCGATCCGTCGCTGCCGCCGATCGAGGAGATCCCCGCGCCCGAGATCGACCTCGCCCAGATCGCCGATCTCGAGGGCACGCTCGAGCTGCTGCGCGAGACCGGGGCGCTGTAGGGCGATGAGCCGGACTGACGAGTGACCGGCCTGGCGACCGGCCTGCGGACCCGCGCCTGGCGCTCCCTCCCCGGGGACGCCGGGCGCGCCGCGCTTGGCCGGCGCCGTCCGCCCGCCGGGCTGCTGGCGCTCGGGCTGCTCGCCGGGCTCGCCGCGGCGCTGCCCGCGATCTATCTGGTCGTCCTGCTCGCCGGCTCCCTGGATACGGCGGCGGAGACGATCTTCGACTCGCGCACCGTCGGGCTCACCGTGCGCACCGTCGGGCTGACGGTGGCCGTCACGGCGACCGCGGTCGCGATCGGCCTCCCGCTGGCCTGGCTCACCTCCCGGACCGATCTCCCCGGCCGGCGCCTGTGGGCGACGCTCACGGCGCTCCCGCTGGTGATCCCCAGCTACATCGGCGCCTACGTGTTCGTCTCCGCGCTGGGTCCGTCAGGGCTCCTGGCGGACGTCCTGGGAGCGGACCGGATCCCCTCGATCTACGGCTTCCCCGGCGCCTGGCTGGTGCTCAGCCTGTTCACGTACCCGCTGGTCCTGCTCAGCGCCCGCGCGGCGCTCAGCCGCCTCGACCCGGCGCTCGAGGACGCCGCCCGCTCCATGGGCCGCAGCCGGCGGGAGGTCTTCCGGACCGTGATCCTCCCCCAGCTCATCCCCGCGATCGGGGCGGGAGCGCTGCTCGTGGCGCTGTATGTGATCAGCGACTTCGGCGCCGTCTCGATCATGCGCTTCGACTCGTTCACCCGCGAGATCTACATCACGTGGCAGTCGAGCTTCGACCGCACCAGCGCCGCGGCGCTCGGCCTGCTGCTCGTCATCGGCGTCCTGATCCTGCTCGCCGTCTACAGCTGGATCCGCGGCTCGCTGCGCTACTACCGGACCGGGCCCGGCGCCGGGCGGCCGGCGAGCATCGTGCCGCTCGGCCGCTGGCGGTGGCCCGCGATCGGCTTCTGCTCGCTGATCACGCTCGTGGCGCTCGTCCTCCCCGTTGGCGTTCTCATCTACTGGGCCGTCCAGGGGCTCGGCGCCGGGATCGACGCGGGCGAGCTGGTGGGCAACGCGTGGCACTCGCTGGTCGCGGGGACCGGCGCGGCCCTGCTCGCCGCCCTGTTCGCGATCGTGATCGCGGTACTCGCGGTGCGCTTTCCAAGTCCGGTCACGGCCCTCGTCGAGCGGCTGGGCTACGTCGGGTACGCGCTGCCGGGCATCGTCGTCGCGCTTGCGCTGGTCTTCTTCGGGACGCGGGTGGCGCTACCGCTGTACCAGACTCTCGGGATGCTGGTGTTCGCTCTGACCATCCACTACCTGCCGCTGGCCGTCGGCTCGGTCAGCTCCTCCCTGCTCCAGGTCCCGCCGCGCTTCGAGGAGGCGGCGCGCGGCATGGGGCGCGGCCCGCTGGAGGTCTTCCGCACGATCACGACGCCGCTGGTCGCCGGCGGGATCGCGGCCGGCGCCGCGCTCGTCTTCCTGCACGCGGTCAAGGAGCTGCCGGCCACGCTCCTGCTGGCGCCGATCGGCTTCGAGACCCTGGCGACCGACATCTGGCGACAGACCTCGCTCGGCTTCTTCGAGGGCAGCGCGGTGCCGTCGCTCGTCCTGCTCATCGTCGCCGCGCCGCCGCTGTGGTGGCTGACCGGCCGCGGGGAGCCGCGCCCGTGAGCGCGGCGGATCAGCAGGCGCGCCGCGCGGTCGCGATCGAGGGGCTGACCAAGTCGTTCGGCGGGACCCGGGCGGTCTCGGGAGTCGATCTGGAGGTCGGCGCCGGTGAGATCGTCGCCCTGCTCGGGCCCTCCGGGTGTGGGAAGACGACGACGCTGCGGATGCTCGCCGGGCTCGAGCGCCCCGACGCCGGCCGGATCGTCGTCGGCTCGAGCGTCCTCAACGACGCTCGCGTGTCGGTCCCGCCCGAGCAGCGGCGGATCGGGATGGTCTTCCAGGACTATGCGCTCTTCCCGCACCTCGATGTCGCGGGGAACGTCGGCTACGCGATCGGGCGTGGCGCGGATCGCTCCCGGGTGCTCGCCGCGCTCGAGCTGGTCGGGCTGGGCGCCTACGCCGACCGCGGCGTGCACGAGCTCTCGGGTGGCGAGCAGCAGCGCGTCGCCCTCGCCCGCGCACTGGCGCCGAACCCGGATCTCGTCCTCCTGGACGAGCCCTTCTCGAATCTGGACGCGAGCCTCCGCGAGCGGCTCCGCGCCGACGTGCGGCGGATTCTCTCCGAGGCCGAGGTCACATCGGTCTTCGTCACCCACGACCAGGAGGAGGCTCTCAGCCTCGCCGATCGCGTGGCGATGATGAACGCCGGGCGGATCGAGCAGATCGGGACGCCGGAGGAGGTCTACTCCAGCCCCGCTACCCACTGGGTGGCCGGCTTCCTCGGCGACATCGACATTCTCCCCGGCACCGTGGAGGGTGGACGGGTCAGCTGCGAGCTCGGCAGCTTCCACACCGCGACCGAGATCGACGGGGCGGTCGATGTGCTGCTCCGCCCCGAGGCCGTCGCCGTGGATGCCGGCCGCCCCGCGACCAGCGCCGAGACGCTCGACGCGAAGATCACGGGCCGCACCTTCTACGGTCACGACCAGCTGCTGGACGTCGAGCTGCCCTCGGGCACGGTGATCCGCTCACGCCGGCTGAGCTGGCCGGCCTGGCACCCGGGCGACTCGGTCAGGGTCTGGCTCGACGGGCCCGCCAACGTCCTGCCGCCGCGGCATCAGTAGCGCACGGCGATCAGAAACAGGCCGTGCGCGGGGGCCGTCTCTCCCCCCTCCGGCCGGGGGCGCCCCTCGAGCAGCGCGGCGAAGCTCTCGACCGTGCGCCGGCCCCCGCCGACCTCCAGCATCGTCCCGACCAGCGCCCGGACCATGTTGCGCATGAAGGCGTCGGCCTCGATCTCGAAGGTCAGCAGCCCGGGCCGCTCCTCGCTCCAGGCCGCCTCGAGCACATCGCGCTCGAACCGCACGTGCTCGGTCTCGGTCGGGGTGAAGGCGGTGAAGTCGTGGGTGCCGGGGAGAAGCTCCGCGCAGGAATCCAGCGCCGGCCGATCGAGCGCGTGGGGCCAGTGCACTGCGTAGCGGCGCTCGAAGGGACTGGGCACAGAACGGGTGTCAAGGCGGTAGCGGTAGCGCCTGGCGGTCGCGTCGCGCCGGGCGTCGAAGCCTGGGGGCACCGCGCTGGTGTCGGTGATGGCGACCTCCTCTGCAGTGAGGGAGTCGAGGGCGCGCCGCAGGGTGTTTGCGTCGTGCCGATCCGTCGGGGCCTCGAAGCTCGCGACCTGCCCGGTCGCGTGTACGCCGGCGTCGGTGCGGCCGGCCACCGTCAGCGGCACCGGGGCGCCATAGAGCTGCTCGAGCGCACCCTCGACCTCCCCCTGCACCGTGCGCAGCCCTTCCTGGCGCGCCCAGCCCTTGAAGCGGGTCCCGTCGTATGCGATGTCGAGCCTGAAGGTGGCCACGGGCCGGGAGTGTGGCAGCGAGGGAGGGTGGCGGGACGGCTTGCAGTGAGGGGGCGTGAGAGGTGGCGCCGGGATTGAGGTGGGCATGGCTCGAGGAGGCGTTGATGTTCGTGGCAATCGAGGTGGGCCCACCGCAGATGGGAACGGAACTCACGGCTGGGGTGAGCTTGGTGGAAAACCGGTGGTGCCCGTGAACGCTTTCGACGTAACTCAACGTGTTGGGCGCGGCGATCGGGCCGTGGCCGAGATCGCGGGCGGCCAGCACGGCACGATTCACTCCGAACAGCTGCTGGCTGCCGGGATCAGCCACGCCGCCGCCTCGGGCCGGGCAAAGAGGGGCACCCTCCACCGAATCCACCGGGGCGTCTATCGCGTCGGCCACTCCACTCCCTCCCTGCTGTCCGACCTGACCGCGGCGATCCTGGCGACCGGTCCGTTCAGCGCGATCTCCCACCTGGCGGCCGGACATCTTTGGCGGATGATCGAGGTCAGGCCGTCGATCATCGATGTCTCCAATGCCGGCAAGAGACGCTCGCGCCCCGGCCTCCAGGTCCACCGGCTCCCCACTCTCGGCCGCCCCGATCTCCGCGCCCGCGACGGCCTGCCGCTCACCAGCCCCACGCTCACGGTGCTCGACATCGCGGCCTCGGCGGGGCGACGGCAGGCGGAGCGCGCGCTCGACGAGGGCCGCTACCTGAAGCTGATCACCGGCCGCGATCTGGAGCGCCTGCGGGAGCGCCATCCCCGCCGGGCCGGCTGGGGCGTCCTCGGCGCGATCCTCAGCGATGAGCGCGGACCGGACTACTCACGCAAGGAGGCCGAGCGCCTGCTGCTGGCCCTGATCCGCAGCGCCGGGCTTCCCGAGCCGCGCCGCAACTTCCTGCTGCACGGCTACCGGCTCGATGTCTGCTGGCCGGAGCTCGGGCTGGTCGTCGAGATCGACGGCTACGCCTCGCACGGTCGCCGGAGCTCCTTCGAGCGGGATCGGCAGCGGGACGCCGACCTGACGGCCGCGGGCATCACGGTGGTCCGCTTCACCTGGCGGCAGATCACGAGCCGCCGCGCCTGGGTCGCCGCCCGGCTCGGGGCGGCGATCGCCTCAGCTCAGACCAGCTCGAGGTAGACCATCTCGGTCGAGTCGGAGCGGCGCGGGCCGAGCTTGGTGATCCGGGTGTAGCCGCCCGGGCGCTCGGAGTAGCGCGGCGCGATCTCCTCGACGAGACGATGCACGGCGAACTTGTCCTGGCCGAGCCGGGCGAGCAGCTGACGGCGGGCGTGGAGGTCGCCGCGCTTGGCCAGCGTGATCATCTTCTCGACCTCGGGCTTGACCGCCTTGGCCTTCGCCTGGGAGGTCTGGATCCGCTCGTGCTCGATCAGCTGCTTGCTGAGGTTCTGCAGCAGCGACTTGCGATGCGAGGCATCGCGGCTGAGCTTGTGGCGCTTGCGACGGTGCCGCATCGGGTTACTCCTCGCGGAGGCTGAGACCGAGAGCGGTCAGCGCCTCGACGACCTCCTCGATCGAACGCTCCCCGAAGTTCGGGATCGCGGTCAGCTCCGAGTAGGACTTTGCGGTCAGGTCGCCGATCGTCTGCACGCCGGCGCGCTTCAGGCAGTTGTAGGCACGGACGCCGATCTCGAGCTCCTCGATCAAGCGGTCGTCGCCGTCGCCCGCGGTGGTCTCCTCCGCGGCCGGGCCGGCACCGTTGGTCTTCGCGGTGAGCTCCTCGACGCGGTCGGCGTCGGTGAAGATCGCCAGGCTGCCGATCATCAGCTCGGCGGCCTCGCGAAGCGCGGCGCCGGGCTCGAGCGAGCCGTCGGTCTCGACCTCGAGCGTGAGCTTGTCGAAGTCGGTCCGCTGACCGACCCGGGAGCTGGCCACCTGGTAGGCGGCACGCCGGATCGGCGAGAAGATCGAGTCGATCGGGATCACGCCGATCGGCTGATCGTCGGTCTTGTTGTCCTCGGCGGGCGAGTAGCCGCGGCCGCGGCCGACCGTCAGATACATCTCGAGCTTCGTCTTCTTCTCGAGCGTGGCGATGGGAGCCTCGGGGTTGAGGATCTCGACGCCGGCGGGCAGGTCGATGTCGCCCGCGGTGACCTCGCCGGGGCCCGTCGCGACCAGCGGCACCTCGACCTCATCGGCGTCGGTGTGCAGGCGGATGACTATGTCCTTGAGGTTGAGCACGATGTCGGTGACGTCGTCCTTGACGCCGTCGATGTTCGAGAACTCGTGAGCGACGCCCTCGATCCGCACGGACTTGATCGCGGCACCACCGAGCGAGGAGAGCAGGACGCGACGCAGGCTGTTGCCGTAGGTGTAGCCGAAGCCCTTGTCGAGGGGCTCGATTACGAACGTACCCTTGGTGTCGTCCGTGTCTTCGCTGCTGATGCTGGGTTCCTGAAACTCGGGCAGGGTGGTCATTGCGCGTCCTTCCGTCGGCGGGTTTTCGGGCGGCCCTACTTGGAGTACAGCTCGACGATGAGCTGTTCCTCGACCGGCGAGTCGATCTCGTCCCTCTCGGGCAGGCGCAGGACCTTTGCGGTCAGCGCGTCGTGATCGGCCTGTAGCCAGGGGGGCACTGTGGAAATAAGCTCGGTGGCTCCGCGGACCGTGTTCTCGACCGGGGCTCCGGAGCGGATCGAGATGATGTCCTCGGGCTTGATCTGGTAGCTGGGGATGTCGACGCGGCGGCCGTTGATCTGCCAGTGGCCGTGGCGGATCAGCTGGCGGGCCTGGCGCCGCGAGGCGGCGAAGCCGAGCCGGACCAGGACGTTGTCGAAGCGACGCTCCAGCAGGCGCAGGAGGTTCTCACCGGTGACGCCGTCCTGGCGGGAGGCCTTCTCGTAGTAGCTGCGGAACTGCTTCTCGAGCACCTGGTAGTAGCGGCGGGCCTTCTGCTTCTCGCGGAGCTGCTGGCGGTACTCGGATGCGCGCATCCGCCCACGGCCGTGCTCGCCCGGCGGGTAGGAGCGGCGCTCGACGCCGCACTTGTCGGTCAGACAGCGCTCGCCCTTGAGGAAGAGCTTCTGCCCCTCGCGACGGCACTGCTTGCACTGCGGGCTGGTGTCGCGCGCCATGCCTAGACCCTCCGCCGCTTCTTCGGGCGGCAGCCGTTGTGGGCCTGCGGGGAGACGTCCTTGACCGTGGTCACCTGGAGGCCGGCCGCCTGCAGCGCCCGGATCGCGGTCTCGCGGCCGGAGCCGGCGCCCTTGGCGAGCACCTCGACGCGCTCGAGGCCGTGCTCCATGCCCTTACGGGCGGCGTTGTCGGCGGTCACCTGCGCGGCGAACGGGGTTGACTTGCGGGAGCCCTTGAACCCGGCCGAGCCGGCGGACTCCCAGGCGATCACGTTGCCCACCGGGTCGGTCAGCGTCACGATCGTGTTGTTGAAGCTGGTCTTGATGTGGGCCTGGCCGGCAGGAACGTTCTTCTTCTGGCGGCGCTTGGTGCGACCCTTGTTGGGCTGTGGCATCTAGGTGATCCTCTGAATCTCTCTACTTGGGGGTCGGGGCCTTCTTCTTGCCCGCGATGCTCATCTTGCGGGGGCCCTTGCGGCCACGCGCGTTGGTCTTCGTACGCTGCCCGCGAACCGGCAGTCCGCGGCGATGGCGCAGGCCGCGGTAGGAGCCGATCTCCATCAGGCGCTTGATGTTCTGGGAGCGCTCGCGGCGCAGATCGCCCTCGACCTGCTGCTGCTCAACTGCCTCGCGGAGCTTGACGACCTCTTCCTCGGTGAGATCGCCGACGCGCGTGCTGGGGTCCACCCCGGTCACGTCGACGATCTTCTCCGCGGTCGAACGGCCGATCCCGTGGACGTACGTGAGGCCGACCACGGCCCGCTTGTTGAGCGGAAGGTTGATGCCTGCGATCCGTGCCATAGAGATCCTCAGCCCTGCCGCTGCTTGTGTCGCGGGTTGGAGCAGATCACGAGCACGCGGCCGCGGCGCCGGATGATCTGGCAACGCTCACACATAGGTTTTACGGACGCACGAACCTTCATGGCTCTCCAACTCGTATCTGACGTAGGTGGCCTTGCTCGTCCCATGAATCGGACAGCAGGCAGGCAGTGACGGCCCTGGAGCCGAGTTCGGCATGCTAGCAACTCGCGCGCGGCTGGTGAAGCCACACGCCCGCACATCGCCTCAGGGTTGTCGGCGGCCGCGAACGGATACGGTTGGCGGGGAGCACGCTCAACTACCAGTGGAGGAGATGCCAATGAAGCGAGAGTCAAGCACCATGAGAAGGCGCCTGACCGCATCGGCGGCCGCGGCCGCGATCGCGATCAGCGGCGCCGGGATCAGCGCCTGCGGCGACGATGAGAGCGATGACGTCACCGACGCGGTCAACTCCGCGCAGGACGCGGCCACCGACGCGACGAGCTCGGCCGAGGATGCGATCACCGACGCGACTGACGCGGTCACTGATGCGACCGACGCGGCTCAGGACGCGATCACCGACGCGACGGACGGCGACAACTAGCGCCGGGCGCCTACTCCTCGTGCCAGGGGGTGAGGACCTGCGGGCCGTCGGCGCCGACCGCGACCGTGAACTCGAAGTGCGCGGCGAGCGAGCCGTCGGCGGAGTAGACGGCCCAGTGGTCTGACCCCATCCGGATCTGATCGGTGCCGATGTTGACCATCGGCTCGATCGCCAACGTCATCCCCACCTCCAGCTTCGGCCCCGTGCCGGGCTCGCCGAAGTTCGGGATCTGGGGCTCCTCGTGCATCTCGGTCCCGATCCCGTGACCGACGAGGCTCTTGATCACGTGCAGGCCCTCGAGCTCGACGGCGCGCTGGATCGCGTGCGAGATGTCGCCGAGGCGGCTGCCGGCCTTCGCCTCCGCGATCCCCTCGATCAGCGAGTTGCGGGTCACCGCGAGCAGCTTCTCGGCCGGCTCCCCGATCGGGCCGATCCCGTACGTCTGGGCCGCGTCGGCGACCCAGCCGTCCTTGATCACGCCGATGTCGATGCTGAGCACGTCGCCGCGCTTGAGCTCATAGCCGCCGGGGATGCCGTGGACGACCATGGAGTTCGGTGAGGCGCAGATCGAGCCGGGAAAGCCACGGTAGCCCTTGAAGGCCGGCGTGGCCCCCTGGGAGCGGATGTACTTCTCGGCCAGCTCGTCGAGGTGAGCTGTGGTGACGCCGGGGCGAGCGGCCTTGCGGACCATGCGATGGCAGCGCGCGAGAACCTGGCCGGCGGCGGCCATCTTCTCGATCTGCTCGGGAGTCTTCGGTGTGATCACGCCGCGGTACATCTTCGGGACCGTTCCAGCTCGGGGCTAGAGCTCCTCCTCGAGCCTCAGCGTCGCGAGCAGCGCGCGGATCCGGTCCCCGACCTCATCGGGCGCCTGACTGCCGTCGACGCGCTTCAGCACGCCGCGATCCTCGTAGAACTCGACCAGTGGCTCGGTCTGCTCGTGATAGGTGTCGAGCCGCTTGGCGATCACCTCGGGCTTGTCGTCGTCGCGGACGATGAGCCGGGCGCCGCAGACGTCGCATACGCCCTCGTTCTTGGGCGGATCGAACTCGACATGGAAGATGTGCCCGTTCTTGGCGCAGGTGCGGCGCCCGCCGAGCCGGCGCTGGACCTCCTCGTCATCGGTGTCGATCAGGACCACGGCGGTGATCGAGCGCCCGAGCTTGTCCATCTCGGCGCCGAGCGCCTCGGCCTGGCCGATCGTGCGGGGGAAGCCGTCGAGGATGAAGCCGTCGGCCGCCTCCGGCCCCTCCACACGCTCGCCGATCACGCCGATGATCACCTCATCGGGAACGAGCCCGCCCTCGTCCATGTACTTCTTCGCGATCTCGCCCAGCTCGGTCCCCTCCTTGACCGCGGCCCGGAGGATGTCCCCGGTCGCGTAGTAGGGGAGGCGGAAGTCCTCCTGAAGGCGCTCGCCCTGGGTGCCCTTGCCCGATCCGGGGGGTCCCAGCAGGATCAGATTCAGCTCCGACATTGCGCGCAGGTTAGAGGGTTCGGCGCAACCGTCGCAGCGCTCAGCGGACCAGCTCGACCCTGACGGCGTCCAGCTCCAACGCCGCCCAGGCGCGGTCGGTCGTCAGCGCCGGCAGGCCGAGCCGTCGCGCGAGAGCGAGACAGGCCCGATCGCCGAGCGAGAGACCCGCAGCTCGCGTCGTCGGCCGGAGGCGGGCGACCTCGACGACGTCCCTTTGGTCGAGGGGATGTACGACGAGGACATCGGCCAGATCCTCGATCCGGTCGCCGGCCTCAGCCGGGTCGGCCCCGCCCTCCGCGAGCTTCGACAGCACCTCCGCGACGTTTACGACGCTGATGGCGCAGCCCTCGGCCAGCGCATCGGCGACGCGCTCCGAGCCGGGCTCCCCCTGGAGCAGCGCCAGCATGGCTGACGCGTCGAGGACGGCAAGCACCGCCTACTCGGCGCCGGCCTCGGTGCGGCGCTCGGCCACGAGCTCGTCGGCGAGGCTTCGATCGGGGGCGAGGTCCGCGTAGGCACCGCGCAGGTCCTCGATGCGCTTCCGCAAGGGACGGAGCCGAAGCTCGCCGTCCTCCTCGGTGAGCAGCAGCCGGTCCCCCGCGTCCAGGCCGAGGCGCCGGCGCACTTTCCCGGGGATTACCACTCGCCCTCGATCTCCCATCTTGACCGTGATGTGGGACATCTTCAGATCGTACCACTGATCGCGGGATCGAGGGCGGCCCTGAAAGGCCTGCCCTACTTCTTCTTCAGCTTTACCCTGAAGGTCGCCCTGCCCTTGTTGCCCGCGCCGTCGGTGGCCTTGCCCCGCAGCTTGAGCTTGATCTTGCCCTTCTTCTTGCGGAGCGCCCTCTTGACCAGCCTCTTGGTCTTCTTGCCCTTGAACTTCAGCTTCAGCCTCTTGGTCTGGCCGGCGCTGAGGTTGGCGCGGGCGGTCTTCAGCTTCAGCTTCTTCTTGCGCTTTTTGGCGGCGGAGGCGGGAGCGCGGGTCTTGACGGTCGCCTTGCCCTTCGGCTTGACGACTACCGAGCAGGCCTCGTTGCACTTCGCCTTGACGACGACCCGCCTCTTGTTCGACTGCTTCTTTTTGCCCTTGAGCTTCAGCTTGGGAGCGGTGTTGTCGAGTGGGTCGGTCTCGTCGCCGTCGTTGGGGCCGGCGCACCCGGGATCGGCGGGGTGATCGGTCTTGCCGTCGCCGTCGTTGTCGAGGCCGTCGGAGCAGGCGGGCGCGGGCTCGCGGGTGAAGGACGAGACCGCGTCATCGGGTTGCGACGCCGCGAGGACGGCGCGACCGTCCCGCGTCAGCACGAGGGCTTCGGGCTCCTGGAGGCCCGAGTCGACAGCACCCACCGACGCCTTCGGGAGCAGCGCGCAAGGGGTGTCCGTATCGCCGCTGATGCAGCCGTCGTAGGTGAGCGCGCCGGTCGCCTCGCTGCGGCGGAAGCCCGCGAGCGAGGAGCCGGCCGGCGAGCGGGCGTAGACGCTCTGTCCGTCGAGACTGGCGACGACGCCGAACGGCTCCTCTAGGCCCGAGTCCGCCCCGGAGGCGGTGGCCGTCGGGATCTGGGTGCAGGTCGGGGCGGTCGCAGCGCTGCCACTGATACAGCCGGCAAACGTGAGCCCACCGGCGGGCGCGCGGTTGAAGGTGGTCACCGCGCTGTCGCCCCGGGAGGCGACGTAGAGGCTCGCGCCATCGGGGCTCACGGCGACTCCCCGCGGTGCGCTCATGCCGGAGTCGCTACCGCCGGGCTTCGCTGAAGGGGTCGGGGTACACGTGCCGGCGAGGCTGGAGTTGCCGCTGAAGCAGCCCGCGTAGCTGATCGCGCCCGTGCCGGGGGCCCTGGTGAAGCGGACAACGCTCTCATCGAGCTCGGCGACGGCGTAGACGGTGGCTCCATCGGGGCTGACCGCAACGTCGTCCGGCTCGTTCATACCCGACGCGACTCCGTTCGCGGCGTGCGCCGGGATCTTGGTGCAGGGAACCGAGTCCGTGGACCCGGAGATGCAGCCCTTGTGGGTGATGGCCCCCGTCGTCGGCGCGCGATCGAAGCGGGTGAGGGCGTCATCGGTGTCGGACGACGCGTAGAGGCTGCGCCCGTCGAGGCTGACCTCCATGGCCGTGATCTCGTTCAGTCCCGCGTCGTTGCCGCCGGGGGAGGATCCCGGGACCAGCGTGCAGGGAGGCGCGGTCGAGTTGCGGGCGCTGATGCACTGACCGAAGCTGAGCGCTCCGGTCGCGGGATTACGATCGAGCCGGGTGACCCCGTCGTCGTCCAGCGTGGTCACGTAGACGTTCTCGCCGTCAGGGCTGATCGTGAGCGGTCCGGGGTTGCCAAATCCCGAGTTGTCGCCGCCGGCCGTGGCGGTCGGGCTTTGCGTGCAGGCGGTGGTCCCGGTGTCGCCGGTAAGACAGCCCGCGAAGGTCAGGGCTCCGCTGCCGGGCGCCCGCTCGAACCAGGTGATCGCATCATCGGATCCCGCCGCGTACACGTGCCGGCCGTCAGGGCTGGCCGCGAGATGATCGGGACCGTTAAGGCCGGAATTGGCGCCTGTCGGACTCGTCCCGGGGATCGCCGCACAGGCTCCGGTACCGAGCGCCGTCGACGCGTCCCCCCCGCTTACGCAGCTATGAAAGCCGAAGTCGCCGACGGCGCCGCGAGCGGCCCCCGACCAGGCCAGCGCGAGCGCGAGCGCGGCGACGAGCACCGTGCCGAACAGCAGCGTGCGAAAGGGCCGCCCCAAGGCTGTCTCGTTCATGCGCGTCGGCCTCCCGTTCAAGTCAGATCGAGGCTACCGGGCGGCCGCGCCCCACGCAACCGAACCCCCGGTCGAGCACCGAGCGATAGACCGCAAGTAGCCGCGCGAGGCGAGCCGGGGGCGTCGAGGGCAAGGAGCCGTGAGCGATAGTGGCGGAGCCACGTGAGCGAACGGGGACGCAGCCATCGGCGTTCCCGGCCCGCCGCAGCCGGCTACTTCAGGAAGCCTTCGTAATTGCGCATCATTAGCTGCGACTCGAGTTGCTTGACGGTGTCCAGGGCGACGCCGACCACGATCAGGATCGAGGTGCCGCCGAAGAAGAAGTTGGCGCTGGTCTGGGAGATCAGCAGGGTCGGCAGCGCGGCGACGGCGCCGAGGTAGAGGGCGCCGGCGAAGGTCAGGCGGCTGAGGATGCGGTCGAGGAACTCCGCGGTCGGGCGGCCGGGGCGCACGCCGGGGACGAAGCCGCCGTACTTCTTCAGGTTGTCGGCCTGGTCGACGGGGTTGAACGTGACCGCCGTATAGAAGTAGGTGAAGATGATGATGAAGAAGACCTCGCCGACCACGTAGGCCCAGCGGTCCGGGGAGAAGAAGGCGGCGAAGTCGAGCGCGACCGGCGTGTTGAGCAGCTGCCCGACGGTCGGCGGGAAGGCCATGATCGAGGCCGCGAAGATAACCGGGATCACTCCCGCCATATTCACGCGCAGGGGTAGATAGGTGGAGCCGCCCGTGGTCATCTTGCGGCCGACCTGTCGCTTGGCGTACTGCACAGGGATCCGCCGCTGGCCCTCCTGCACGTAGACGATGCCGACGATCACCGCGAGCGCCACGAAGGGCATCATCACGATGAAGACCTGATCGGGATTGGTCCACCACGCCTGGATGCCCTGCGGCAGGCCGCTGACGATCGAGGCGAAGATCATCAGCGAGATCCCGTTGCCGATTCCTCGCTGGGTGATCAGCTCGCCGAGCCACATCAGCAGCGTGGTTCCGGCGGTGAGCGCCATCACGATCAGCATCAGCTTCGGGAAGGTCAGCTCGCCGCCGACGACGACGCTCTGACCGGATCCCCCGAAGGAGTCGAACAGGAAGACGTAGCCGAGCGACTGGCCGAAGGCGAGCCCGACGGTCAGGTAGCGCGTGTACTGCGTGATCTTCTGCTGGCCGACCTCTCCCTCCTTCTGGAGCTTCTCGAGGGCCGGCACCACCACGGTCAGCAGCTGCAGGATGATCGAGGCCGTGATGTAGGGCATGATCCCCAGCGCGAACAGCGAGAGCTGCGAGAGCGCGCCACCGCTGAACAGGTTGAGGAAGCCGAGGATGTTGCCGCCGTCGAACTGGTCCTGGACCGCGTCCAGGGCATTGGTGTCGACGCCCGGCGCCGGGATGAACGCGCCGAGACGGTAGAGGGCGAGCATCGCCGCTGTGAAGGCAAGCTTGCGCCTGATCTCGGGGATCGCGAAGGCGTTGCCGATCGTGCGGAGCATGCGCGCTGAACGCTAGCTAGTCGAGTAGCTCGACCGTGCCACCGGCCGCCTCGATCTTCTCGCGGGCGCTCGCGCTGAACGCGTGGGCTCGCACCGTGAGCGCCTTCGAGAGCTCACCACGGGCGAGGATCTTGACCGGGTCGCGGCGCTTGGCCAGGCCGGCCTCGCGCAGGCTGTCGGGAGTGACCTCCGCCCCGGCCTCGAAACGCTCCTCGAGGCTGGCGAGGTTGACCGGCTGCGTGCGGGTCCGGAAGCGCTCGAAGGGCATCGACATCTTGTTGTTCGGGCCGCGCAGCTTGCGCATCCGCATGTGGATCGGGTTCTGGCCGCCCTCGTAGCCGGCCTTCTGCTTGCTGCCGGAGCGGGCCCCGTAGCCCTTGTGCCCACGACCGGCGGTCTTGCCCTGGCCGGAGCCATGGCCGCGGCCCAGGCGCTTGGTCTGCTTGCGGGAGCCCGGCTTCGGGCTGATGCTGTCGAGGCCTACGTCCTCGGGATCGATGCGACCCATCAGCTCGCTCCTTCGATCTCGACGAGGTGGGAGACGTTGCGGATCAGGCCCTGGAGCTCGGCGGAGTCGGCGCGCTTGGTCTGCGAGCCGATCCGGCCGAGGCGAAGCGTGCGCAGCGTGTCGCGCTGACGCGGGCTCGCACCGTTGGATGAGCGGATCTGCTTGATCACGAGCTCGGCCATCACGACTTCTCCTCGGCGGCCTCGCCGGATTCGGAGTCGCCTTCACCGGCGGCGTCGCCGGCGGCGGGCTCGGCCTCGGCAACGACCTCGGGGGTCGAGCCCTTCTCGGTGGCCTCGGCGGCCTCCTCAGTCTTCTCGGCCTTCGCGGGCTCCTCGGCCTTCGCCGGCTCGTCGGCCTTCGCGGGCTCTTC
>DATFLZ010000114.1:0-3855 GCA_035267205.1 Solirubrobacterales bacterium | reverse complement strand
GGTCGAGCGGGCGGACGCGGTCCTGATCGCGACCCCCGAGTACAACCATTCGATCCCCGGGCACCTCAAGAACGCGCTCGACTGGATCTCCCGCCCGCTGGCCGAGAGCCCGATGACCGGCCGGCCGGCGGCCGTCGTCGGCGCCTCGACGGGCATGTTCGGCGCCGTGTGGGCCCAGGCCGAGACCCGCAAGGTCCTGGGTGCGCTCGGAGCGCGTGTGCTCGATGAGGAGTTGCCGATCCCGAATGCGGACGAGCAGTTCGATGGCGATTCACTTCGTGACCCGGAGCTCGAGGGTGGGCTCCGGCACCGGCTGGAGCAGCTGGCCGGGATGGTTGCGGAGCGCGACACGGCCGCCGCCTGAGGCCACGGCTCAGAAGCCGTACAGCTCTCCGTACTTGCCCCGAAGGCGTCTGAGCAGGGCCTCGGGGTCCATCGGCCCTCCGAGCGCTCGCTCGGCGAGCTCAGCCGGCATGTATCTGGCGCCGTGGCGATGGATGCGCTCGCCGAGCCACTCGCGCAGGGTCTCGAGCTCACCCCGGCCGATCATCTCATCCAGATCGCCGAGATCCTCGGCCGCCGCCTCCCAGAGCTGGGCGGCGATGATGTTGCCGAGCGAGTAGGTGGGGAAGTAGCCGAATGCGCCCGCGGCCCAGTGCACGTCCTGGAGCACCCCGTGGGCGTCGTCGGGGACGTCGAGCCCCAGGTACTCGCGGGTCCGCTCGCGCCAGGCCTCCGCGAGATCGGCGGCCTCGAGCGCGCCGTCGAACAGCGCGAGCTCGAGCTCGAAGCGCAGCGCGATGTGCAGGTTGTAGGTGACCTCGTCGGCCTCGACCCGGATCAGCGAGGGACGGACGACGTTCGCGGCTCGGTACAGACCCTCGGCATCGACCGCGTCGAACTGGACGCCGAGCTCTTCCCGGAGCAGCGGGAGGATGCCCTTCAGATAGGGAAGGGACCGCCCGACCCAGTTCTCCCACAGGCGGCTCTGAGACTCGTGGAAGGCGAGCGAGGTGGGGTGGCCGATCGGGCCTCGCCGGAGCTCTGCGGGCACGCCTGCCTCGTAGATGCCGTGCCCGGCCTCGTGCAGGCCGCTGAACAGGGCGAACGAGAGGTCCTCGGGCTCGTAGCGCGTGGTCAGCCGGACGTCGCCGTCGCTGATCGAGGTCGCGAACGGGTGGTCGGTCGGATCGAGGCGCCAGGCGCCCTCCCGCAGCGGCAGCCGGCGGATCAGTCCGGTGAGCAGCCGCTTCTGGTCCGCGACCTCGAACCGCCCACGCAGGGCTGAGTCGTCGATCGCGTCGCTCCGCTCGGCGACGGCCTCGACGATCGGAACCAGCCCGGCGCGGAGACGCTGCAGCGTCTCCCTCGCGAGCGCTGTGGGCATCCCGGGCTCGAACTCGTCGAGGAGCGGGTCGTAGGGATGCTCGTACGGGGCGAAACAGGCGCCGAACTCGCGCCTGAGCTCGATGTTGCGCTCGAGGTGAGGGAGGAAGGAGGGGAGGTCGTCCTCGGCCCGGGCCCGCGCCCATGCGCTCTCGCCGCGCGATGCAGCCGCTGCCATCTCACCTCGCAGGTCGGTCGGGACGCGTCGCGCGCGCTCGCACTCGCGGCGCGCGGCCTGCACGACCGCCTCCTCCAGCGAGTCGGGCTCGAGGCCGGCATCGGCCGAGCTGAGTCGCTCGACGATCTCCCAGAGACCGTCGTCGGTCAGGCGCTCGTGGCGGATCCGGGCGAGGGTCGCGATCTGGGACGCACGCCCCTCCGCGCCCGAGGCGGGCATCATCGTGCGCTCGTCCCAGGCGAGCAGCGCCCGGGCCCGCCCGAGATCGGAGATCTCCCCCCAGCGCTCGAGTAGCGCCTGGTAGTCGGGATCGATGCTCGGCCGGCGGTTCACCGGGACAAATCTTGCAGATGTCAGAGATGCGTCCGGGGTCGCGACTACCTTCGAGAATCCGATGGAAGCCTCAGAGCAACAGCAGGTCGATCAGCTCCCCCTCGACGCCCGCGGCGCCGTGCGAGCGCTGGGCGATCGCCTCGTGATCGAGTCGCTCACCGTCAGCGATGAGCGCGCCGCGCGGCTCGTCCGCGAGCGGGCCGAGGCCGGTCAGGATCCCGCCGAGACGGTCGCGTCGGCGATCGAGGTCGGCGCGAGGGTGCTCGAGTCGGAGGGCACCGCGGCCAACGTCGACTACGTCAAGCGCGAGTTCCAGGAGAGCCTCGGCTCGCTCGGAACCGAGCTCGGCGAGGCGCTCGAGGAGGGCACGGGCGAGCTGGCGGAGGTGATCGCGGCGACCTTCGGCGCCGACCGCAGCGACTCGGTTCAGGAGCAGATCAAGACCGCGGTCGCCGAGCACGTCGACAAGCGGATCAGCGACCTCACCGGCAAGCTCTCCGCCGAGGACGCCTCCAACCCGCTGAACGCCATCCAGGTTCGCGCTACGACGGCGATGCTCGAGGCCGAGGAGCGCCATCGCAAGGAGACCCGGGCGATGCAGGAGCAGATCTCCGGCCTCCGGGAGAACCTGGGCCGGGTGCTCGAGAAGCAGGAGGCCGACGACCGGGTCGCGGAGGCCGAGGAGGCCGGCACCCGCAAGGGACGAAGCTTCGAGGAGCGCGTCCACGACGCACTCGAGCGGATCGCCGAGGGTCGTGGCGACGTCGCGCTCCACACGGGTGATGTCAAAGGCGAGGGCGGCTCGAAGAAGGGGGACACCGTCGTCGAGATCGGCGCCGCCGAGGGGCCCTGCGCCGGCCGGATCGTCTTCGAGGACAAGGACCGCCAGCTCTCCAAGAACAAGATGCGGGACGAGCTGAACGGGGCGATGGCCGAGCGTGAGGCCGACTTCGCCGTGCTGGTCGTCGCCGGCGAGGACCGGATCCCCGCCGGGCACGAGCAGCTCACCGAGTACGAAGGGGACAAGCTGATCGTCGCCGTCGATCCCGACGAGCCCGATGCGCTCGGCCTGCGGCTCGCCTATCGCTACGCGCGCCTGCGCGTGGTCATGGCCCGCGATGGAGCGCTCGAGGTCGACGCCGGCGGCGTCCGCGACGCGGCCGAGAAGGCGCGGGCGGCACTGAAGCGCGCGCAGAAGGTGCGGCTGGCGCTCAGCAACATCGACAAGAGCACGAAGAGCGCGCGCGAGCACGTCGACGGGATGGTCGCCGAGGTCGAGATCGAGCTCACGGAGATCGAGGGCCTGATCGCTGCCGCGGACACCGACTGATCCCATCCCGCCGCCGCGCCGGGCGGACGGGACGAGGGCCACGCGGATAGGCTCGCCACGTGGGCATCACGACCGCGGAAGCGCGAGAGCAGATTCTCGAGGACCTGGTGGCGGCTATTCAGTCGCTCGGCGTGGCGAGCGCCTCGCTCGGCGAGGCCTACGAGGCGGTCTCGGTGACGAGCGCCGATCGGCTGGAGGCGGAGCTGTTCATGCCCGTTCAGAAGGCGCTCGGCCGCGGCAAGCGCGCCTACGCGCGGTTCGCCGAGCAGACCGGACACGCTCCACAGAGCTTCGAGATTCCCTCGCCCGGCAACGCGAACCAGGCGGCGAAGCCGCTCGTCGAGCAGGCGGTGGCGGCCGCCGCGGAGGCCGATCACCGGGTTGCGGAGCTTCAGGACTCGATGCTGCCGATCGAGTTCGGCGATGCCGAGCTCAGGGCCGCGCTCGTCGACGTGCGGGAGCTGCTCGACGGGCTCGCCACGGCCGCGCGGGAGTACCTGCGCACGCTCGGGCGCTGAGGGAGCTCACCGACTGCAGCGAGGGAGGGGCAGCGGCTATCCGCAGCGGGGACACCAGATCTGGGGCGGTTCCGCGGAACCGCTGACGGGTGCGGCGCCGAGCGGTCACT
>DATFLZ010000113.1:0-2896 GCA_035267205.1 Solirubrobacterales bacterium | reverse complement strand
CCCCCTTTCGACTCGGGGGCTTACCCCGATCCTACTCGACGATCGTCTTCGTTGCGCCCGCGCGCACGCGCAACGCGAGCAGCGGGAAGACGGCCGTGGAGAGCACGGCGGCCCCGACCAGCGATGCCGCGGTGCCGGAGCTCATCTCGCTGCGCTCGACCGCGATCGTCGTGATCGCGACCACCAGCGGCAACTCGGTGGCGCTGAACAGGCCGAGCGCGACCCGGTTGCGGAGGTCGAGCTCGCGCGAGTAGAGCAGCAACGCCGGCAGCCCACGGATGACCAGGAAGCAGAGCGCGAAGAGCGGGACCCCGACCGCCAGCGTCCAGCGCTCGAAGATCGCGGCGATGTCGAAGCTGATCCCGGTGAAGACGAAGAAGAAGGGGATCAGGAACCCGTAGCCGACCGCGTTGAGCTTCGACTCGAGCACCTCGACCTCGCGGTCGCGCAGCGCGAGGCTGACGATCACCCCGGCCACGAAGCCGCCCAGCAGGAGGTCGAGACCCAGCTCGGTGGCGAGGGCGACCAGCGCGAAGATGATCACCACCGTCGTGCGGATCGCGAGCTGCCCGCTGGTCTCCAGCGTGCGCTCGATCAGGTTCCAGGTGCGCCCGACGGAGCGGACGGCGACCAGCGAGGCGACGATCGCGAGCAGCACGAACGCGACGAGGATCAGGGCGCTGGTCAAGGTCGCCTTGGTAGAGAACAGCTCGGTGACCATCAGGATCGGGCCGAACTCCCCGGCCGCGCCGGCCGCGAGCAGCAGCGTCCCGAACCGGGTCCGCATCTCCCCGGCGTCCTTGAGGATCGGGATCAGCGCGCCGATCGCGGTGGTCGCCATCGCCGCCCCGAGGAAGATCAGGCCGTCATGATCGGTGTCGTTGATGATGATCACCGCCGCAATCGCGTAGGCGAGCACCAGTGACATTCCCCATCCCATCCCGGCGAGCGCCATCGGGCGCCCGCGGATCTTGTTGAACTCGATCTCGTAGCCGGCGAAGAAGAAGAGCATGCCGAGGCCGAGGTTCGAGAAGAACTGGGTGAACTCATCGGGCTGGGCGAGATCGAGGACCTCGGGCCCGATCAGGATCCCGAAGAGAATCTCGAGGACGACGACGGGCAGCGCGACCTTCCTCGGCAGGACGCCGGCGATCGCGGCCGACACCGCCGCCACGGCGACGATTACCAGGAAGCTCTGCGTGTCGACGTTGATATCAACCATGCGGTTCGGCCCCGCTCACCGCGCGGAGGCTACCCGCGTCCCGCCGCTCGGAGACTGCTCCCCCGCCGCTCAGGCGACCGGCTGGCGCTCCTCGGGCCGCTCGTCGCTCCCGGGCTCCACCGGACCCTCGGGCGATGCCTCCTCCCCACTCTCCTCCGCGGGCCCCTCGATGTGAAGGGTCGGGAGCAGCCGGTCGAGCCAGCCGGGCAGCCACCAGGCGCGCTCCCCGAGCAGCTCCATGATCGCCGGCACCAACAGGCTCCGGATCACGAAGGCGTCGATCGCGATCGCCGCGGCGAGGCCGACGCCGAAGAGCTTGATCACGAGATCGCCGCCGAGCGCGAAGCTTCCGAATACGGCGATCATGATCGCCGCCGCCGCAGTGATCACACGCCCGGTCGAGGCGAGCCCGTGGACGACCGCCCCGGTCGCGTCGCCGCGGCGCTCCCACTCCTCGTGGACCCGGGACATCAAGAAGACCTCGTAGTCCATTGAGAGGCCGAAGACGATCGCGAACACGAACACCGGCAAGAACGAAGCGATCGGCGCCGTCTCCGAGACCCCGACGAGCTCGTTGCCCCAGCCGAACTGGAAGATGGCGACGACGACGCCGAAGGAGGCACCGATGCTGAGCACGTTCATCAGCACGGCCTTGAGCGGGACGAGGACCGAGCGGAACGCGAGCAGGAGGAGCAGCGCGCTGAGCACGATCACGATCCCGAAGAAGAGCGGCAGCTTGCCGGCGATGAAGCTCGAGAAGTCGTTGGTGATCGCGGTCTCGCCGCCGAGGTGGGTCACGGAACCCGCGCTCGCGTCGAACGGCTGGAGCACGTCGGCGCGGAGCTCGTCCACGAGCTCGCGGGTCTCGGCCTCCTGCGGGCCCGTGTCCGGGAAGACCGTGAGCACCTGAACCTCCCCGCTCTGGTTCCCCTGCGGCACCGAGACGCCGGCCACGCCGGGGGCCGCGGCCAGCTCCTCGCGCAGTCCGGCGCTGCCGCCGCCGGCATCGCCGTCCGCGCCGCTGAAGTCGCTGACCACGAGCAGCGGCCCGTTGAAGCCCTCGCCGAAGCCCTCCGCGAGCAGGTCGTAGGCCTGGCGCGTCGTGCTCTCGGCACGGTCCGTGCCCGCGTCGGCATTGCCGATCTCGATCGAGAGCACGGGGATCGCGAGCGCCACCAGCGCCGCGGTCGACACCAGCGCCGCAGTCCACGGGCGCCGCTGGATCGCGCGGCTCCATCGCGACCAGAGCCGCCCCTCCTCGCCGCTGCTGCCGTGAGCGCCGGGGAGCGTGAACCGATCGATCCGGGTGCCGACCTTGCTGAGCACGGCGGGCAGCAGCGTCAGCGAGGCGGCCATCGTGACCAGGACCGCGAGTGAAGCGGCAAGCGCCGGCCCGTACAGGAAGTCGACGCCGATCGCGAACAGCCCGAGCAACGAGACGCATACCGTCGCCCCTGCGAAGAGCACGGCGCGCCCTGCCGTGTCCATCGCGAGCTCGACGGCGGCCGCCGGCTCCAGCCCGGAGCGCAGGCCGGAACGGAAGCGGGTGACGACGAAGAGCGCGTAGTCGATGCCGACGCCGAGCCCGATCATCGCTGCGAGCTGCGGTGAGAAGTCCGCGGTGTCGACGAGGTGGGTGAGGAGGGTCACGAGGCTGAGCGCGACCCCGAGGGC
>DATFLZ010000112.1:0-7573 GCA_035267205.1 Solirubrobacterales bacterium | reverse complement strand
GTTTGTCGGAAAATGCGGGAAAGATCGTGCCAACGGCCACGTTGCTGGTACCCGGTTGACACCCGTTGCCGCTGCAAGCACCCAAGCACAGCGCCGAATTCGGCTTGCTTGCTGCGCTTGTGGGATGGGCCGGGGTGGACTCGAACCACCGCCCGACGGATTATGAGTCCGCTGCTCTAACCAACTGAGCTACCGGCCCTGTGGGTGATTATGGGGTCTGGGGCGGTGGATTCGGCGGGTGGGCTGCCCGCCACGCGGGCCGGATGTCCGTCGCTCCTTCCAAGGCACGGCTGCGGGGACGTCTGGCGCCGCGGGGCTGGGCGTGCCACAACCTCCGGATAGCAACGGCTCGGGGACGGGTGGCTCTGCGGGAGGGGTCCGGCCCGTACCTACGCCCGCGCCTACGTGCAGCAGCCCTCGCCGCGCCAGGTCTCGCGGCCCTCGCGGACGGCGACCACGGCGATCAGCAGGGCGGCCATCGGGTCGAGCCACCAGAGGCCGGCGATCGCGTTGCCGGCGAGGCCGATGAAGACCGCGGCCGCGAGGTAGGCGCAGAGCAGGTTCTGGGTGCCCTCGCCGCGGGTTGCGGTGGAGCCGAGGCGGTCGGCGAGGCGTTGCTTTGCGACCCCGAGTGCGGGCATGACGATCACGCTGCTCGCGGTCAGGGCCATGCCGAGGGCAGTGACGTCGGGACGTTCGGCGAGGATCAAGGCCTGCAAGGCCTCGAAGGTGATGTACGGGGCGAGCAGGAAGAACTGGATTGCCACCAGCTTCTGGGCGCGTGATTCGGCGGCGTCGGAGAGCAGCCGCGAGCCCGTGAAGCGCCAGACGATCACGAGGCTCGCGATGCCCTCGATCACCGAGTCGATGCCGAAGCCGAGCAGGGCCACGGACCCGGAGATGAACGCAGCGGTCAGGGCGACCCCGCCCTCGATCCCCATGTAGGCGAGGCTGAACCAGGAGAGCGCCTTGGCCCGCCGGGCCGCGCGCAGCCACTCGTCGCTGCCGCGCCGGGCCTGCTCGACCCGGGCCGCCGCAAGGACGGAGCCGCTCACGCGGCGAGGCGCTCGCCGGCGAGTGCGGCGAGCAGGTCCGCCCCGCGCTCGGTCAGCGAGTAGAGGACCATCTTGCCGTCGCGACGGCTGCGCGCGAGGCCTCCCGCCCGAAGCAGGCGCAGGTGATGGGAGACGAGGTTCTCGGAGCGCTCGGCGATCCAGGAGAGGTCGCAGACGCAGAGCTCGCCGGCCTCCCGCAGCGCCAGGGCAAGCGTGAGGCGGGTTGGGTCGCCGAGGCCCTTGGCGAGGTCGGCGAGCCGGCGAGCTTCCTCAGCGCCCGGCGCGCCGGCACGGATCTCCTCGGCACGCTCGAGGTCGAGACAGAGCAGGTCGCAGCGGTCGACTTTCATACCGACACTCTAATGGATGTTGGGATGACCCCCACCCGCTCCGTCTACACCCCGCACCTCCAGCTTCGTGATGCGGACGCCCTCGATCTCGGCGACGTGGAGCTCGAGGCCGGCGATCGTGACCTCGTCGCCGGGGGTGGGCGCGCGGCCGATGCGGTCGAAGACGAGGCCGGCGAGGGTCCTTGGACCGTCCTGGGGAAGGTCCGTGCCCTCGGCCTCGTTGAAGTCGTCGACCGTGATCGAGCCGGAGACCTGAACGGTGCCGTCATCGAGGCGCGTGGTCGCGGAGTCGGGCAGCTCGTACTCGCTCTCGATCTCGCCGACGATCTCCTCGAGGATGTCCTCGATCGTGATGATGCCGCGGGTCGTCCCATACTCGCTGGCGACGATCGCGAGCTGCTCACGCTGCTCACGCATCTCGCGCAGCAGCGCGCCGAGATCCTTGGTCTCGGGAACGAGCATCGCCTCGCGGATGAGCGAGCGGATCGTGCTCGGCTTGCCGGAGCGCGACGCAGCGGCTATCTCGCGGGCGTGGATCACGCCCACCACCCTGTCGATCGTGCCGTCGCCGACCGGGAAGCGGGTGTGGACGCTCTCGATCACGGTCTCCAGCGCCTCGGCGGGGCTCGCGTCGGCCTCCAGCCAGATGATCTCGTGGCCGGGGATCATCGCGTCGGCGGCCTCGAGCGTCGCGAAGTCAAAGACATTGTGGAGTAGCTCCTCCTGCGCCCTCGGGATCACGCCGCTCTGCTCCGCCTCATCGACCAGCTCCCGCAGATCTCCCGCCGTCTGCACCGACTGGCCGGCGACCACGCGGTCGATGCGGAACAGCTTCAGCACGAGCCGGGCCGAGCCCTCGAGCAGCCAGACGATCGGCGTCAGCACTCTGCCGATGAGGTCCACGGGTCCTGCGATCACGCGCGCGATCGCCTCCGCCCGATCAAGCGACACGGCCTTGGGGACCAGCTCCCCGAAGACGACGGTCAGGTAGGTGACGATCCCGAAGGCGATCACGAAGCCGAGCGCCGGCGAGATCCCGTCGCCGAGCAGGTCGGCGACGAGCGGCTCACCGACGGCACCCGCGAGGATCCCGATCGCCGTGATCGCGACCTGGACGGTGGAGATCACCCGCACGGGGTCGTCCATCAGCTTCAGCGCCACCCGCGCTGACCGCGAACCCTCTTCGGCGGCGGCGGAGAGCGCCCCGCGGCGCGCGGTCACGATCGCGTACTCGGCCGCAACGAAGAAGGCGTTGGCGGAGACCAGGCCGATGATCGCGAGTACGCGCAGCAGTTCGGACATGACCCCCATCATCGCGGTCTCAGCCGCAACCGTCCTCGTCGCGGGGCCCTCAAGGGCCGCGCGTCAGCCCTCGACGAAGTAGGGGCCGCTCCCCTGTCCGTCGCTGTAGTAGCGGCTGGTCACCGTCTTCTTGCGCGTGAAGAACTCCAGCGCGTCCGGACCGTGGGCGTGGAGGTCGCCGAGGAACGAGTCCTTCCAGCCGCTGAACGGGAAGAAGGCGACGGGGGCGGCAACGCCGATGTTGACACCGACCATGCCGACCTCAACGTCGTGGCGGAAGCGCCGAACGGCGGCCCCCGACTCGGTGAAGATCGAGACGCCGTTGCCGAACGGGCCGGATCCGATCAGCTCGATCGCCTCATCCAGAGTCTCGACATGGATCTCGGAGAGCACGGGCCCGAAGATCTCCTCGCGCGCGGCCGCAGAGGAGGGGTCGACCCCGCCGAGAATCGTCGGCTCGACGAAGGAGCCTCCCCCCTTTTCCGCCGTCCCGCCGCCGACCAGGACCTCGGCCCCGTCGGCGACCGCCTGCTCGATCGCGCTTGAGATCCGCTCGCAGGCCGTTGGTGAGATCACCGGCCCGACGTCGGTGCCTCGATCCAGCCCATCGCCGACGGTCAGCTCGCCGGTCCGCCCGACCAGCTCGCCCATCAGCCGCTCTCGCGCCTCGCCGACGGTCACGAGCACCGAGCCGGCCATGCAGCGTTGGCCGGCGGCGCCGAAGGCCGAACCGATCACACCGGCGACGGTTTTGTCGATCACGGCGTCGGGCATCACGACCATGTGGTTCTTGGCGCCGCCGAGCGCCTGCACCCGCTTGCCGGAGCGGGCGGCACGCTCGTAGACGAGGCGGGCGACCGGAGCAGAGCCGACGAAGCTGACGGCGTCGATGCCCTCGTGGTCGAGGATGCCCTCCACCACCTCGCGCCCGCCGTTGACGAGGTTGACCACGCCCGGCGGGAGGTCGAGCGAGTCGAGGACCTCGAAGGCGATCTGCTGGGTCATCGGCACCTGCTCGGACGGCTTCAGGACGAAGGCGTTGCCGCAACCGATCGCGAACGGAAGAAACCAGAACGGCACCATCGCCGGGAAGTTGAAGGGCGCGATCGCAGCGCAGACGCCGACGGGCTGGCGCACCGTCTCGCAATCGACTCCGCGGGAGACGTCCTCGATGACCCGGCCCTGCATCGTGGTCGGAATCGCGCAGGCAGCCTCGACCATCTCGATCATCCGGGCGACCTCGGCCGAGGCGTCCCCGATGGTCTTGCCCATCTCCGCGGTCACCGAGCGGGCGAGATCGTCCCGGCGCGCGTCGAGCCCCTCGCGCAGCGCGAACAGACGCCGCGCGCGCTCGATCACGCTGACGTCGCGCCAGGCGGGCAGCGCCGCGCGCGCGGCCTGGACCGCGGCGTCGAGCTCGGCCTTGCCGCTGAGCGGGACCTCGGCCAGCGTGGCGCCGCTGGCGGGGTTGGTCACCGCGAGGCGCTCGCCGGCCTCGGCCGGACGCCAGGCGCCACCGATGTAGTTGTCGAGTGTCTTGACCTCAGTTGCGGCAGCTGTGGGTTCCATGCCGCCTCCTCTCGCTCCGGGTGCTCCACCCATTACACAGGCTCATGCCCACCCGCGGACCTCCGGACGCCGAGTTCGTCCACCCTGGACAATCGGGGCGACCGATGTTCGACCACCTGCCCGACTCCCGCCAGTCGCTGCTCGGCCTGACCGCCGAGGGCGACGAGGCCTGGCTGATCCGCTCGATCTCCCAGAAGGTCTACACCTGCCCGGGCTGCCATGGATCGATCGAGATCGGGGATGAGCACGTGGTCGTCCAGTACGTGCTCCGGATCGGCGGCACCGAGCATCACCACTGGCACCGGCAGTGCGCACACCAGCTGCTCGTCCCCGAGCTGAGGCGGGTGAAGGCGGTCAACGCCGGCGAGGCCGGCAGGAGCAAGCTCGAGCGGCGGGGGCGGCGACCGGCCGGCAAGCGCGGGCGGCGGGCACCACGGCGCTGACCCGGCGGCGGGGCGGTCTAGCTACCGGTGACCTCGTCCAGCGCGGCGTTCAGCTCTCCCTCGCTGAAGGCGCCCTCGATCGCGGTCGAGATCATCCCGTCGGAGTCGATCACGAAGAGCCAAGGCTCGGAAGGCAGGTTGTAGGCCTCCACCTGCTCACGCAGCCCCTTGTCGAACTCGTTGTCCTTGTAGATCTCCTGCATGATGAACTCGGCCTCGTCGCCCCGCTCGGCCTTCACCTGCTCAGCGATGTCGACGACGGGTCCGCAGACGCGGCTGGAGCAGAGCGCCGGGGTCGCGAAGAGCAGCACGATCGGCTTCTCCCCGACGACGCCGGCGAAGTTCGCCTCGTGCATCGTGCTCGGCGGCTGCCGGGTGTCGATCTTGGCGAGATCGCCGCCGACGTCATCCTCGGTCAGGGTCTCGATCACGGGGGCATCCTCGCCCTCGGCCGGGACCTTGGGAAAGGCGCCGACCACGGCGCTCGGAACGGCGGTGAATCCGAAGCCGTCGCCATCCTTGACGAGCGCGAGTATCCGCCACTCGCCCTTGCCCTCGAGATCGATGTTCGCGGTGTAGACGGATTCCGCCGCGTCGGGATCGAGCGAGGTGCTGCGTGACTGGAACGGCGCCTCGACCGCGAGCGACTCGACCGCCGCCGGGAAGGGGCCCTCGGCGGGCTTGTTCGGCTTCGCCACATACAGGGCGATGTCGGCGTCGGCGACAGGCTTGCGGTCGATCGTGAAGACGCCGAGGCCGATGCGGTTCTCGCCCTCGTGGAAGACCTGACCCGCGGGCAGGATCACCAGATCGCTTTCAGTGCCCTCCTGCCCGGCGATCTCCTCGAGCGAGCGGCCGTCGGGCTTCGGGAACTGGGCGGCGTCTGGGGCTGCGGCGTCGCCCGTCGGCGCCTCCTCGGCCTCCTCGCTGCCGCACCCTCCCGCGACCAATCCCGTCGCCAGCAGCGCAAGCACCAGCGATCTGCTTGTTCGTCCGGCCGGGGAGAGCATCGCTTCGAATGCTAGTGAGGCGCACTAAGCGGCCTTAAAGCTCTGCTGTGTTCGGGCGGCGCGGGAGCCCCGAGCGAGAGCAGATAGATTCCGCGCGCAACCAACGAAGGAGAGGCATGGCAGAACGAGCCGCAGTTGTAACCGGGGGATCGAGCGGAATCGGGCTGGCGATCGCGCGGGCACTCGGGGAGGACGGCTACGCGCTGACGGTCTCGGCCCGCCGCCCCGACAAGCTCGAGGCCGCGGTCGCCGGACTCGCGGACGAGGGGCTCGAGGTCACCGCGGCCCCTGCCGACGTCTCCGACGAGGAGCAGGTCCGGAAGCTGATCGCCGAGCACGGCGAGCGATACGGGCGCCTCGACGTCCTCATCAACAACGCCGGCGTCGGAATCGGAGGCGCGCTGGCCGAGATCGAGACCAAGAAGCTCGACATGCAGCTCGATGTGAACCTGCGCTCCTACGTGCTCGCGACGCGTGAGGCAATGCCGATGCTGAAGCGGGCGGGCGGCGAGCACGGCAAGGCGCTGATCGTCAACACGGCCTCGATCGCAGGCAAGTCCGGCCAGGGGTGGCTCGCGGTCTACTCGGCCACCAAGGCCGGCGTGATCGGCCTGAGCCAGGCAACGCAGATGGAGGTCGGCGCGGACGGGATCCAGTGCACCGCTCTATGCCCCGGCTTCGTCGATACGCCGATGACCGAGTGGGTCCGCGAGCAGGTGGAGCCGGAGGCGATGATCCAGCCGGAGGACCTGGCGGAGACCGTGCGGTTGCTCCTGCGGACCTCGTCGAACTGCCTGATCCCCGAGGTCGTCTACACGCGGCCCGGCGACCCGTCGGCCTTCTCGACCTGATCGGCGCGGTCGAGCTGCTCCGCCGCCTGCTCGCTGTGCTCCTCGGACGCGGCGGCGACACGCTCGCGATAGGTGTCAAGGCGACGAGCCGGGCGGATCCAGGCCCAGCGGTCGGAGCCGCGGAGCTCCGTCGTGCGGTCCCGCTCGCCGGTGGGCGTGAGGGCCGGCCGCTCGTGGCTCGACTCGAGCGCGTCGGCGACGAGCGCGGAGGCGCGATGGGCGTTGCGCTCGCCGCGAATCCGGGCTGCGGCGTCGCTAAGCGACTCACCCGCGGCCGGGGCCTCGATGCCCTCGGCCATCAGGCTGAGCTCGAGATAGCCACGCAGGGCCGCGACCTCGCGGCACGTCGCACGACGCGGCCGCTTGGCGCCGGTGAAGAAGTCCCAGGCGATTGCGAAGCTCGAGAGGTCGGTTCGGCCGCCGTTGCGATGGGCCGCCAACATCGGGCAGATCCCGCCGCTGTGCGGATCGGCGTAGGCGCCGGCGATGATCCGGTTGGTGTCGATCCCGCGCAGCATCGCCTCGCGACTGTGGAGCGGAAGCGCCTCGACGGTACGGCGGAGGCGCTCGGCGGGCCTTCTGTACCCCTTGCGGAACTTCATCGGGAAAAGGATGAGACGCGGGGGGGCCGGTCGCTCGGGCCGACTCGGCGCCGAAAGGAATGTTGCAGCGGCAGGAACCCGGGTCCTGGGCGCGTATGAGCGGCGGCCACCGGATCCTGGTCGCGGCATTCGGCGACGCCGGGCACGCATTCCCGGCGATCGGCCTCGCCCGGGCGCTCCGGAGCCGGGGCCACAATGTCCTCGTCGAGACGTGGGAGCGCTGGCGCGATGCCTGCGAGGCGGAGGGCCTGGCGTTCCGGGCGGCACAGGAGTACAAGGTCTTCCCGCCGCCGTCCCCGGGGAGCGACCCCGGCCCGGCCGACGCGGCAAGGGCTCTGCAGCCGCTGTTCGACGAGTTCTCCCCTGACCTCGTCGTCAGCGACATTCTCAC
>DATFLZ010000111.1:0-2466 GCA_035267205.1 Solirubrobacterales bacterium | reverse complement strand
CCGCGAGGATTGGAGCACGGCCCGGGGCTCGACAGCCCCGTTCCAGCGGTTCAGCTCGAGCCGGACCGTGAGGTCGCTGGGCACCTCCTGAGCGCGGCTCAGCGCACCGTTCGCGTTGAAGGCCACCCCCGCGGCCTTGGCCGGGCCGCTGCTGACGCTGAAGCGCGCGTGCCTGCCCTCCTCCCCCATCGTCCGCACGTCGCCGACCCGCGCCCACGGCACGAGCAGGCGCACCTCGGGGTTTCCCTGTCCAAACGGACCGAGCGTGCCGAGCTGCTCGGCGAGGTCGTGATCGAGAGCCTCGGCGCCGACGACCGCGTCGATCCGCTCGGCGGTCTCCGCGGAGCCCGCCGGCAGCTGTACGGCGGCGGCCTTCGCGAAGGCCTCGCGGAAGTCGTCTACCCGAGCGGCGTCGAGCTCGACGCCGGCCGCCGCGCGGTGGCCGCCGTACCGATCCAGAAGCGGCGAACACTCGGCAAGGGCGGCGAGCAGGTCGAACCCGGGCACGCTGCGCCCCGACCCCTTCGCCCGGTCGCCCTCGATCGACAGCAGCACGGCGGGCCGCCCATGACGCTCGACGATCCGCGAAGCAGCGATCCCGACCACGCCCGGGTGCCAGCCCTCGCCCGCGAGCACGAGCCCCGGCGCCTCTCTGAGCTCCTCGGGAAGCTCGCGCAGCGCGGCGTTGGCCCCGTTGGACACCTCGCGCTCGACCGTCCGTCGCTCGCCGTTTGCGGCGTCGAGCTCCTTCGCGATCTCCGCGGCACGCTCGCCGTCGGCGGTGAGCATCAACTCGACCCCGGCGTCGGCCCGGTAGAGGCGCCCGGCGGCGTTGATCCGCGGTGCGACCCGAAACGCGATGTCCCCCTCATCCAGGTGCTCGGGCTCCACGCCCGAGACCTCGAGCAGCGCCCGGATGCCCGGACGGCGAGCGCGGCGGAGCTCGGCGATGCCCTCGCGCGCAAGGGTCCGGTTCTCGTCGACGAGCGGGACCATGTCGGCGACGGTCGCCAGCGCGACCAGGTCGAGATCGTTGCCCGCCCGCTCCACGGCCCCGCCGGCGGTCGCCAGGCTGTCCTCGAGCCGCTCGACCAGCTTGTGGGCGACGGCGGCGCCGCAGAGCCCGTCGAAGGGGTACTCGCTGACCTCGGGATGGACGATCGGGCAGGCCGGCAGCTGCTCTCCCGGGCGATGGTGGTCGGTGACGATCACCTCCAACCCGAGTTCGGTCGCCAGCGCCACCTCCTCCACCGACGTGATCCCGCAGTCGGCGGTGATCAGGAGCTCGGTGCCGCGCTCCGCGAGACCCTCGACGGTCTGCGGGGAGAGCCCGTAGCCGTCGGCGGTGCGGTCCGGGATCAGCCAGTCGCACTCGCCGCCGGCGCGGCGCAGGGCTGAGACCAGGATCGCCGTCGCTGAGATCCCGTCGACGTCGTAGTCACCGTGCACGGTGATCCGGCTGCCGGCGTCGAGGGCGAGAGTGATCAGCCCGACCGCATCGTCGATGCCCCGGAAGAGCCCGGGATCGTGCCGCTCGGCGGCCTCCAGGAACGAGCGGGCCCGCTCGGGTGTGCGGTGTCCCCGGCGGACGAGCGTGATGGCGATCGGCTCGGCCAGCTCCAGCTCCTCCATCAACTTGCGCGCATCGCCGTACTCGTACGGGTCGGCCTCGTAGAGGGCCTGGGCGGCCTCCGGCTGTTCACGCCTCTCGCTCACCCGGTCAGGCTCGCACCGGGGGTGGACGGAAGCGCCGGATGAAAACTCCGCGCTGAGCGACTTTGGCAAGCGGCGCGGGGGCGTGGCGCGGCGCCCCGAACGTCAGACGACGGGGGGGCCGGCCTCCTCGTCGCGGACGCCCATCTGGTAGACGATCGCGAGCCCGGCGAGGCAGCCTGGGACCGCGGCGATCGCGGTGAGCAGGTCGGTGGTCCCGATCGAATCGCCCTGCACGACCTGCCAGATCGCCCCGGAGAGGATCGCCCCGAAACAGGCACCGAGAAAGGCGCCAACGATCCCACCGCGGAAGCGGTCGGGGACGAACACCGTGAAGTGCCAGAGGGCGACGCCGAGAGTTGTCCAGACGAGGATTGCCATCAGTCGTGTCTCCTAACGGGGCCTTCCATGCTTGCGTTTGCGGGCCTGGCGCTTCGCCTTGCGCCGCTCGCGGATCTCGGCCTTGCGTTGGCGCTCCTCCTGCTCCTCGGGGCTGAGCTCCTCATCGGGGTCGGCGGCCGCCTCGGCAGCGGCCACGGCCACGGCGTCGGAGTCATCAGCGGCCGCTGCGGACCCGTCGCCACCGCTGAAGTCGGTGCCGACCGGGACCCCGTCCCCGTCGGATGCGTCGTCGCCGTCGGACGGGGTGTCGCCGTCGACCTTGGCGACGACGTTCTCCTCCGGGAAGGCCGGCACGTAGCCCATGGACTCCTCGATCCGCGCGGCGCGGGCCCGGTAGCCGGGCTCGCGGTC
>DATFLZ010000110.1:0-11199 GCA_035267205.1 Solirubrobacterales bacterium | reverse complement strand
CCGCTCCTCGGTGATCGCCGCCCTGATCGCCTCGATCCGCTCGCGGATCCTCTCGCCCGCCTCGCTGAGGGCGCGCTCCCGAGCCGTGGCCTCAGCGGCGCTCTCCAGCGTGACGCGCTGCATCTCGGTCGTCAGCTCGCTCGCGCGGACGGCAAGCTTGGTCTCGGTGGCGGCGATCTGTTCGCGCTGCTCTCGGGAAAGCCTCTGCGTCGCCCACTCGATCGCCTCGCGCTGCTCGCCCTTGAGGCTCTCGTCAGCCCTGTCGAGGCTCCCTGCAATCCGCTCCTCGAGCTGTGAGCGGAGCTCGGCCGCGAGCTCAGCGGACCGCTTTCGGGCCTCGTCGGCAAGCTCGCGCCGTCGTGTTTCGATCCCCTCATCGAGCTGCTTGCCGAGCCGGTTCTCGCCCTCGCTCAGGTACTCCCCGGCCCGCTCGGCCGCCGCTTCCCGCGCCGCCCCGATGGCCGCGTCCCGAACGGCCTCGCCCTCCCCGGCCACCCGTTCGACCGCCGCGTTGAGCGCGGTGGAAAGCTGTTCGCGCCGGGAGCGCTCGAGCTCCTCCCCGTGCTCGGTGAGCGAGCCGACCGCACCGGAGAGCCGCTTGTCCAGCAGCTCGACCAGGCGCCGCGCGGCATCGCCACCCGCCGCCGCGATCCTGCTCTCCGCGTCGGCAATCGCCGCTGCGGTCTCGCTTCGCGCTCGGTCGACCAGCTTCTTTCCGGCCTCACCCTCGACGGCCGTGCCAAGGTCATCAATCTTCCTGCAGGCATCCTGGAGGCTCTCGCGCAGGTCCTCCGCAACGCCCGCCGAGGCTTGGGTGCGGGCCTCGTCCACGGTGGCCGAGATCGCCGCCAGCGCCGCGTCCCGGGCCTGGTCGAGCCTGGCGCGGGATGCATCGATCGCCTGGACCGCCTTGGAGGCCTCCGCGGCCTCCTCGCCGAGGGCAGCCTCGAGCGCCTCGGACTGGAGCTCGAGCCTCCGCTCGGCCGATTTGACACGGTCGTTGACCCATTCGCCGACACGCTGCTCGATGCCCTCCGCCGCGTCGGCGATCCGCAGCTCAAGCACCTCGTCGAGTTCCTCGAGACGCTCACGAAGCTCCGGAGAGCGCTCGGTGGCGGCCGCCATCCTCCGCCGCGGCGGAGCTTCCGGACCCGGCTCGACTCCGGCCCGCGCCTCGAGCTCACCCATGTACTCGTCGATCTCCTTACGCGCGCGAAGCATGCGCTCGCGCGCGTAGTCGCTGTCGCTCGCTCCGCTCACGGCTACATCGTCCAACAGGTCTCGCGATCACACAAGTCCGCGCGCGTAATCTGGGAGATTCCAGCCATACGTCGAAGTAGGATCGATGCCCGTGCCACCCTCGACCGCTCAACAGATCCGCGACCGCCTTGCCCGGGCGCGAAGGCAGGCGGACGACGTTCTCGCGCGGGCCGCCGCCGAGGCCGGTGAGGTGAAGGGCACCGCCGATGCCGACCTGCGCGAACGAGTCGAGCACCGGATTGAAGAGATCGCGGCGCTGCGCACGACCATCGACGAACAGTCCCGGGCGCTGGAGCTTGCTTACGTGCGGATGGTGGAGACGATGGCGGCCACGTCGATGCGGCTGCTGACGGCCGCCCGCGAGGGGGACTTCAGCCCGCCCGAGTGGCCCGGTGGAATCCCACGTGCGGTCGAGCTCAAGCTGTCCGAGACCCGTGAGGTGACCATGCGCCTTCCGATCCGCGCCCCGGGTAGCGACCGCAGGACCTGAACACCCGCACCTACAATCCGGCTTGCCCGATGAACGAGACTCCCGAGCACCAGACCCCCGAGGAGCGCCTTGCCGCCGCCCGCTCGTGGGCCGGCAGCGTCGAGCCCGCCGCCTCACAGCCCGCCCGGGGAACCGCGAGCCACGAGATGAGCTCGCGGATCCAGACTGTGATCGAAGCGGCCGAGCGCGCGGCAGACGCGATTCGCTACGACGCCGAGGAGCAGGCCGACCGCCACCTGGCCGAAGCGCAGCAGAAGGCCGACCGCCTCACCGCCGAGCGGGTCCGGCTGATCTCCAACCTGACCGACGACCTGATCGGGCATGCGTCGGTAGTCCGGGAGCAGTCCGAAAAGATGGTCTCCTCGCTGGAGGAGGCGATCAGGACCGTCACCGAGCGCCTCGAGGACGAGAGCGCCGGAGCGACGCTGACAACAGCGGCCGGGCCGCCTCCGATCGAAAGCTGGGAGCCCGCGCCCGCTACCCACGAGGCCCCCGATGCCGATGCGCCAGCGGAGCCCTCAGCCACGGACGAGCCACAGCGGGCGGGCGCCGGCGGCGGCGCCCCACCGGCCGCCGCGCTGCTGCGCGCGACGCAGATGGCGGTCGCGGGTCACGACCGCGGCGCGATCGGTGCCGCGATCAGGGACGAGTTCGGGATCGACCCCGAGCCGGTCCTCGCCCGAGTCCTGGACTAGCCCGGGCCCGCACCCGCGGACGTAGGCCCCAGCCCTAGAGCCCCACCGAGGAGGGGGAGCCGAGGCTAATCTCGGGCACGCCCACATGGCCTGCAGCCGGATCGTCCGGGTGTGTCGCGCTCGCAGCGCGGAACGAGGTCAGCCCCTCGACCGTGTCGAGGTCGAAGAGGAACTCAGGGCGGGGGGCGCGCATCGGGCGATGGGCGTCGCGAGCCGCCATCGCGACCGTCTCGATCATGATCAGAACGTCGGCGAGGACGCTGCGGTGCTTGAGGTAGAAGAGGTCGTGGCAGAGCTTCCAAGCGGTGCCGACCTCTGAGCCGCCGTAGCCACAGCGAACCTGGGCCCAGCCGGTGACACCGGGCTTGACCAGCAGCCGCCGCTTGTAGTGCGGGAAGAGGCGCTCGAGCTCAGCGATCATCTCCGGGCGCTCCGGTCGCGGGCCCACGAGCGTCATCTCGCCGCGCAACACGTTGATGATCTGCGGGAGCTCGTCGACATGGGTGCGCCGGAGCACACGGCCGATCCCGGTCACGCGGTTGTCACGGGCGCTCGAGAACTGGGCGCCGGAGGCCTCGGCGTCGACCGTCATCGTGCGAAGCTTGATGATCTTGTACTCGCGGCCGCCCTCGCCGACGCGGGTCTGGCGGTAGAGGACCGGACCCCGGTCGAACAGCTTGATGCCAACGGCCGCGACCGCGATCAACGGCGCGGCGACCAGCGCCGCAAGCGAGGCGCCGAGGACGTCGAAGCAGCGCTTGGTGAGCGGCGACGTGCCCTCGAAACTCGGATGCATCAGATATAGGTACCAGTCGGAGCCGATCGTCCCGATCGGGACATGGCCGAAGAGCTGCTCGTAGAACTGGTTGCCGTCGATCATCCGCACCGGCAGATCGACGCACCCCTCGGCAATCGTCTGATAGGCGTGCCTGGAGACGTTGCTCTCCCAGAGCCCGTGGCCACGGACGAGAAGATCGATGCCGTGCTCGGTGACGGCCGACCGGATCGAGTCGAGGGTGCCGATCTGCATATCGCCGCCGGATCCCCCGGCCGCCTCACCCAGGTTGAGCCAGCCGATGACCTCGACCGCCTCGGCACTGTCGGCTTCGAGCTCACGCTTCAGGCCAGCCGCAAACACCGGGCTCCCGAGAACAGCCACCCGCAGCGGCCGCGCTGCGAGGAGCCGGCCGCCGCCGACCTCGACGGTGATCGCAGTGAGCAGGGCGAGCAGCGTGGCCGGGACCAGGCCGGTCGCGGCGAGGTCGTAGGCGTCGGCGGTTGCCAGCAGCCCGGCGATGAACGCGCCCGCCAGCGCCGGCGCCGCGGCGACGATGACGCGCGAGACGGACATCAGCCGGTGTGGGAACTTGAAGCTCTTCAGCAGCAGCCCGGTCGCGAAGATCGCGAGGCCGAGAACGACGGCGCGGATCCCCGCCTCGACGTCGAGCCCGCCGAATGCGAACGAGGCGGCCGCAGCGACGGCCGGAGGCGCCAGCAGTGCAGCGTTTTGGACGGAGCGTCGTCGCTTGAGTCCCGCTGGTACCTGAGACAGGCCCGCGCGCTCGGGGTCGCCGATAGGAGGTGCGGCAGCGGGGCCGGCGGGCTCCGCGGGAACGGTTTTCTCAGACATCCGGCGTCCTTGGGCCAACTATTCGACAGGGCGAGGCCCTGACTACAGACGGTTTGCCCCCCACGTTGCTCATGTGAGATCCCCTGGCCCGGCGGATTGGGAGCGCCCGGAGAACGGTTCCGAGCGCGTTTCAGGTTCCCACAACGTCGGCTCGGTGTCAAGGACTACGGGCCCATGCGAGCCCCCCTGGCCGCCCGGAGGCACGCCGCCCGGAGGCGCTCTCAGCCCTCCTCGACCTCACGCGAGGAAAGCAGGTAGCCCGCCGCGATCGCCGCGGCCACGGCCAGGACTCCGGCGACGCGGAGCTGCTTGCGGTAGCGGAGCCGGACGAATCCGACGACGATCCTGCCAATCGTTTCGTAGACAGCGTTCATGGCGGGAAATCTACCCGGTCGAGAGCGACGCGAAACGGACGGGTCCCACTGAGCCGGTCGGCGGGCGCGCCCGGATCAGTCTCGCGAGCTGCGAATCCGGTGGGCGAGCCGGCTCTGCAGGGAGAAGAGCTCGATAAAGCCCGGGCTCGCCTGCTGGCTGAACTCCCCGCCGGACTCACCGAAGCTCGCGAGCGCCTGGTCGTAGAGCGCGTAGGGCGAGCTACGGGCGACGGGCGCTGCCGATCCCTTATAGAGCTTGACGGTGACCTCGCCGGTCACGAACTCGTTCGCCGACTCCATGTACGCGTCGAGATCGGTGCGCAGAGGTTCGTGCCAGAGCCCGGCGTAGCAGAGGTACGCCCACTGCGTCTCGAGCGAGGTCTTGAAGTTGTTCTGGTGGATCGTGGAGACGAGCTTTTCCAGGTCCTTGTGGGCTGCGAGCGCGATCGACGCCGCCGGCACCTCGTAGAGATCCCGCACCTTGAGGCCGACGATGCGATCCTCGATGTGGTCGACGATCCCAACGCCATGGCGACGCCCGAGCTCACCGAGCCGCTCGAGCAGCTCGGTCAGAGGCAGCTTCTCACCATCGATCGAGGTCGGCCTGCCGGCTTCGAATCCGAGCTTGACCAGCTCGGGCTCGTCCGGAGCCTCCTCCGGCCGGGTGACGAGCTGGAAGACGTCATCGGGCGGTGGCTCGCCCAGATCCTCGATCGACTTGCCTTCGGAGGAGCGCCCCCAGAGGTTGTCGTCGATCGAGTACGGCGGCGCCTCGGTCCCACCGGAGACCGGGATCCCGTGCTCGCGGGCGTAGGCGATCTCCTCCTCACGGCCCATCTGCCACTCCCGGACGGGTGCCAGCAGCTTCAGCTCGGGGGCCAGCGTCGCGACCGTCGCCTCGATCCGGACCTGGTCGTTGCCCTTGCCCGTGCACCCGTGGGCGACGGTGTCGCACCCATGCTCACGGGCCTGCTCCACGGCGAGCTTGGCGATCAGCGGCCGGCCGAGCGCCGTGAACAGGGGATAGCCGCCCCCGTAGAGCGCGTTCGCCTTGATTGCAGGCAGGATGTAGCCCTCGGCGAACTCCTCCCGCGCATCGATCACAACCGACTCGATCGCGCCGAGGTCCCGGGCCTTGCCGACGACCACCTCGTAGTCCTCGTCGGGCTGGCCGAGGTTCACGGTCAGGGTCACGATCTCCGCGTCGTAGCGCTCCTGGATCCAGCGGAGCATCACGCTGGTATCGAGCCCGCCGGAGTAGAGCAACAGCACCCGGCCGACCTCGGCGGGGTCGGCCTCGTAGGAGGCGGTCGGGATGTAGGAACTCTGGGCTTCCATCGGCGGGAAGTGTGCCATCAATCTCCTCGCCGGAGATGCCGGCCCCATCGAACGGTCCACGCATGCCATGCACCGGGCCACAGGCGCGGTCCGCAACAATGGGCCGATGCGCCGCCTGCTCCGGATCTTCTCGGTCGCGCTGGTCACGGCCGGCCTCGTCGTGCTCGCGGATGCCGCCCTGACCCTCGCCTGGAAGGAGCCCGTCTCCGCGGTCTACGGGCAACTCCAGCAGGACCAGGCTCGCGACCAGCTTCGCGACCTCGAGGCCCGGTTCTTCGACGATGAGCAGATCGACGAGATCAACGCGATCGGTGATCCGGTGCGGCGCGCCAACCGGCTCGCGACCAGGTTCAGCCGCAAGCTGAAGATCGGCGAGGGGATCGGCCGGATTGAGATCCCCTCAGCCAACATCGAGTACGTGATCGTCGAGGGCACGGACACCGAGACGCTGAAGAAGGGGCCGGGCCGCTACCCGGAGACGTTCCTGCCCGGCCAGGGCAACACGATCGGGATCGCCGGCCACCGGACCACGTACGGCGCGCCGTTCCGAAACATCGACAAGATCGCCGACGGCGACGAGATCACGGTCGAGATGCCCTACGCGACCTTCACATACGAGGTTGAGAAGTCGCGGATCGTCGAGCCGACCGACGTCGAGATCGTCCGCAGCGTCGGCCGCGAGCGCCTCGTGCTCACCGCCTGCCACCCGCTCTACAGCGCTGCGCAGCGCTACGCGGTCTTCGCGGATCTAGTGGACGTGACGCTGCTCCCGGGCGGCAACCAGGCCTGACGCTCGCCCTAGCTTTCCACGGCCTCCGAGGCCTCCGCAAACGCGGCCCAGGTCTGCCGGAGGCCTTCCTCGAGGCCGATCCGCGGGCTCCACCCAAGCCCGTCTGCGGCGGCGGCCGGATCGATCGAGATCCGCTCCACCTCACCGGTCCGCGCCGGCGCGAACTCGGGCTCGACCCCCCGGCCGCTCACCGCCGCAAGGCCCTCGATCAGGTCGAGCACCGAGCCCTCGATGCCGGTACCGACGTTGAAGGGGCCCTCCAGATCCCGACCCTCCGCCGTGAGCCGCTCCCCGGCTGCCACGATCGCGTCGACCACGTCGCTCACGTACACATAATCGCGGGTCTGCCTGCCGTTGCCGAACACGGTCGGGGCCCGTCCCTCGAGGAGCCTTCCGCAGAAGATCGCCACGACGCCCGCCTCGCCGTGCGGGTCCTGCCGGGGCCCGTAGACGTTCCCGAACCGCAGCGCCGCGGCCGACATCCCGTAAAGGCGCCGGTAGTAGCTGAGGTAGATCTCGCCCGTGAGCTTGCTCGCGCCGTACGCGGTCTCGGGGGCGAGGTCCGCGGACTCGTCGAGGGGGAGCCGCTTGCCGGCGCCCTCCCCGTAGATCGCGCCTCCCGTGGATGCGAACACGACCGGACAGCCGTCGGGCAGCCCACGGATCGCCTCGAGCAGATTGATCGTGCCGAGCACGTTGACGCTCGCGTCGAAGGCGGGGTCGGCGATCGCCTTGCGAACGTCGGCCTGCGCGGCCAGATGAAACGCGCGGTCGGGTCTGAAGGTGCCGATCTCGCCGTCGAGCAGCCCGGCATCGCGGATGTCGCCGTCGACCACCCTCACGGCCTCCCCCCACGCCGCGGTGTTTTCGCGCCTGCCGGTCGAGAAATCGTCGATGACGAGCACCTCCGACCCGGCCGTGAGCAGGTGGTCGACGAGGTGGGAACCGACAAATCCGGCACCCCCGGTGACCAGGGCCCTCATCCCGCTTCCGTTTCCGAGCTCGTCGCCGGCGCCACGGCGCGAGCATATCCGTCGTGCGCGGCTGCGCCGGATGATCGGCAATGATTGCGCCGTGGAATCTGCGGCCGCCCCCCAGACCAACCCTCCGCTGGACCCGGAGAACGCTGGGCGGTCGGACGGGATCGGGGCCTTGTTTCTGGGTGCCGCGCTGACCGCGCTCTGGACCTGGTGGGCGCTGGCTCAGGGCGCTTTCTTCGGAACGGTGATGTATCCGGGCTCGGTCTTCCTCTACGCGACGCTCATTCTCGCGCTGGTCGCCCTGCCGTTCTACGTTCGCGCCGGCGGGCCGCACGAGGGAGCGCTGCTCGCGATGGCGTCGCTCGCGCTGTGGACGGTGGTCTCGATCGCCTGGACGCCGGCGCGCGACCAGGCCCTCGATGACGCCTTCCGGACCTTCGCCTACGTCGCCGCGATGCTCAGCGGCCTGTGGCTCGCGAGCCTCCTACGGCACCGCATGCTGCTGGCCGCCGTGCCCCTGCTGGCCGCCGGAGCGATCACGGCGGTCGTCACCGCAATCGTGGTCCTCGGATCCGACCCCGGTGCGGTCGCCGACAGCGAGGGCACCCTCGACTACCCGTTCGGCTACCGCAACGCGAACGCCGGCTTCTTCGTGATGGCCGGGGTCGTCGCGCTGGCGGTTGCGAGCCACGGGCGGTGGCCGCTGTGGGCGCGTTCGGCATCGACCGGCCTGGTCAGCCTCTGCTTCGCACTCGCGCTGATCAGTCAGAGCCGCGGCGCGACCCTCGCCGCGATTGCGGCCATCGTCGTGCTGCTGGTGGTGAGCGCCGAACGACTGCGGACGCTCGTGATGCTTACCGCCGCGGTCGTGCCGGTGATCGTCGCCGGTGGGACGCTGCTCGAGCCCTTCGATGTCGCGGAGGACGCGGCGCTCCTCGGAGATGCGCTCGACGCGGCGGTGATCGCCGCACTGCTGTCCGCTGCTGCCGCAGCCGTGCTCGCGGCGCTGCTGATCCGGTTCGGGCCGTCCTTCTCGCCGCGCGTCAACCTCCCGTCTCCGCCGCGCTGGGCCCTGATCGCGGCCGGTGTCGTGACCGCCGGGCTCCTCGCCCTCGGGGCGGTGGCAGCCAGCGATCGGCTCGAGAGCGCCGCCGAGGGCGAGGCCGGGTACACGGAGGTCGACGGCTCGCGCTTGACCTACACCGGGGGGCTGAACCGCTCGGACTTCTGGCGGGTCGCCGTGGATCAGTTCGAACGTCAGCCGATCCTCGGCGAGGGCGCCGGCAGCTTCCGCTCCGACTACCTGCGCGACCGCACGGCCGACGAGCTGCCGCGCGACGCGCACGGCATACCTTTCGAGCTCGGCGGCGAGCTCGGCGCGCCCGGGCTGCTGCTGTTCGGTGGCTCGATCCTGTTACTCGTCGTGGCCGGGTACCGATCGCGCCGCCTGGGGCCCGCGGCCGCAGCGCTCAGCGCTGCGGCCGCCGCTGGGCTCACGGCCTATCTCATCCAGGGCGCAGTCGACTGGTCATGGTCGTTTCCGGCGCTCACGGCGCCGGCGCTTGCGCTCGCGGCAGCCGCCGGGGCGCCCGGGGCGCTGGCGCTCCGCAACTCCGCGGGTCGCCGCCAGCGTGTCGCCCTCGGTCTGATCCTCGGCGCGCTTACGCTGCTCGCGATTCCGCTCTACATCTCGGAGCGGAACGCAACACGAGCAGCGGCCGACTGGCCGAACGATCCGCAGGGTGCATACGCCGCGCTCGATCTCGCCGCCGACCTCAATCCCCTCGCGGATACACCGCTGCTGGTCAAGGCGGAAATCGCTCGACAGCAAGAGGACCTCCCCACGGCGGTGGAGGCGCTGGAAGAGGCGCGCCGCAGGGAGCCCGACGAGTGGCGGAACTACCTGCTCGGCGCCAGGATCTTCGCCGCGGCCGACGTTGAGGCGGCCCTACAGGATGCGAACGCCGCCCTTGAGCTCAACCCGAGGTCCGAGGTGGCCCAGCAGGTCGCGGAGCGGCTCCGCCGAAAGCTCCGCCGCGAACGGGGCTGAGCCAACCGGGGAGGCTCTCCGCCTGCACGCCAAGAAGGCCGGGGCCCCGAGGGGCCCGCGGCCTAGGCTTCGCTACCGGCCCAGCCGAGCGGCTGGCGGCCGGAGGGTCTGCGGATGCTCGCCTAGGCGAGCTCGTCCGGTTTGCTGGCGGTGCGCCGAATGACGAAGCCCGCGCCGAGCAGACCGATGCCGATTGCAGCGATCGCGACGAGATCGAGGCCCGTGAAGGGCAGCTCGCCGATGCTGCTGACATCGGTGGTACCGGAAACCGGGTCGGCGCCACTGTCCGAGGTCGGACCGCCATCGGCGGTGAGCCCGAGCGTGCCGCTGCCGTACTCCTCATCTGTCGGATCGAGGGTCTGAGCCGCGGCTGCGGTGGGCAGCGCGAGGATCAGCACGGTGGCCAGCATCATTGCGGCCATGGCAGGCCGGTCTCCACGATTTGAACGGTTGAATCGCATTGTTACCTTTCCCCTGCGCCACGGCAGGATCCCAGGCAGAACGCCTGAGTGGTCGTGGATCATACAGCGAGGGTCCAGGGTTGGCAAGTGCCCGTTGATCCGCTGCCAAGCGCCACCCATGCTCCTCGCCGCTCAGCCGCCGAACAGCTTCGCGACGACCTGGGGCGCGTTGGTAACGCCGAAATCCTCGCTCAGCCGGCGCTCGATCTCACCGCGACTGGCTCCGGACGTCGACATCTGGGTCGCGAGCAGCCTGATGCCCTCGGGGACCTCGATGTCAGAGCTCGCGGCGACGGGCCGATCGGGTGCCCCGGCGTCGGCCGGAGTACCAGCGGCTCCCTCCGACTCCCAGCGCAACGCAGCCGCCGCAGAGTCTCCCCCGGCAGCCTTGGCCTTTCCGACATCCTCGGCCTCCCCGGCCGCCGCCTCGGCGATCTCGGCGTACCGCTGCAGCAGGGTGCCGACTGCCTCCGCCTCACCCTCGATCTTTCGCATGCGCTCCTTCAGCGCCGCGACGAGCGCGTCGGCGCCGGAGTCATCGACGGTCGCGCCGACCAGCTGCCTGTAGCGCTCATGGTCGCCCTCGATGCCCTCCGCGGCGACTTGGGCGGCCTGCCGGAGCGCATCGAGGCGAGCGCGCAGGGCGCCGGTCAGATCGCTGATCTCGGGACTTCCTTCCCGGTCGGCGTCCGACCTGCTTCTTCGATCGAGCCAGGGCCTGCGCATACGCTCCTCAACGGATTGGGGCCGAAGCTTAGAACCTCCGTGTCGCCGCGCTGAGAGGGCGCTCGCACGGCAACGGCGGTTGCGGTCAACGATCACGCCGACTGTAAGAATGTCGCGCGTGGAGTCCTTCGACCGCGGCAGCAGCCGACCCGAGAGCACGTGGCTGATCCCCCAAGACGAGCAGCAGGGACTGCGCCGCTACGTCGAGACGCTCCGCGAGCGACTCTGGTTGATCGTCGGCGTCGTGATCGTGACCACCGCCTTCGCGATCGTCTACGTGGCGCTCGCGACCAAGACCTATGAGGGCGAGGCTGGCCTCTTCGTCAACTGCGCGCGCAGCGACGACCCCGCTCTGGAGGGGCTACCCGTTATCCGCTGCACCTCCGACCCCACCCGCGACGTCTC
>DATFLZ010000109.1:0-2533 GCA_035267205.1 Solirubrobacterales bacterium | reverse complement strand
CGCCTGGACTGCGAGGAGCTCACGCGCCGCGCGCTCGAGCCCGGGACCCCGCAGCCGTCCGGCGAACAGCTCGCGCAGGAGCCGCAGCTCGAGCCGTCGCGCCCCCCAGGTCAGGTCGGCGACCGCGGGGTTGTCCCAGGTGCGGAGATCCTTTGCCTCGCCCCAGCTCGAGCGCCCCAACCGTCGCCGCTGGGGCCTGTGCTCGGCCGCCGCGTCGCCGAGCGTGAGCGGTCGCACCCCGTGCTCGGGCAGCGCCCGCAGCACCTCCTCGAGCCAGATCGGTCCCTCCCACCACCAGTGGCCGAGCAGCTCCGTGTCGATCGCGAAGGTGAGCAGCCCGGGCTCACCACCGCCGGGGCCGTTCCGGTGGGCGCGTAGCCGGGCTGCCGCGGACCTCGCGAAGTCGACGGCCTGCTCGCGAGCCCTCGCGGCCGCGGCGCCGGCGTCGTAGGGGTTCCCGCCGATCGCCCACGGCCGGGCCCCGCGCAGGGACTTGCGATGGAAGTCGGCGTGGAGGGGGTCCGAGGGATAGCCCTCCAGGGACCACAGCCACTGAATCGCCCCCCAGTCGAGCGTGAACGCCGTCAACGCCCCCGCGCGCGCCGGTCGCAGCGCCGCGCCCTCCGTCTCGTGCTCGGTCTGGTCGGTGCAGAAGTAGCGAACGCCACCCTCGGCGAGCAGGTGCTCCAGCCCGGGCTCGAACGCGCACTCGGGAAGCCAGAACCCCCGCGCTGGCCCGAACCGGCGCTCGTGGGAGCGGATCCCGCTCTCGATCTGCATGCGCCGCGCCCCGCGCGTGGCGATCAGCGGCAGGATCGCGTGGGTCGCGCTCGAGGGGATCAGCTCGACTCCGCGCTGGTCCGCCGCGGACGCGAACGCGCCCAGCAGCCGCCCGTCCAGGCGCTCGAGCGCTTCAAGAGCGCGCCGGTAGCGGTCGGCCTCGGCCCGGCAGGCGGCACGCTCCCCCTCGGTCCGCATCTCGCCGGCGTCGAGCTCGGTCGCCGCGACCCTGAACTCGCGGGTGAACTCGATCAGGCGCTCGCCGAGCCCCGGTGCCTCCAGCTGATCGGCAAGCACCGGCGTCACTGTCATCGTCAGCGACTCGGCGACCTCGAGGACGGGCAGATACGAGCGCAGCGCAGCGTCGAACAGCCACTCCTCTCCGAACGGATAGGTGCCGAAGCCCTCGACGTAGGGCATGTGGCTGTGCAGCACGATCGCGATATCGCCTGCGTGGTCTTGCGGTCGCTCCCTCAACTCGGCCTCGGCTCAGCGCGGATCAGCGCCGGCAGACCGCGAGAAAGTCCAGCGCGCCATCGAGCTCGTCCTCGGCGAGGACGAAGTCGGCGCTGCTGATCGCGGGCGTGAAGCGGTCATAGAAGAGCCCGGTCAGGCCCAGGGTCTTATGCACGCGGTCCCAGCCGAGTTTGAGCGCGACCTCGTGCAGCTTGAGCTTGCCCGCGTGGTGGAGGCCGAACATCCGCACGGTCTCGAAGTGCGGCTCGAGCTCTGCCCGGTACTCCTCGATCGTGTACTCCCGCAGATGCCAGGGGTTGTCGGACTTCTCCGCGCCCTCCGGAGCGAGGGTGAGCCGGTTCGGAGTCGAGATGTAGGCGAGGGGCGCGGCCGCGGCGATCACTTGCAGCAGCCCCGAGACGTCCTCGATGTGCTCGATCGTCTGCAGGAAGACGATCGCGTCGGCGGGGCCGGAGACGTTCTCCACGAGATCGCGATCGAAGCGCAGGTTGTCGCCGCCGTAGCGTGCCTGTGCGTGCGCGTGAGCCTCGGGGTTGGCGTCGATGCCGACCACGCTCGACGCGTGCTCGGCGAGGACCGCGGAGCCGTAGCCCTCACCGCAGGCGAGGTCGACCACCCGGAGGCCGGTCACCCGCTCGGCGATCCACTCGTAGACCGCCAGATGGCGCCGGTACCAGTAGTTCTCCTCGGGCACGTCGGGCAGGGTCCGCTCTCCGGTCAGCTCGAGCGGGGGTACGCCCCGGGGCTGATCCAGCTGGCGGTAGACGCGGTTCTCCGGTGGCTCGGCCATGGTCCCGCGGACGCTACAGTCCCGCGAATGCCGGCGGCACCCGACGCGACGTCCGATCACATCAAGGACGTCAACATCCGCTACCACGACGTGGCCGCGGCGACCTACGACTCGAAGTGGGGAATCGACTTCGGGGAGCTCGGTCGCTCTCAGGTCGGCGCCAAGCTGCGAAAGGCGCTGGACGGCGCCGAGCCATCCTTCGGCGATGCGCTCGAGATCGGCTCGGGAACCGGGTACTTCTCGCTCAATCTGCTCGCCGGGCGCATGATCGGCAGCGCTACCTGCACCGATATCTCGCCCGGAATGCTGGCCACGCTGCGGTCCAACGCGGACGCGCTCGGGCTCGAGGTCGAGACCGTCCAGACCGACGCCGAGCAGCTGCCGTTCGCTGACGGCTCGTTCGACCTCGTCTTCGGCCATGCCGTCCTCCACCACATTCCCGACCTGGAGCGCGCCGTCTCGGAGTTCGCCCGGGTACTGCGGCCC
>DATFLZ010000108.1:0-11754 GCA_035267205.1 Solirubrobacterales bacterium | reverse complement strand
CCTGCTCTCGGGCCGCCCCGATCAGGTCGTTGAGGCGATCGACGCCGCGCTCGAGCGTGCGGCCGAAGCTCTCCTCCTCGTTCTCGACCCAGCCGAGGATCGACTCGCGGTCGTCCGCGAGCTGCGGGTGGACGTCGCCGAGCAGCTCGATCACGCGCTCGGCAAACCTGCCCAGGTACGGGGACTCGAGTCCAAGCACCCGGCCCTGTTGGATCGCCCGCCGCATGATCCGGCGGAGGATGTAGCCGCGGTCCTCGTTCGAGGGCACGACGCCATCGGCGAGCAGCTCGACCGAGCCACGCACGTGGTCGGCGATGATCCGCATCGCGCGGACATCCTTCGCGCTGCCCCCTTCGTACGATCGCCTGGAGAGCTCGGAGGCGAGGTCGATCAGCGGCCGCAGCAGGTCGGTGTCGAAGACCGAGTCGACGTCCTGGAGGATCGCCGCCATCCGCTCGAGGCCCATACCTGTGTCGATGTTCTTCGCCGGCAGGTCGGTGAGCGAGCCGTCGGCGTGCAGCTCGTAGGTCATGAAGACGTGGTTCCAGTACTCGAGGAATCGGTCCGAGTCGTCGCCCGGGAGGTCGTCAGGGCCGCCGAACTCCTCACCCCGGTCCAGGTACATCTCCGAGCAGGGACCGCACGGCCCGGTCGGGCCCGCCTGCCAGAAGTTCTCCGAGCGCGGCAGGCGCACGATCCGCTCCTCCGGCACCCCCAGCGAGCGCCAGATCCCGATTGCCTCCTCGTCCGGGCCGAGGCCGAGCTCTGCATCCCCCTCGAACACCGTGACCCAGACCCGCTCGGGCGCGAAGCCGAAGCCCTCGAGCGAGAGCTCCCACCCGAACGCGATCGCCTCCTGCTTGAAGTAGTCGCCGATCGAGAAGTTGCCGAGCATCTCGAAGAACGTCAGATGTCGCGCGGTGTTTCCCACCTCCTCGATGTCGGTGGTGCGGAAGCAGCGCTGCGCGGAGGTCAGCCGCTGCCCCGGAGGCTGCTCGAGCCCCATGAAATAGGGCTTGAAGGGCTGCATCCCGGCCGTGGTCAGCAGCACCGTCGGGTCGTGGGACGCGGGCACCAGGGAGGCCGAGGGCCGGCGCAGGTGCTCACGCTCCTCGAAATAGGACAGGAAGGTCTCGCGGATCTCTGACGAGTTCACAGCGGAAAGGCTATGGGATGCGGTCCGGCCGGCCCCGAGCCCATCCGGGCCGCTCAGGCGACAACGGCGTGGCCCACTATCGCGTCGCCGGCGAAGAAGACGGCGGTCTGGCCCGGGGCGGGGCGGCGGACCGGGCGCTCCAGCCGAACGACGGTGTCAACGCCCGCGCCGGAATCGAGCCGGCAGTCGAGCATCGGGGACCGGTAGCGAAGCCTGACCTTGTCCACGCGCTCAGCCGGGCGGTGCAGCACCAGCTCGCCGACCGTGACGCGGTCGCGCTCGAGCTCGGCGGCGACGCCGACGACCACCCGGTTGCGCTCCGCGTCGGTGGCGAGCACGTACAGCGGCTCGGGGCTGCCGATCCCGATGCCCCGCCGCTGACCAACCGTGAAGTTGTGGTGGCCGGAATGGGTGCCGAGCACTGCGCCGCCGGAGTCCACGATCTCTCCCTGGCGCTCGCCGAGATCACCGTGGCGGGCGAGGAAGCCCGCCTTGCCCTCCCCGGCGAGGAAGCAGAGATCCTGGCTCTCGGGCCGCGAGGCCACCGGGATCTCGGCCCGCTCTGCGATCGCGCGGACCTCGGGCTTGGTCAGCTCCGCCAGCGGGAACCGGAACCGGCCGAGGAGCGCGGTTGGCAGCGCGGCGAGCATGTAGCACTGGTCCTTGGCGTCGTCTGCGGCCGGCGCCAGCAGCGGCCCGTCGCCGTCGTCGACCGTGCGGGCGTAGTGGCCGGTCGCGAGGCCCGCCGCCCCGAGTCGCTCGGCGATCCCGAGCATCGGCTCCAGCCGGACGCGGCCGTTGCAGCGCACGCATGGGTTGGGCGTCACGCCCGCCGCGTACCCCTCCAGAAAGGGCTCGACCACGCCCGCTCGGAAGCGGTCGCGGAGATCGACGGTCAGATGCGGCGCGCCCATCCGGTGGGCTACCGAGCGCGCCAGGCGCACCGCCTGCGGCGAGCAGCAGCTCTGCTCGCCGTCGTTGGCCGGGTCGGACCAGAGCTCGAGAGTGACCGCGAAGACCTCGGCACCGGCCTCGCGCTCCCGGTGCAGCGCAACGGCGCTGTCCACGCCGCCGCTCATCGCGACGAGCACCCGCCGAGGCCGGCCCGGCTCCGGCGGGTCGAGCATCCGCTCGCCCGAGAGCGCCGCCTCCCCCAGCGCCCTGTGGACCGCGTCGGCCGCCAGCTCGGCGCCGTGGCGCCCGATCGGGCTGAGCCCGCCGAGCTCAGCCTCGATCGCCGAAGCGGAGAGCAGCGCGGCCTCCGCCAGCGTGGCCTCGTCGAGCAGCTCGGCGCTCGCCGCCGCGGCCGCCCGCGCGGTGGCACAGCCCTCCGCCAGCCACTGAGGCCGCGCGACCCTGCCGCCCTCGAGCTCGAACGAGAGGTTGATCAGATCACCGCAGGCGGCGCCACCGGCGGCGCCCGTGTGCGCGCCGGCGCGGGCCTCGCCCTCGCGCGAGCGATCGCGGCTGTAGTGCTCGAGTGCGTCGTTCATGGCCGGCTCGCGTAGAGGGTAGAGCGCCCGGGCCACGCCGCAACGGTCAACCGTGCCGCAAGGCGGCGCCCGGGGGACCTACCCGGGGAACGTCTCGCGCTGGCCGCCCGAGTACAGCGCGTCCTCGAGCGCCACCTCGACGCTCCTGGCGCTGCGGAACCCGTAGCTGACCGTGGCGACCGGCCGATCCCCGCTCTTGGCCCGCGGGCGGATCACGACCAGGGCAGGGGCCTGGCTTACGTTGACGCCCTGCGTGATGCGCGAGTACCTCCCGATGTCCTCGGCCTTCACCTTGAAGACCTCGACGTCGTCCCGGGCCCCGAGCCGCTTGACGTACCCCTTCACGGTCTTATCGGAGATCCCGCCCTTCTGGACGACCAGCAGCGCGATCGCCTGGTTGCGGGCGTATGCGACGAGCAGGTCCTCCGGCAGCCCCTTCCCCGGGAGCAGGCCGTCGGAGCTGGACGAGCCGCCGGGCGGTGTCGCGGGCGCCGGGGTGGCGGGCTCGGGCGCAGCGGGCTCCGGGGCGGCCGGCTCAGGCGTGACCGGGGTCGCACCGCCCGCTGCGGGCGCGGTCCCGGCAGCGCTCGGATCGGCGAGTAGATCCTTGGCGGTGGGTTGCTGGGGACCCTCAGGGGCCTCCTCCCCCTTGAGTACCGTCGTGAACATCACGACGGCGAGGAGAACCCCCGCCACGCCCAGCACGGCGAGCTGAACGATCGGATTACTGTTGAGGGCCTGCCTCACGTGGCCGGCCTCCAGCCTGCGGCTCGCCAGGTGCACTGGTGAGTCCACCGCATCGCGCCAAAGAAAGAGGACCCCAGCCTGCCGGTGCCGCCCGGATAATGAACCTGTGGGTACAGGTGGGGACTTCGCGAGGCTGCCGCACGCGGCGCCCCGAAACCATGTCCCCATGACAATTGTGTTGGTTCACAATTGGGGCGACTGTCGTACAAGCTCGGGTCCATAACAAAAGTAGCAGTCACTCCGTCGGCTATCCGCCGGGAAACCTTGAGCCGAGTTGGACGGCCCTCGTGCCGCCGGGCGAAAGCGCCCCGGAATCCGGCCGCGTTCGGGCGCTCAGACGCCCAGGTCCGCGACCGCCGACTCGCGGTCGTCGTGCAGCGCCAGGCCGCTGAGCCGGCCGGTCTCCGACAGTCGCAGCGCGAAGAAGATCGGTGTCGAGTCGCCGACCTCACCCGTCTCGCGCCACACGTACTCGACCCGACCGCTGCCGAGCAGGCCGTCGCCCGCGGGCTCCAGCGCGTCGAGCGCGAACCGACGATCGAGGTTCTCGTAGCCCTTCGAGGCCCATGTCGAGACGGCCTCGATGCCGACGTGGGTGGTGCGCCCGGTCACGACCCGCACCTCCGGGGCGAGCAGCGGCCGCAGCCGATCGGGGGCGCGATCGCCGATCGCCTCGAGCGCGAGCTCGATCAGCTGTCGGGGCGGTAGGTCAACGACGCTCACCGCTGCCCTCCGCCGCGGCCGGGAAGGTCCGCCTCAACCGCCTCGGAGCCCATCCGGGCTCAGTCGCCGGCGCCCGCCGGTGGCGGCGCGAGGCTCGCGATCCCCAGCTCGCGGAGCTGCTTTGCATCGACCGGGGCCGGCGCCCCGGTGAGCGGATCCGCGCCCGACGCGGTCTTCGGGAAGGCGATCACGTCCCGGATCGATTCGGTGCCGTGCGCGAGCGCCGCGATCCGGTCGACGCCGTAGGCGATCCCGCCATGCGGCGGGGCCCCGTAGCGAAGCGCCTCGAGCAGGAAGCCGAAGCGGGCCTGGGCCTCCTCGGCGTCGATCCCAAGCAGGCCCAGAACCCGCTCCTGCAGCTCAGCGTCGCTGATACGGATCGAGCCGCCGCCGATCTCCCAACCGTTCCAGACCATGTCGTAGGCCTGCGTGAGCGCCTCCGCCGGACTCTCGGGGTCGAGCTCCCCGGCCGGCGCCGTGAACGGATGGTGGAGCGGATACCAGCGGTCCTCGTGGGGGTTCCACTCGAACATCGGCCAGTCGACCACCCAGCAGAGCGAGTGTGAGCCCTCCGGGATCAGGTCCCAGCGCTTCGCGAGCATCCGCCGCAGGCCGTCGAGCACGTGGTTGGCCATGTGGGGCTCGTCTGCGACGAGGAGCAGCAGATCGCCCTCCTCGGCCCCGAGCGCATCGTTGAGCAGGGCGAGCTCGTCCTCGGTGAGGAACTTGGCGGTCGGCGAGCGCCAGCCGTCGCCCTCCCGGAACGCCCAGACCAGCCCCTTGGCGCCGAGCTCCTGCGCCGCGGAGATCAGGCCGTCGAGCTCGGAGCGGGGTAGGTCGCGACGGCCCGCATTGAATCCCTTGACGATCCCTCCCGAGTCGATCGTGCCGCGGAACACCTTGAACCCGGTCTCGGCGAGGGCTCCGCTGACGTCGGCGAGCTCCATCCCGAAGCGCATGTCGGGCTTGTCGGTGCCGAACCGTGCGATCGCGTCGGCGTAGCTGATCCGCGACAGCGGGAGCTCGACCTCGATCCCGGCGGCGGCGAGCACGTGGGCGATCAGCCGCTCGTTGGCGTCGAGCACGTCCTCGACCTCGACGAACGACATCTCGATGTCCAGCTGGGTGAAGTCCGGCTGGCGGTCGGCGCGCAGATCCTCGTCCCTGAAGCAGCGGGCGATCTGGTAGTAGCGCTCGAAGCCGGAGACCATCAGCAACTGCTTGAACAGCTGCGGCGACTGCGGCAGCGCGTAGAAGGAGCCCTGCCGCATCCGGGCCGGAACGAGGAAGTCCCGCGCCCCCTCGGGGGTCGAGCGGGTGAGGACCGGGGTCTCAATCTCCAGGTAGCCCTCGGAGTCGAGGAAGTCGCGCATCGCCCGCACCAGCCGGGATCGCAGCTCGATCCCCTCGCGCATCGTCTCCCGGCGCAGGTCGAGATAGCGGTGGCGCAGCCGCGAGTCCTCCCCCGCCTCGCCGGACCAGCTCTCGATCGCAAACGGGGGCGTCTCGGCGTCCGCCAGCTTGACCGAGTCCTTGACCCGAACCTCCTGTGCCCCCGTGGGGATCTCGGGGTTGACCTTGTCCCCCTCGCGGGCGACGACCTCGCCGCCGACCGAAAGCACGTCCTCGGCCCGCAGGCCGTGAGCGGCCTGGAACGCGTCGGCCTCGAGCTCATCGGGATCGAAGACGAGCTGGACGAGACCGGTTCGGTCGCGCAGGTCGATGAAGATCAGCCCCCCGTGATCGCGGCGGCGGTGGACCCAGCCCGCGAGCCGGACCTCCGAGCCGACCCGCTCGGGCAGGACCTCGCCACACCAGGCGTCGCGATAGGAGTTGCCGCGCTGCGCCGGGACCGGGGCCGTGGGCTGGGCCTGTGTCTGACTCGACTCCGACATGGCGGCGCAGTCTGCCAGCCGCGCGGCGCCTACGCCTCGCGCGCCGCGATCACGGCCTCGGGGAGGTCGGCCGGGTCGATGTCGCGCTGCTCGCCGCTCTCCATCTCACGCAGCTTGACCGAGCCGTCCTGCTCGACGATCACGGCAAAGCGGGCGCCGGCGCGGTTGGCCTGCTTCATCTGTCCCTTGAAGGCCCGGGCCGCGAGGTCGAGCTGGGCGGAGATGCGGTGGCGGCGCAGGCCGAGCGCCGTCTCGAACGCGCGCCGGGGCTCCGCGCAGACCACGAAGACCTCCGGCCGACGCAGGGGTGGTTCGTCCTCGAGCGCGAGCAGGATGCGCTCGACCCCGGCGGCCCAGCCGATCGCGGGGGTCGGCGGGCCGCCGAGCAGCTCGACGAGGCCGTCATAGCGCCCGCCGCCGCCGATCCCGGACTGGGCGCCGAGCCGGTCGCAGGTGAACTCGAAGACGGTGCGCGTGTAGTAGTCGAGGCCGCGGACCAGGCTCGGGTCGAGCGTGTACGGGACGCCGGCGGCGTCGAGCAAACTGCGGACGGTGGCGAAGTGCTCGGCGTCCTCCCCTTCGAGCCGCTCGAGGATCGTCGGCGCCCGTTGCATCACCTCCCGCGTGCCCTCGTGGTCGGAGTCGAAGGCCCGCAGCGGGTTGGTGTCGAGACGGCCACGGACCTCTTCGGAGAGGCTGGACTCGTGCTCGCGCAGGTAGTCGCGGAGCTCCTCGCGGTAGCTGGCCCGCACCTCCGGTGAGCCGAGGCTGCCGAGCCGGAGCTCGAGATCGGTGATCCCGAGACCGCGCAGCAGCTCGTCGAGGAGCACGACCAGCTCGGCGTCGGCGAGCGGGCTGTCGGTCCCGATCGCCTCGGCGCCGATCTGATTGAACTGGCGGTAGCGGCCCTGCTGCGGCTTCTCGGCCCGGAAGAACGGCCCCGCGTACCAGAGCTTCACCGGCTGCGGATCCTTGTGCATGCCGTGCTCGACGTAGGCGCGGCAGATCGGCGCGGTCCCCTCGGGCCGCAGGGTCAGCTCGCGGCCGCCGCGGTCGCTGAAGCTGAACATCTCCTTGGTGACGATGTCGGTGCTCTCCCCGACCCCCCGCGCGAACAGCTCGGTCTCCTCGAAGGCGGGCGTCTCGATCCGCCCGTAGCCGGCGGCGTCGAGCAGCTTTCCGGCGTGCGTCGCAACCAGCTCGCGGGAGCTCTCCTCGCTGGGGAGGACGTCGAAGGTCCCCTTGGGGGCTGAGTGCTTGACGGCCATCGCCGCGAGCCTACTCGCGCGGGTCAGGTGGCGTTGGCGAGGAAGGGATTCGTCGCCCGCTCGGCCCCGAGGGTGGTGACGCCCATGTGGCCCGGGTAGACCGTGGTCTCGTCGGGATGAGCGTCGAGCAGTCCCTGGATCGAGCGCTCGAGCGTGGGCCAGTCGCCCCCGGGAAGATCGACGCGACCGACCGAGCCCTGGAAGATCACGTCGCCGCTGAACAGCGCCTCCTCGTCCGGGATCGCGTAGGTGACGTGGCCGGGGCTGTGGCCGGGTGTGAAGATCACGTCGATCTCGAAGCCGGCCAGCTCGAGCTGCTCGCCGCCGGCGACGGTCTCGTCGGCGTCGTAGCTCTCATAGGGGCCGAAGCCGGGCCAGGGGACGAAGGACATGATGTCGGCGAGCACCGGAACCTCGAGCTCGGGGCAGTAGACGGGCGCGCCGGTTGCCTCGGCGACGGGCGTGACCGCGCCCACGTGATCGAAGTGGCAGTGGGTCAGCAGGATCGCCTCGAGCTCGATGCCGAGCTCCTGGATCGCGCCGAGGAGCTTTGGCGCCTCCTCGCCCGGGTCGATGATCAGGCCCCTGTCGGAGCCGTCGCGGCGGAAGATGTAGCTGTTCTCGGCCACCGGGCCGACCGTGAAGGCGCGGACGTCCATCAGGCCTTCCCGCCCTTCCCCGTCTTGCGCTGCTCCTTCTTGGCCTGGCGCTCGGCCTGCTCACGGGCGAAGCGGCGGCGGTAGAAGAAGCGATCGGTGTAGTACCCCAGCGGCACGTAGAAGACCGCGGCGATCGCCGTGAGGACGGCGGCGCCTCCAGGGGGCTGGCCGAAGACCAGGGTCGAGAGCGGGAACAGGAGCACGGCGAAGAACAGGCCGCGCTTGATCGCCCCGTTCCAGCTCGGCGGCTGCAGGCGGCGGTCGACGCGCTGGTTCTTCGCGCGGGACACCGCCTCCTTGCGGCTCTTCGGAGTCGTGCGGCCGCGCTTGTCGATGCTCCCGGTCTGGGTGCCGCGGTGCTTGCGCTTGCGTGGTTTCGTGTTGCCCGGCATGGCGGTGAAGAGTAGAAGAAGGCCGCCTCCGCGTCAGCCGCGCCCGAGCTGCCGGAGCCGCGCCTCGATCGTGCGGCCGATCGGGTCGGCGCCGGCGATCGGAATCTCAGGTGGATAGCCGGCCAGCGCGCGCTCCGGGACCAGCCCGACCAGCTCCGCCCCGTCCGCCGTGCCGCCACGCCCACGCGCCAATCGGTCGACCTCCGTCGCAACTCGGCCGAGGGTGGTGGCGGCGGGGTCATGGACGTTCGTGGAGATCTGCATGCGCCCGTCACCCAGCTCGATTGCAATCGCGCGGACGCCTTCCATCCCGCCTCCCGATTCGCGCAGCTCCGCGGCGACCGCACGCGCCGCCTCGAGATCGATCCCGGAGATCTCCACGTTGAACGCGCCCAGCGGCGGGCGCGCGGTGACCAGCGCGGCGCCGGCGGTCGGGTGCGGAGCCGGGGGGCCGAGATCGGGATGCAGCTCCCCGGAGGCCATGCGCTCGGCGAGCCTCTCCGGGCCGCCGGCGCGGAAGTGGTGGCGCTCGCGGCGCGGCGCGGCGCTCGCCAGCCGCCCGTAGAGGAAGACCGGGAGCCCGAGCGCCGCGAGCCCGTCGGCGATCGAGAGCGCCAGGTCGCTCGCAGGATCCGCCTGCGTGTGATCGGGAAAGACCACCGGGCAGACGTCGAGCGCGCCGACATGGGGGTGCGCCCCGGCGTGCCGCCGCAGGTCGATGCGCTCGATCGCCTCGGCGGCTCCGGCGAGCAGCGACTCGCGGAGCTGGTCGGCGGAGCCGGCGAGCGTGAGCACCGTGCGACCGTGCACCGCGTCGGAGTGGCGCTCGAGGAGGCTCGCCGCGGCGCCGAACGCCCGCTCGAGGGCAGCGGTCAGCGCCGGGTCGGGGCCGGCGGAGAGGTTGGGAACCGCCAGCAGCGGGAGCTGCGGCGCGCCCGTCAGAGCTGGAACTCGCCTTCGCGGACGACGACCGTCTCACCGACGGTGACGGTCGGCCTGAGCACGACGCAGTCGAGATGGACCGGCACCTGTACGTTGCCGCCGATCGCGGCCGACGCGCCGAAGGCCACGTGAGCGGTGCCGAGGATCTTCTCGTCCTCGAGCACGTTGCCGGTCATCTCGGCCTTCTCGTTTGTGCCGATTCCGAGCTCGGCGACGGTGGTCGCCTCCTCCCCGTGCTCGCGCAGCAGCTCCAGCAGAGCGGCGCCCTCTTCCCCGCTCGCCTCGGCGAGGCGGCCGTCGCGGACCTCCATGCGCACGGGCCCGGCCGGAATTCCGACGCCCGCGATCGTCCCGTCGACAACGAGGGTGCCCTCGCACGTGCCCTCGACCGGCGCGATGAAGCCCTCCCCGCAGGGCAGGTTGCCGAACGCCGCGTCGCCGCCGAGCTCGCCCGCGTCGGGGATCGCGTCGCGGCCGGTGAGGCCCATGCGGAAGTCGCTGCCGCCTGCGCAGGTGATCCGCGCCTCCTCGGAGGCCGTGAGCAGATCGGCCACCGCTCCACCCTTGCGGCGGAGCTCCTCCATGTCGGCGCTCATCACCCGGGCGAGCATCTGCTCGGTGACGCCGGGAAGGGTCGCGATCCGGGCTCCGGCCTCGGAGGCGGCCTTCCGGGAGGCGGTGTGCGAAAGCGACTGGACGGTCGGCGCGAGGACGACGTCGGCAGCCGCCATCGCGGCGGCGACGGGATCCGGCGGCTCGGCGGCATGGGAGGCGCGCTCGGCCATCAGCGCGAGTACCGCATCGGCTCCGGCGCGCCCGGATTCCCCGCGCAGGCGCTCGCCGAGACCGAGCGTCGCCGGGTTGGCGACCACCAGCACCTGCTCGCCCTCGCGGACGCGCAGGCAGTCGTTGACGACGGCGCTCACCGCGCGCCCGAGATCGGCCTGATCGGTCATGCGCCAAGCCTATTGGCCTCGGGCCCGAGGCGGCGGCACTCCGTGGTTTCCCCGGATACGCTCCCGTACTGGGCGCCGATCCATGCGGGCGTCGCTCTGCGTATGTTTCCTGACCGAGGAGCGTTGGAACAGCTGCGGAAAATCGCCAACATCATCGGCCCCTGGTTCTGGGGCCTCGCGGGGGGTGTGATCGCCCTCTACCTCTTCGGGCTGATCATGGGGGTCTTCACCCCCGAGGAGCTACTTGGCTGGACGATCGTGGCGGCGATTCTCGCCCTGCTGGTCGGCTGGCACGCGCACAAGGTCCACGTCGCCATTGATCAGCGCGACCCGGAGATGATGCGCGCCGTGAACGAGGCCAAGGAGAAGCGCGGGTTCTGAGGAAGTGCGGCGGCCTCCCAGCGTCGTCGCCGGTATATTCGGCCGCCGATGGCGGGGCCCGACACCTTCACCCTGTACGACGGCAGCGAGATGACCGTTCTGGAGCGGCCGGGCGGCCCGGAGGATTCGCTTGTGATGCGCTTCCGGCTCAGAGAGGGCTGCGGCGCGCCCCCTCCCCACACCCATCCCACCGCCACCGAGATCTTCGCGGTGGAGGAGGGCGATTTCGAGATGCAGCTGGACGGCGAGTGGCGGGCCGTGGCCGCCGGCGAGGCGGTCGAGGTCGAGCCGGGTCAAGTCCACACGTTCCGCAACGAGACGCCGGGCGAGGTCGTGATCCGCAACACCCACGACCCGCACCACGACTTCGAGCCCTACATCCGCGCCGTCGCCGCGCTCAGTCACGACATCGAGTCGGTCAGCCCGAACAGCCTCAGCGCCGCGGCCCGCATGGCGGTCCTCTGGCAGCGCCACAGCGACCTGATCCAGCCCGGGCCGCTGCCGCTCAAGCTCGCGTTCCCGGTACTCGCCGGCGGCGCCAAGCTGCTCCGGCTCGACATCCCCGGCTGAGCGCTCGGACTACCACCATCCCCACGCCGGCGCGCCACGAGTTGCCGGGGTGTTTCGCGGCCTCGCCCCCGTCGGCCACGCCGCTACGATTCCCGCTCCCCGCCGGAGTAGCTCAGCTGGTTAGAGCAGCGGAATCATAATCCGCGTGTCGGGAGTTCGAGTCTCTCCTCCGGCATGGCGTAACCCCTGGTAATCGTGGCTTTCTGCCGATGCGAACGTCGGAGCCTTCGGAGCGCGCCCCCGTCGCGCCCCCGCCCCACCGCCATTACAGCAACTCGCTGTGCGGCCCGTGCCGCATGGAGCGGCGGCCTTGTCGGTTGGCTCGCGGTGCTCAGGACTCGATGATCGAAAGCTCGCGGGGGTCGAGGAGGATCCATTTCCGGCCAGCCTTCTGGAGAGTGCCCACCACCGAGACCGCCCGCCGCTTGTCGTGGGCCGAGAGCGCGCGATGGTAGTCGGCGTCGTTGAATTGGACCCGAACCTTCCGTCGTTCACCGCGCGCCTCCCCGTCGATAACGATGGTGCCTATCTCGTCATCAGCTGGGCGATCGAGCCGCTTGACGTTTCCGACG
>DATFLZ010000107.1:0-2280 GCA_035267205.1 Solirubrobacterales bacterium | reverse complement strand
GTGCGTCGTGCGCAGCATGTCCGCGGCCGGGTCGAGGTGAGACGACTCGTATGAGGCGTCCCTGTCGGCGACCCATGCGAGGTTGGTCACCGCCAGCGCCTGCGCGGCGAGGAAGTGGCCGCGGTAGGTATCGACCCGCTCCCAGGGCTCGGTGCCCGTGGAGACCGGCGCATCCTTGCCGTAGGAGGCCAGGATCAGCGGGATCGCTCCCGTCTTGCTGTCGGTCAGCAGCCCGCGCATCGTCGAGACAGCGGTGTAGCTGTCCTTGGCGATGTTGTTGAGCTGCAGGTCCGAGGGGTCCGTGCCGCTCTTCTCGAAGCCGGCGATCGAGCGGGCGTGGCCATCGACCACGTCGTAGGCGGTGCGCAGGTCGCGGTGGGTGTCCTTGAACTGCGTCTCCGAGAACAGCTGCTCCATCCGCGTTGCCATCGCCTCGACCTTCGTGTGAAGCTCGTCGAGCGACGTGGTCACGTCGTCGAGCATCGTCTTGGTCGTGTCCTTTCCGAGCGCCGCGAGGATGCCCTGGATTCCGGCGTCGGTGCCAACGGTGCCGAGCCCGCGGAGCACGCCCTGGAGCAGGAATGCCCCCGCTCCCGGGGCGGCGGCGGCCGCGCCCTTCTGGTGCGGCGCGCGTGGGCCCGCACCGATCTCGCCGTCGGCGTCGAGGCGCTCGCGCGCCTCCCGGAGGTACTCGACCTGCTGGTCGAGGCTTCCGAGCTCAGGGGTCTGCCCGCCAGCGGATCCGCTGCCGAGCGCCTGGGTGGTCGCAACCAGGCCGACGAGAACCGCGAGCAGCGTTGCGAGAGCGCCGGCGGGCAGGATCCTGGGGCGCCTGTCGTGGTTGTAGTTCCGGTCCTTCATTACTCACTCCTTCTCCGCCACGTGGGCGGGTTCGCTGTCTGGAGTGAGTCTCCGCTGAGCCGCACTAGCGGCTCCTGGGAGCAACCTGAAACCTTCCTTAACTCGCCTCGGTCGAGCCGCCCGGGGGGCTCGGCAGCCGCAACTCGACCAGCGCTCCGCCGGATTCGGACGCTCCCAGCCGTGCGCCGCCACCCGCACGCTCCGCCGTTCGCCGGGCGATGTCGAGCCCGAGGCCGCTCGACTCGGCGCGGCTCACGCCACGCTCCCCGACCTCGGCGGAGGGGAAGCCGGGCCCGTCGTCGGAGACCGTGAAAACCCGATCGCTGTCGTCGTCGGCGAGCGCCACCCGGATCTCGGTTCCTGCGGGGGTGTGTGTCAGGGCGTTGTCGATCAGGGCGTCGATCGCGGCCTCGAGGTCGGCGCGCGAGACCGCCACGAGCCGGACGCCGGCCGGCCCGGCTTTCGCCTGCAGTCGGTGGCCGCGGTCGGCGACCGGCTCGGCCCAGTCGGCGACCCGCTCGCGAACCACCTCGCGGATGTCGGCGAGCTCCGGGACTGCCGCGGCCTCCCGGCGAAGCTCCGCAATCACCTCCCCGAGCTCGCGCTCGAGCCGGGTCGCCCGTGCGAGCAACCTGTCGCGGTCCTCGCCGCGGGGCAGGGCCTCCAGCTCCAGGTGCAGCGCGGTGAGGGGCGTTCGCAGGCGATGGGCGAGATCCGCGGCCGACTCCCGTTCGGCATGCAGGAGCTCGCGCACCCGGGCGCTGAGGAGAGCCAGCGTCCGCGCCAGCTCGCGGATCTCCTCTGGGCCCTCCTCGGCGATCTCGGCGTCGAGATCGCCGCGCTGCAGCCGTCGCGCGGTCTCCGTCAGCCGCCGGGTCGGGGCGGCGATCGAGCGCGCCGCGAGGACCCCGCTCAGTGCGGCGAGGCCGACGGCGAGCAGCGCGCTCAAGCCGAGCACCAGATAGAAGGAGCTGAGGTCGGGCTCGATCGCCGCGGCCGGCGCCTCCACCCGGATCACGAAGTCGGACGGGCCCGCGAAGGGGCCGTTGTTGGGCGCGTAGTCGACCAGGCCCCCGTCCTCGCGCACGGTCGTCTCCCGTCCCTCGAAAGCGAGGTCGACGATCTCGTCGCGTTGGCGGTCGGCTCCGAGATCCCTGCCGTCCCGGGCATAGACCGTCACCTCGTACTCGGGGTTCTCAACCCCGAGCCGGTCGATCAGCGTGCGGATCTCGGCTACGGGGGTGTCGTTGTCCACGAACGCGGCGATCGAGGAGGCGGTCGCGACAGCGGCGTCGACACCGTCGTCGCGCTGGATCTCGCGAACGACGATCGCCAGCGGCACGGCGAAGCCGACCACGATCAGCGCGGTGAGGCCGACGACGACCGAGACCAGGCGACGTCTCATCCGGGCTCGGCCAG
>DATFLZ010000106.1:0-11150 GCA_035267205.1 Solirubrobacterales bacterium | reverse complement strand
GCGGCGCTGATCCTCGGAGGGGCCTTCGCCTTCGCCGCCACTGCCGTGGGGGAGGACGAGCACACCTACTACCTCGAGTTCGACAACGCCTTCGGCCTCGTCGAAGGCTCCGAGGTCAAGGTCGCCGGGGTCCAGCAGGGTGTGATCGAGGACCTGTTCATCAGCCCCGACAAGACCGCGGTGGTCCGCGTGAAGCTCTCGGGGCCGCTCTCGACGCTCGGCGAGGAGACGATCTGTTCCTCCGAGCCGCAGTCCCTGATCGCGGAGTACTTCATCGACTGCATCCCGAAGGGCGCCCCCCTCGACGAGGACGAGGGCATCGAGGACGAGCGGGTCGGGGACCCTGACGTCCCGGTCGAGCAGACCCGTCAGACCGTCCAGAACGATCTCGTCCTGAGCGGACTCCGGCAGCCCTTCAAGGAGCGACTCTCGCTGATCATCAACGAGTTCGGCACCGCGCTCGCCGGCAACCCGGAGAACCTCAACGCCGCGATCCGCCGCGGCGCTCCCGCCCTGCGGTCCGCCCGGAAGGTCACCAGGATCCTCGCCGGCCAGAACCGGATCATCAAGAACCTCAACGTCAACTCCGACACGATCATGTCCAAGCTCGCCGAGCGCCGCAGGGACGTCGTCAGGTTCATCGAGAACGCCAAGGTCACGGCCGAGGTCGGCGCCGACAACCGCGACGCGCTCTCGGCCAACTTCCGCGACCTCGACGACTTCCTCGCCGAGCTCGGTCCGACGATGGTCGAGCTCAACGACCTCGCCGTCACCCAGACCCCGCTGCTGCGGAACCTGCGCGCGTCGGCCGGCGGCCTCGACACCCTCTCCCAGAACCTGCCGGACTTCAACTCCGCCAGCACCAGGTCGCTGGTCACGCTCGGCGACGCCGCGGTCGTCGGCAGGCGAGCGCTGAACAAGGGCGCGGACGAGATCAGGCAGCTGAAGAAGTCGAGCCGCCAGGCCTTCTCGGCCGCCGATCACCTGCGCAAGTTCCTCAACGACATCAACGATCCGGGCCGCGCGGTGGAGGTCGACTCGCGCGCCGCCACCGACAGCGGCCGCAGCGCCCCGACCGGCTACACGGGCCTCGAGGGCCTGCTCAACTACGTCTACTACCAGGCCGGCGCGCTGACCCAGTACGACCAGATCAGCCACCTGCTCCATTTCTCGATCTTCGAGGTCGGGAGCGGCCCGTGCGCGGAATACAACGCCGAGGACCACGTGCCCGCGGCCGGCGGCGGCATCACGACCGACATCACCGAGGCGGACCGCTGCGTCGCCTGGCTCGGGCCGAATCAGCCCGGCATCAACCAGAACGTGCGGCAGGACCCGTATCCCGGCTCCGTCTGCCCCGACGGCTCGGATGACCTCGAGATCTGCAACCCCGCCAACACCAGCGCCGCCGGCCGGGACGGTGGCTCGGACGGCGGCGGCGAGGGCCTGCCCGGCGACGGCGACCTCGGCTTCCTCTTCGACGACTGACCGATGACCGGCTTCACCGACATCCACGAGACCGCGGAGGCGCACCGATGAGGCGTTCGCCGCTCCAGGCGCTGGCTTCCTCGCCGACCATGGTCGGCGCGATCACGACGCTGATCGTGGTGGTCGCGGTCTTCCTCGCCTACAACGCCAACAACGGCCTGCCGTTCGTGCCCACCTACCGGGTCAGCGTCGACGTTCCGAACGCCTCACGCCTGGTCCGCAACAACGAGGTGCGGATCGGCGGCAATCGGGTCGGGGTCGTCGAGGCGATCACCGCGGTCTCGGTGTCCGATGCGGGCGGTCCGGGCGGGGAGGACGAGCCGAACCAGGGCGTCTCCGCCGAGGGGGCCGCCGAGGGCGATTCCGGCGCCGAGCTCGACTCCGACACCTCAGTCGACGCTCCAGGGGACGTCGTCGCGCGGCTGACGCTGAAGCTCGACGAGAACGTCGATCCGCTGCCCCAGGACTCGATCTTCCGCGTCCGCTACAAGTCCGCGTTCGGCCTCAAGTACCTGGAGATCACCCGGGGCGACGGCCCACCGGCCGAGGAGGGGTTCTTCTTCAACGGGACCAACGACGTCGACTCCGCCGCGGACGACGATCAGCAGATCCTCTCCTTCGACGAGGCCGCGGAGAACCCCGAGGCGGCGGACGGCACCTTCATCGACCAGACCGAGTTCGACGACATCGGCAACACCTTCGACCAGCGGACCCGCAACGCCGGCCGCCAGAGCCTGCTCGGGTTCGGTGACGCGCTCGCGGGCCGCGGTGCCTCGCTCAACCTCGCGGTCGAGTCCCTCAACCCGTTGCTCACCAACCTGAAGCCGGTCGCGAAGGTGCTCAGCAGCCCCAGCACGCGCTTCAAGCGCCTGTTCCCGGAGCTCGGGGACGCGGCGCGGATCGTCGCCCCGGTCGCCACCGAGCAGGCCGACCTGTTCACGAACATGGCGATCGCCTTCGGGGCGATCAGCGCCGATACGCAGGCGCTCGCCGAGACGATCCAGGAGGGGCCGCCGACGTTGGCGACCGGGATCCGGACGCTACCCGCCCAGCAGGTCTTCCTCGCCGAGTTCACCGATCTCTCGGAGCGGCTGAGCCCGGGCGTGCGCCAGCTCCGCCTCGCGCTTCCCGACCTGAACAGCGCGGTCAGGAACGGCGCCCCGGTCCTGCGTCGTACGCCGCGCATGAACCGCGATCTGCGCACGGTCTTCAAGCAGACCGAGAACCTCGTCGACCAGCCGACGACGCTGACCAGCCTGCAGCGCCTGCAGAAGACGTTCGCCAAGGCCGACGAGCTGGCCGAGTTCGTCGTTCCGGCACAGACCGTCTGCAACTACTGGAACTACTGGATGACCATGCTCCCGGAGCACCTCAGCGAGAAGGACTCGAGCGGCTTCACGCAGCGCGTTGCGCTGATCGCGACGCCCCCCGGGCCGCTCACGGTCAGCGCGGGCGGCGTCCCGCTGAGCGTTCCGGGCGAGGTCGAGACCGGCCTGTCGATCGGCGGTTACTCGGGTCTGCAGGCGAACGGCAAGGCCGGGCCGGCGCCCAACCCGCTCGACGCCGGCGTCTTCAAGCCGCGTGAGCTCCCGATCCTGCACGGCAACCCGACCGGCCCGACGGGCCAGGACGGCAGCGACTGCCAGTCCGGCCAGACCGGCTACCTGCTCGGTAGCAACTTCCGGGTCCCCGGCCAGCCGGCGAGCGACCCGGCGGTCGCCAAGCCGGACCTGCCGGGCGACCGCGGCCCGACCACCGCCTTCTGGAAGCGGGACGGCACCAGGATCCTCAAGGACACCCGGGTCGGGGGGAGGCAGCCCTGATGCGCAGCGGTGAGGGACGCGGCCTCTCGAACGTTGCGATCGGCGTGATCGCCGCGGTGATTCTCACGATCGCCGCGTACCTGGCGTTCACGAAGGACGTGCCGTGGGGCGGCGGGACCGAGTTCCAGGTCAACTTCGCGTCGGCCCAGAACCTGCGCGTCAACTCCCCGGTCCGGATCGCGGGCGTCAACGTCGGCACGGTGACCTCCGTCGAGCCGCTCGCGCCGGGGAGCGGCGACGGCAGCAGCGCCGAGGAGGGCGCCGAGGGCGAGGGGGCTGCCAACCCCGACACCGAGTCGGCCCAGGCCGGCGCCACGGCGACAATCGAGATCAGCGACGAGGGGCTCCCGCTGAAGGAGGACGCGCGCTTCTCGCTCCGTCCCCGCCTGTTCCTCGAGGGCAACCTGTTCGTGGACGTGAACCCGGGCAGCCCGGGCGCGCCGGAGGCCGACCCGGGCACGCCGTTCTCCCCCGATCAGACGCGCAACTCCGTGCAGCTCGACCAGATCCTGACCGGCTCGCTCCAGCAGAACTCGCGCCAGGATCTGCAGCTCTTCCTCGATCAGTTCGGCGAGGCCCTGATCGACGCCGGCGGCGCCGAGTCCTTCCGCACGCTGTACAAGGCCTCGCCCGGCTCCTTCCGGGCGACCTCGCAGGTCAACGAGGCGGTCCTCGGCGAGAATCCGCACGACCTCTCGAACCTGATCAAGAACCTGGACAAGGTGCTGCGCGGGCTGGGCCGCAACAAGCGGGCGCTGCAGGACACGATCACGAACTTCCGCATCGTCGCAGGCAGCTTTGCCGCCGAGGACGCCGCGCTGGAGCGGGCGATCATCGAGCTCCCGCAGGTGCTCGACGCCGCCGACCCGGCCCTGGCCAATCTCAACGCCGCCTTCCCGCCGCTCCGCGCCTTCTCGCGCGAGATTCTGCCCGGCGTGCGCAGCGGCCCCGAGACCCTCGACGCGGCGATCCCGCTGATCAAGCAGGTGCGTCTGCTCTCACGTCGCAGCGAGCTCCGCGGTCTCGCCAGGGACCTCGTCCCGACCGCTCCGAAGCTCGCGAAGCTGGCCAAGCGGACCCCGGACTTCCTCGAGGAGACCCGCGCGTTGTCCAGCTGCTTCAACAAGGTGATCATCCCCTGGTCGCTCGATGAGGTCGAGGGCCCGGCCGGCTACCCCTACCCGGCGGTCGGCGAGGTCTACAAGGAGACCGCCTACGGGCTCGCGGGCATCGCGGGCGAGAGCCGCTCCGGGGACGCGAACGGCCAGTACATCCGGGTCGCCGGCGGCGGCGGCACGAACACGCCGGCGGTCGGGCCGACGATCACCAACGTGATCACGACCACCAGCGCGGAGGGCGAGGTCTTCGCGGGCACCTCAGCGTTCGACCTGCTTGGTGCGGTACCGGGCCCCGGTGACTCGGCGAAGACGCCGTTCAAGCCCAGCGCGCCGTGTGAGAACCAGGAGACGCCCGACCTCCGCGCCTCGGCCGGTGCCCCTCCGTCCCAGGGCCCCGTGCCCACCTCCGCCGCGGCCGGGTCCGGCGGCGGAGAGCCCGCGAAGGTCCTGCGGGACTCCGAGGCGATCACGGATCAGATCGAGGCCTTCGGGGCGGCCAAGCAGGCGGGCGACAACCGAGAGGCCAAGCAGATCGAGAAGCAGATCGGCAAGGACGCCAGGAAGTTCTACAAGAGGCACGGCAACTGATGGGCACCGTGGTCCGCAAGCATCTCCGCGACTTCGTCGCCCTCGCGTTGCTCTTCGCGGCGGGGATCACGGTCGCCTACATCATCGTCCAGGAGCAGCGGCTCCGGATTCCGGTGCTGGAGGAGCGTCCCTTCGAGCTCAGGGCCGAGTTCGAGACCGCGCAGGCGGTCGTCCCCGGTCAGGGCCAGACCCTGCGCGTGGCCGGCGTCAAGGTCGGCGACGTGGACGATGTCGCGCTCGAGGACGGCAAGGCGGTGGTCACGTTCGGCGTCGATCGCGACTACCTGCCCGTCTACGAGGACGCCACGATCCTCCTGCGCCCGACCACCGGCCTCAAGGACATGTTCTTCCAGATGGATCCGGGCACCCGGAGCGCGGGCGAGATCGAGGAGGGCGGCACGGTGCCGCTCGGGAACACGGCGCCGGACGTCAACCTCGATGAGATCCTCGACGCGCTCGACGGCGACACGCAGGCCTATCTGCGGGTGCTGCTGACCGGCGCCGGCAGGGGTCTCGAGGACCGTGGCGACGACCTGGGCCGGGTCCTCGGCTCGCTCGGCCCGATCACGAAGGACTTCCGCAAGCTGAACGTCGAGGTCGCGAAGCGGAAGGCGAACCTGCGACGCCTGGTCACCAACTTCAACCTGCTGACCGAGGAGGTGGGCAGGTCCGAGCGGGACATCACCCGCCTCGTGGAGGCCTCGTCCGTGGCGCTCGGCGCCGTCGCCGAGCAGGATCCGAACGTCCAGCGCGCCGTCGCCCTGCTGCCGGGCGTGCTCGAGGACACCCGCGTGGCGCTGGACAACGTCTCGACGTTCGCGGCCGAGGCCGGCCCCACCTTCGACCAGCTGCGGCCGTTCGCGCGCAACCTCGATGAGGTCAACACCTCCACCCGGCAGCTCGCCAACAACGTCACCGGGCCGATCAGGAACCAGATCCGCCCGTTCGTGCGCAGCGCCCGTGAGCCGATCCCCGACCTGAAGACCGCCGCCAAGCGACTCAGCAAGGCGGCGCCCCCGCTGACCGTGGTCGGCAAGCGGATCAACAGGCTCGGGAACATGGCCGCCTACAACCCGAGCGGCGCCGAGCCCCCCGGTACCGCCGGGCGCGACGAGGGCTACCTCTACTGGGCCGCCTGGCTCGGCCACAACGGCAACTCGGTCTTCTCCACGGGCGACGCGAACGGCTTCCTCCGCCGCATCTACGTGACCATGGGCTGTGACGAGGCGCTCTCGCTGCTGGGGGCAAGCCCGTTCGCCCCGCTGGTCACCGGGCTCTCACCCCTGTTCGCTCCGACCGGACCCTTCGCGGGGGGCTGCTGAGATGCAGAAGTCAGTTCCCTCAGTGGGCAGGATCCTGATCGCCGTCGGCTTCGCGCTCTCGTGCTTCGGCCTGCTGCTCTTCCTTTGGGTCGCCTTCGGCGGCCCGGTCCCGCTCAAGCCCGAGAGCTACCGCGTGAAGACCTACTTCCCCGAGGCCGTGCAGCTCGCCGTCGAGTCCGACGTCCGGATCGGTGGCGTATCCGTGGGCAAGGTCAAGTCGATCGAGCTCGCGCCCATCGACAAGCGGCTCGAGGGGCAGGATCTGACCGAGGCCGAGATCGAGATCGAGCCGGAGTTCGCGCCGATCTCCAACGACGCGCGCGCGATTCTCCGCCAGAAGACGCTGCTCGGCGAGACCTACGTCGAGCTGACCTCGGGCACGAACCCGGACAGCGTGGGCGAGCCGATCGCACTGGGCGCGGCTGCCAACAACACCGACGCGGAGATCGGCCGCGTCGAGCCCGTCCCCGAGGGCGACTTCTTCGGCGTCGATGAGAGCGGTGAGCCGTCCCCGGCCCTGGTCGAGAGTCAGGTGCAGATCGACGAGATCTTCAACGCGCTCGACGACGAGACCCGCGCCTCTTTCCAGCGCTGGCAGCAGAACGCCGCGGTGGCGATCCAGGGCCGTGGCCAGGACCTCAACGACGGCTTCGGCAACCTCGGACCGTTCCTCAACGACGCCTCCGGTGTGCTGACGATCCTCAAGCGCCAGAAGCAGGAGCTGAAGGGCCTCGTCCGCGATACCGGCGAGGTCTTCGAGGCCCTGACCGAGCGAGAGCAGGCGCTCGCCGGCGTGATCGTCAACTCCAACAACACCTTCGATGCGCTCGCCTCCGAGGAGGCGGCCCTCCGCGACACCTTCCAGGTGTTCCCGACCTTCGAGCGCGAGACCCGTGCCACCTTCGACCGGCTGGACGCCTTCCAGGCCGACACGCTGCCGCTCGTCAGGGATCTACAGCCGGTCGCCGACGACCTCAGCCCGACCCTGCGCAGCGTCCGCGAGCTCGCTCCGGATCTCGACAAGCTGCTCTCGAACGATCTGGCGGCGCTCGTCCGCGCCACGAAGAGGGGCCTGCCGGACCTCGCGGAGTTCCTCAAGGGCGCCCGCCCGCTGCTCAACTCGCTCGATCCGTTCCTGTCGAACCTGAACCCGGTCGTCAACTGGCTCGAGTTCTACAAGACGAGCATCACCGACTTCCTCTCCTCGCCGCCCGCGGCGCTCTCCGGCACGCTCACCCCGCAGCCCGGCCAGCCTTCGGCCCGGCATGCCCTGCGCCAGCTCGGCTACATCAGCGAGGAGACGGCCGCCTTCTACCAGGACCGGCCGCCGGCCAACCGTGGCAACGGCTACCTGCGGCCCTTCGACCGGATCATCAACGAGGGCCGCGCGGGATCGCTCGGGATATTCCCGAGCTTCGACTGCGACAACTCGGGCGTGCGCACGGCCGGGGACGGCGGCACGCCGCCGGTCGGCGCCAGCTTCGCGCCCTGCTTCCTCGCCGAGGACTTCCCCGGTCGCTTCGGCGGCCTCCACGGCCCGCAGGTCGGCCCGTTCCCCGACCCCCAGGGCTGATTGACTCCATTCGATGAGCGCCGCCGCGGAGCGTGAGAACTGGGTGCAGGTGGTGCGGGATTACGCCCAGCGCCGCGATCTGGTCTACGAGGCCGTCGGCGGAATCAATCCGCGCGACGCTCCGGCGGCGCTCTGCGTCGGCGGCTCGAACCGCCTCACCGGCCAGCTCACGGATGGCTTCTGGGGCTCCAGCTGCGATGCGCTCGAGCGGGAGTCCGGGCGCTTCCTGTCGAAGACGGTGCTGCCCGAGGCCGTCCTCGTCAAGGCCCACATGCCGGACCTGGCCCGGGTGGTGCCGCGGTTCGACGTCGAGTCGATCGAGGCCCGGCCGGACGAGCTACTCCGTCGCCAGACCTCGCGGCGCAAGGTCGAGTTCGAGAGCATGGAGTTCAACAAGCGCTTCCTTGCGACGGTTCCCTCCGATCACGATCCCATCGCGCTCCGCGAGCTCTTCAGCCCGGCGTTCCTGACCTGGACAACGCGGATCGACCGCGAGGTGGACTTCGGCGGCCTCGACCGGCAGCTGTGGTTCATGTGGCGGCTGCGGGAGCGCACGGCCGCGGAGCTCGACCTCGCACTTGGGAACGCCGGCGAGCTCTTCCGGCGGGTGCGCCGCGAGCTCGAGGAGGAAAACGTGGTCACCTACCCGGCGGGCCCCTGGAACGCCGGCCAGGCCCCCTTTCCGGGCGGGTCCGGGGCGCCTCAGTCCTCCGGATAGCCTGGCTGTCCGGGGAGCAGCACCTCGAAGGAATCCCGGTCGCCGACCACCTTCGGCAGGATCGGCTCCACCGTCCGTTGCTCGGCCGCGGCGAGCACCGCGTCGGCGTCGGGGAACTCCACGAGCTCCTCGAGATTGCGGATCGTCGGGAAGGAGATGTCGAGCTCGTCGGCCTCCGCGGCCCGGAGCGCCTCGGCGGGACCGATCCAGCGGACCTCGTCCATCTCGACGAGGTCCGGCTCGGGCCTCGCGTGCGCGGGCGCGCGCGCCACGTAGAAGCGGGTGTCGAACCGCTTGGGCACCGGCAAGGGCGTGATCCAGCGTGACCAGGCGCGAAGCCCGGCGGCCTCGACGCTGACGCCGCCCTCCTCGACGAGCTCGCGGGCCCCGCAGATCATGTGGGCCCACTCGTCGTGGTCGAGCCCGTCCGGCGGCGAGCCCGCCGCGTCGCGGTCTTCGGGGTCCACGACCCCGCCGGCAAACACCCAGACGCCGGGCATGAACTTGGCATCGGCGCCGCGCTTCAGCATCAGCACCTCCAGCCCGCGATCGGCGTGACGGCCGCCGTGGCGCAGCAGGATCACCGTCGCGGCCGGCAGTGGATCGGGCGGCTCGGTGGGCGAAGAGTCGGGCTCGGCGATCTGCGCACTCTACCCGCGCCCGCGCCCAGAGACTCGTTAGTCTGCCCGGCCAATGACTGAGACAAAAACCAAGCAATGGATCTGTACCTCGTGCGGCTACATCTACGACCCCGACGAGGGTGACCCCGACGGCGGCATCCCCGCCGGCACCGCTTTCGAAGAGATCCCCGACGACTGGTTCTGCCCGGTCTGCGGCGCCCGCAAAGCAGACTTCGAGCCTTTCGACGAGTAGGGGCGCGGCCTGAGCGCCGCTGCTTCGTTGGATTAGGGACCATTTGATTAGGGACCATGCGGTAGGCCGCGGGTCCTGTCCGGGGATCGCCTCATCCACTCCAGGCGTTCGCGGATGAGGCTGGATCCCCGGCCACCCGCGGAAGCCAAGTCCCTGCTGGGGCCGAGGGTCCGGGCCGCACCCCAGATATGGGGTGAGCGGGGGGGGAACGACGGGAGCGGGAGAGACAACCCTCCACGCCCCACCGCCAAACGTCCCGGTGCCGTTGCTATACGGAGGTTCCTCGACGCCCAGCCCGCACCCCTACTCCTCGTCGAGCGCCCGTTCCCGGCGGCCCTGCCGCACCGCTCGCGTCACCAGCGCCACCACGACCGCCAGCAGCGCGATCGGCGCCAGGATCGCGGCCGCGATCAGCATCACGCCGGCGACCGTCTTCAGGGCGCTGAGCGCGTCGTCGGCCGCGTCGCCAAGGGACCAGCTGTCGTCGCCGCCCCCGTCGGGCGTGCCCGTGATCTCGAGGCCGACCTGTGAGTTGCGGGCGCGGCGGGCGATGTTGTCGAAGGCCGCCTCGGCGCGAGAGATCTCGCGCCGGGCCTGCTTGAGCTGCTTGCGGATCGCCTCCGTCTCCTCGTCGGTGGACGCGTTCCCCAGCGCCTTCAGCAGCTCCTTGCGCTCGGCCCTCGCGTCCCGCAGCTCGTCGCGAGCGCTCACGAACGGCCGGGTGATGTCCACCGCCGCCTCGTTCAGCGACTCGACCGTCGCCAGGTCCGTGAGCTGATCGAGCACCCCGTCGAGCTCACGCGTCGGCACCTGGATGTCGATCGTGGCCGTGGCCCGCATCTCGCGCTCGGTCAGCTGCGAGGAGAGCACGACTCCGCCGGCCGATTCGGTGATCTGGATCGCGCGGTCGGAGACGTCACGCACGTCCTCGGTGCCGGTCTTCAGCGCGAGGAACGCGCTGCGGTCCTGAAGCCGCTTGTCCTTGCCGGGCGCGTTCTGGCCGGAGCCGGGGCCCGGGAGGGTGGTGGAGTCGGCCACGGCGGGCGGGGCCTCGGCCGCGGAGTTGCGCTCGGCGGGGGAGCTCTGCGGCGCGCCGGACTCAGTGAAGCCCAGGGCATCCTCGCCCCGGAGCGCCCCGGTGCTGCCCCCGTCCAGCGAGCTTGGTGTCGCGACATCTCCGACATCGTCGCTCCCGGTATCGACCGAAGTCCCGACCCCAACCGCCACCACGGCCAGCGTCGCCAGCCCCGCGGCCGGAACCAGCAGCCTGCGCCCGCTCAGGCCCGAGACCCACCGCTTCAGCGAACCCAGGCGGGAGCCGCCGAAGCGCTCTCCCGCCCGCCCGTCCATCTCGTCCCGCCAGCGCTGCTCGGGCTGGGGCCGCTCGCCCGCCAGGCCCTCCGCGAAGCGAGCGAGGTCGGCGAACTCGGGCTCGACCTCCTCGCCGCCCAGGGCGCGGTCGAGGGCATCCAGCTCCCGCTCGACCCGAGGATCGAGGGTCTCGTCGTTGGTCTCAGGCGTCTTCATCGAAGGACCTCCTCAGCTTCTCGATGGTCCGGTGTAGTCGGGTGCCGGCGTTGGTCGGGCTCGTGCCGATCACCTCGGCGATCTCGGCGTTGCTCAGGCCGGCGAAGAACTTGAGCGCGATCA
>DATFLZ010000105.1:0-2238 GCA_035267205.1 Solirubrobacterales bacterium | reverse complement strand
ATTCCGCGCTCCAGCGCATGGGCGGCCGCGTGCTCGTAGAGCTCGATCGAGATCCGCTTGAGCTCCTCGATCAGCGGCCGCGAGCCGAGTATCTCCGCTGCGCGATCGATGTCGATGTTCTCGTCGTGGTCGCCGATCTCGGCCTTCGTCGCCGGGGTGAAGATCGGCTCCGGCAGCTTCTCGGACTCCTGCAGCCCATCGGCGAGCGGGATGCCGCAGACGGAGCCGTCCCGCTTGTACTCCTTCCATCCCGAGCCGGTGATGTAGCCGCGGACCACGCACTCGATCGGGTACATCTGCAGCCGCTTGACGCGCAACGCCCGGCCCGCAACCTCATCAGGCACCTGCTGGTCGATGAAGTGGTTGGGGACGATGCCGGCCGTCTGCTCGAACCAGAAGATCGACATCTGGGTGAGCACCTTGCCCTTGTCGGGGATCGGGTCGGGGAGGATCACGTCGTAGGCGCTGATCCGGTCGGAGGCGACCATGATCAGCTCCTCGCCCCCGGAGTAGTAGATCTCGCGGACCTTGCCGCTCGAGTGCAGCTCGAGCTCTTCGAGTGTGGTGCTCATGGCGCGAACCTACCAACCCTCGATCCCGCCGATCCGAGGCGCCCGTAGGATTAACCGCAATGAGCGACTTTCACCAGGTGATCGACGGCGTCCTCCACTGGAAGGCCTTCCACGACCGGATCCGCCAGGACGCCCACTCCTACTACCTGCCCGCCCAGAAGCTGGCCATCGATCCGATGCCGTCCGACGGCCTCCTCGAGGCGCTCGCTGAGCACGGCGGGGTGGAGAAGGTGGTGCTCACCAACCGCCACCATCTGCGCGGCTCCGAGCAGATCGCCGAGGTCTTCGGCTGCGGCGTCTGGGCCCCGGCCTCGGGGATGCACGAGTTCGAGCAGGACCAGCCGGTCCATCCCTACGAGTGGGGGGATCAGCTGGCTCCCGGAATCACGGCACATCCGATCGCCGCCATCTGCCCCGACGACGGCGCCCTCCACATCGAGGTCGGTCCGGGCGCCCTGGCACTCGCCGACGCGGTGATCGGCTGGGAGGGCGAGCTCGCCTTCGTGCCCGACTTCCTCATGGACGAGCCCGACCGCGTCAAGCCCGAGACGACCGCCGCCCTGGAGAAGCTGCTCCACCTCGAGTTCGACGCGATCCTCCTCGCCCACGGCGCCCCGATCCCGACCGGCGGCAAGGAGACCCTCCGCGACTTCATCGCCAACCCGACCCAGGCCAGCTTCGACGGCTGAGCGCCGGCTCGGCAGCGTTGTTCCTCGCGCAACTGCATACAGACCGCCCGCCGGGCTCTCTGCAATGAGGGAGGCGCGTCGACCGGCCCGCGGCGTTCGTGTTGAGAAACGTGACCGGCGTCCGCGGAGAGTCGTTGATGGTCACGAAACCGAGCTATGCGTTGATGTTCGTGGTCCACTCGGCTGTCCCGGGGACGTGGGTTACGTTCCTCAAGCGGCTGCGATCCCCCTCTATGCAACCGCTGCTGCCCCGCGGCCCGAGCCCTCGGCCGGACCCACGCTTTCGCATAGAAACACCAGCCTCCGTCAGCCAGCCCGCCCTCTGCGGCCAGGCCCCTAGCTCGCCATCGCCTCCAGGCGCTCGAAGACGTCGCCCGCATTGCGCAGGTAGGCCTCGGGGTCGAAGACGGCGTCGAGATCGATCTCCGGGACATCGGTGTCGGCGGCGATCGCGTCGGCGAGGAGATCCCGGAACGGCGTCCGGGAGTCCCACGCCTTCTGGGCGTTGGCCTGGACGACGCGATAGGCGTCGTCGCGCGTCAGCCCGGCGTCGAGCAGGGCGGTGAGCGCCCGCTGGGAGAAGACCGCCCCGTAGGTGAGCTCGAGGTTCTCGCGCATGCGCTCGGCGTCGATCCGCATCTCCGCCGCCACCCGGCGCGCGAGGTGCTGCATGTAGTCGAGGCCGATCGTCGCGTCGGGGAGGATCACGCGCTCCGCGCCGGAGTGGGAGATGTCCCGCTCGTGCCAGAGGGCGACGTTCTCGAGCCCGGCCTGCGCGTATCCACGCATCACGCGGGCGAGGCCCGTGATCCGCTCCGTGGTGATCGGGTTGCGCTTGTGGGGCATCGCCGACGAGCCCTTCTGGCCCTTGCCGAACGGCTCCTCCACCTCGCGCACCGCGGTCCGCTGGAGGTTGCGGTCCTCGGTCGCGAAACGCTCCAGGCCCGCGTCGGCGAGCGCGATCGTGCTGAGCACGT
>DATFLZ010000104.1:0-15534 GCA_035267205.1 Solirubrobacterales bacterium | reverse complement strand
CAGGGCGCCGGGATCGGCGTAGGGATAGGGCTCGACCTCGGCGACCACGCCCTGGTGATCGGGCGAACCGCAGAGCTGCTCGAGGCGGCCGGCCCCGACGTCCTCGGCGGTCCACTCGCGCAGGACACGCCGGCGCCCCCGACGCGCCTCCGCGACCGGGTTGCGCCCGTAGACGACGTGCTCGGGGGCGGCGCTCATCGCGACGGCCGGGCCTCTCAGCTCCGCGGCACGAGCCGGGCGCCATCCGCCCCGTCCCGCACGTCCCACCCGAGCTCCGCAAGCTCATCGCGGATCCGGTCGGCGCGCTCGAAGTCGCGCTCCGCGCGCGCCTCCTGACGCGCGCGGAGCAGCTGCTCCGCGCGCTCGTCGGCCTGCTCGCCCCCGGCCGCTGCGAGCGCGCCGAGGCCGACGACTTCCAGCATTTCCTCCACCGCGTCGTGCGCACCCGCGAGCGGTCTGCGGTTTCCCTCGGTGACCAGGTCGTAGAGCTCGGCCATCGCTCTGGGTGTGTTGAAGTCGTCCGCGAGGGCCTCGAAGAACGACTCCTGCAGGCCCTCCACAATCGGGTCGGCGGGACGGGGAACCCGCTCCGCCGAGCGGAAGAAATCGCGAACGCGCTCGTTTCGCGCGCGCGCCTGCTCGAGAGCCTCCGCCCCGAAGGCGAGCGGCTGCCGATAGTGGCCCGAGATCAGGAAATCGACAACCGCCTCGGCCCCATAGGCGTCGAGCGCCTCGGCGAGGCCGAAGATGTTGCCCTCCGACTTCGCCATCTTCTGCTCCGGACCGGTCTCGACCATCCCGTTGTGCATCCAGAGCTTGGCCAGCGGCCTGCCCCGGGCCGCGGCGGTCTGGGCGGCCTCGTTCTCGTGGTGGGGGAAGACCAGGTCGGAGCCCCCACCGTGCACGGCGAACTCAACCCCGAGCAGCTCCTCCGCCATCGCCGAGCACTCGATGTGCCAGCCGGGACGCCCCTCCCCCCAGGGGCTCGGCCACGCCGTGTCCTCGCCCTCCTTCCGCGCCTTCCACAGGGCGAAGTCGAGCGGGTCCTCCTTGAGCTCCTCTGCACCCGCCTCCTCGCCCTGGTCCATCTGGTCGGGGTCGCGGTTGGATAGCCGCCCGTAGCTCGACAGCGACCGGACCCTGAAGTAGACGTCTCCCTGCGACTCGTAGGCCGCACCCGCCGCGATCAGATCCTCGATCAGGGCGACGATCGGGCCCATCGTCTCGGTCGCCTTCGGCTCGTGGTCGGGTCGGCCGAGCCCGAGCCGATCGGTGTCCTCGATGTAGCCCGCGATCATCTGCTCGGCGTGCTCTGCGGACGGCACCCCGCGCTCCCGCGCGGCGGCGTAGATCTTGTCGTTGACGTCGGTGAGGTTGATCACCAGCATCGGTGCGTAGCCCTCATGCTCGAGAAAGCGGCGCAGGATGCTGAAGACGACGAACGGCCGGGCATTGCCGATGTGGATCGCACCGTAGGTCGTCGGGCCGCAGGCGTAGATCCCGACTTCGCCCCCAGGCCCGGGCTCGAGCGCCCGGAGCTCGCCGGTCATCGTGTCCTTGAGGCGTACCTCGCGCATCGCGTCGATCCTACTCAGCGGCCGCGAGCTCGACCGCCTCCGCGGCGCGGGTCACGCCAGCTCGCGCTTGAGGATCTTGCCGGTCGGGTTCCGGGGCAGCTCGGAGAGGAACTCGACCTCGCGCGGGACCTTGTAGCGGGCGAGGTTCTCCTTGACGTAGGCCTTGACGTCGTCCTCGCCCAGCTCCCTGCTTCCGGTCACGACGACGAACGCCTTGAGCCGCTGGCCGAACTCCTCGTCCTCGACCCCGATCACCGCAGCCTCGTCGATCGCCTCGTGATCACTGAGCAGGTCCTCGACCTCGCGCGGGAAGACGTTCTCGCCGCCGGAGACGATCATCTCATCGTCCCGGCCATCGATGAACAGGCGCCCGGCCTTGTCGAAGTGACCTACGTCGCCGGAGCTGAGCAGGCCCTCGAGGTCCTCCTTGCTGTCACCGCCGGTGTAGCCCTCGAAGGCCATCTCGTTGCCCACGAAGATCCGGCCGGTCTCGCCCCTGGGCACATCCTTGCCGTGCTCATCGACGATCCTGACCGCGGTCCCGTGCGGGGGCTTGCCCGCCGTCCCCGGCGCCGCCCGCATCTCCTCGGGGGTCGCGATGGACGCCCAGGCCACCTCGGTGGAGCCGTAGAGGTTGTAGAGGTTGTCTCCAAAGGCGTCCATCCAGCGAATCGCGAGCTCGCCTGGAAGCGCGGATCCACTCGCTGCTGTGACCCGCAGGCTGCCCAGCGAATACTGCTCGCGGGTCTCGGCCGGCAGCTCCATGATCCGCTGCAGCATCACCGGAACGACCGCCAGCGCGTCGGTGCGGTGCTCGCTGACGGCCTGCAGGACGCCCTCCGGCGTGAACCGGCGCCGCAGCACGTACGTGCTGCCGAGCGCGAGGCCGAGCGTAAAGTGCAGGAAGCCCCAGGAGTGGAACATCGGAGCCGCGATGTGGATCGACTGGTCGCTGCGCAGCGGGATCTTCGAGAGCAGCACCGCGAGCGGTCCCAGCGAGTCGGGCGAGCTGCGCTGCGCGCCCTTCGGAGTGCCCGTCGTGCCCGAGGTGAGAATCACGAACCGGCTCGGGTCGGTCGGCGGGTCGAGCGCCTCGGTCGAGCTCGATGCGATCAGATCGGCGGCCGTGTCGTGGTCGACCGACTCGCCGTCGTCCACCCACGAGATCACCCTGACCAGATTCTCGGCGGCTTTGTCGAGGAGGTCGCTGAACTCCGAGTCGTGGATGACCGCCTTCGGCTTCTCGCGCTCCACGACTCCCTCGAGCTGTGGGCCGGCGAAGTCCGTGTTCATCAACAGGACCGTAGTCCCGAGCTTGGCGCAGGCGAAGAGCGCGTCGACGAAGCCGCGGTGATTGCGGCACATGACCGCCACGGAGTCGCCCTCACGCACCCCCTGCGAGCGCAGCGCCCGCGCGAGCGCGTTCGAGTTCCGGTCGAGCTCGCCGAACGTGACCGCGCCGCGTTCGTCGATGACGCCGACCTGATCGCCGCGGCGAATCGCCGAGGCCGTGATCCCCGCGGCGGGCGAGGCGCCCCAACGGCGCAGCGCGCCACCGACCCCGACCATCTCGCTCGGTCGCATCGGACCGACGACGCCGGCCTCGACGAGGACGCGGAGGTTGAACGGCAGGTCTGCGGCGGAGCCGAGCTGCCCGAGCTTGATCTTGCGCGCTGTGCGCGTCAGCGTCTCTAGAGCCATGCGCGCAGCTTATGCGGTCTGTGCGTACAACTCAGCCAGAGATGAGGGCGACCGCCATGGCCGCGATGCCCTCCCCCCTGCCGAGCGCGCCCATCCGCTCGCTGGTCGTCGCCTTGACATGGGCCGGGGCACCGATCACCTCGCTCAACCGGGCCCCGATCCGCTCGTTGTGAGGCCGCAGCTTCGGCTCCTCACAGATCACGGTCGCATCGACGTTGACCGGCTCGGCGCCGAGCTCGGCGACCACCGTCTCGAGCATCGCAATCGAGTCCGCCCCCGCCCAGCGCTCGTCGTCGTCGGGAAACCGGGCGCCGATGTCACCCCGGCCGCAAGCCCCGAGCAGCGCGTCGATCACGGCGTGCGTGAGGACGTCGGCGTCGGAGTGCCCGTCGAGCCCGCGCTCGTAGGGGATCTCGACCCCGCCGAGCAACAGCGGCCGGTCGGCGCCAAACCGATGGCTGTCGAAGCCGATCCCGACCCGGATGTTCATCCGAGTGGCTCCAGGCGGCGCTCCCGTCGCTCGAAGACGGCGATCTCGGAGACGCCGATCTCGCGCAGCAGGTCCACGGCCTGATCGTACGCGTACCCGATCTGAGAGGGAAGGTGGGCGTCGGAGGAGAGCGCGAACGGCACGCCCGCGTCAGCCAGCATCCCCGCCAGACCCGGTGCCGGATAGAGCTCGCCCACGGGCTTGCGCAGCCCCGCCGTCGAGATCTCGACGGCGACGCCGGCATCGGCGATCGCCTCGACAGCGGGCTCGTAGAAGTGACGCCGGTCGCGCGTCGGTCCAGGCCGGGCCGCACCCCAGACCTTGACCAGATCGGGATGGGCCAGGACGTCATACAGCCCGGAGCTCGCCGCGGCGGCCAGCTGCTCGAAGTAGCGGGCCCAGACTCGGTCGGGGTCACGGCCTTCCAGCTCCCAGATATCCCAGCGGTCCTGGTCGACGGCGCCCTCCCCGATGAAGTGGATCGAGCCGACGACGTAGTCGAAGTCCCGACGGCTCAGGAAGCTCTCGATTCGCTCCTCGGCCCCCGCCACGTAGTCGGCCTCGATCCCCACGCGCAGTCCCGATTCCCTGAGGAACTCGCAGTAGGCGTCAACATCGTCCCGGGCCTCCTCGACCCAGTAGGGATGCCGCCAGATCTCGAGCGCGGCGCTGAACCGGTGGATGTGCTCGGCGACCCCCAGCTCCTCGACCCCGGCGGCGCGGGCCGCCTCCCGGTACGAGGCGACGTTCTCGGCGGTGAAGTACAGCTCGGCGGTGGTGCCGGCCTCGTCCGGTCGCAGGTGCGTGTGGTAATCGGTGAGCATCTCGAAGGGTGGCCTCGGGCCGGGGGTCGATGGAGCAGCCGTCTAGGCTAGAGCGATCGCACTGGCTCCCGTCATCGGCATCTCGTTCGCCGCCTTCGCGGTCGCGGCCGGCGTCGCCGAGCTCGCCGGCGCGGCAAACCTCGGCGTCGCGTTCGGCGTCGGCCAGGTCGCCTTCATGATCGTGCTGGTCGGCCTGCTGCTTCGCGGTTGAGCGCCCGGCCCTGCCGAGCCCGAGCGCCACTCAGCACTTCCCCCGCTTCCTCTTTCTCTTCGTGCACGCGCGCTTGCGCTTGAACTTGTCCTTGGCGGGGCTGGCGTCGCGGTTGCCCGCCGCATCGATGGCCCGAACGCGGAACGTGTGGCGCCCGACCTTCACCTTCTTGCGCTTCGGGGGGTTGCAGCCGGACCACGGCTCGCGGTCGTAGCGACACTCGAAGCGGGCACCGGGCTCGTCGGCGATGAACTCGAACTCCGGCCGCTTCTTCTTCGTTCGGTTTCTTGGCTTGCGCGTGATCGTCGTCTCCGGGGGATCGAGGTCCGCGATGCCCCAGGAGCGCTGAGCCGGGGAGAGGTCCATCGGGTTCCCGGCAACGTCGCTCGCCCGGACCCGGAGATCGTGTGGGCCGTTGCCGAGCGGGCCGATCACGAGCGGCGACGAGCAGGAGCTGAACCCGCCTCCGTCGCGGCTGCAGCGGACCCTGACGGCGGCCGATGAGAAGCTGAAGCTGGAGGTCGGGTTCGGCGTGATTCCCGTCGGCCCGGAGTTGATCGTCGTCTCGACCTGGGGGCTGAGCGCGTACAGGTCCGGGTCCCGGCCCTGGATCGGGCGGTTGTCGGTCCAGGTGGTTCGGAGCCCGCCGGCCGCCGAGTCGGCGCCCTGCCTGGTCCCGTAGTCGATCCCATCGCTCAGCGGACCGGTAAAGCGCGAGGGAGCGTCGGTGATCTTCGCGGGGGCCGAGTAGCTCAGCCCCGTATCCGTGGAGCTGACGTAGAAACGATCGACGTGCTGCCCGCCCGGGTCCTCGACGGTCGAGTAGAAGGTGGCGTGCAGCTCGCCCGTGTCGGGGTCGGCGGTCATCGCCGGCTGGAAGTGGTCGTTGAGGTCGAGCGCGCCGTCGGCGCTGAGCCGAACGCCCGTATTCGGAAGCGGGAACGTTCCCGGAGCCGGGCCGGCCGCGATCAGCGCATCGAAGGTCTTGTCCGAGCCCGAGCCGGTGCAGCGGGTCTCCTCGCCCACCTCGGCGTTGTCGCGCAGATCCGAGTAGGCGACGAAGACGTTGCCCGAGGCGTCCGTCTCGACGCTGGGCGCCGGACCGACCAGGCCTCCCGGCGCGGCGATGATCGGGCAGAAGAGCGGCAACGGATCGTCGCCGCCGAGACCGTCGTCGTCGAAGCTGTCGAGGTCGGCGACCTTGGCGTCCTCGTCCCAGTCGGCGGCCGCGGTGCAGTCGTCCCCGATCGCGCAGCGGTCGATCTCGACCGCGTTGTCCGCGCCGGCGTCCCACCAGGTCGCATAGATCTCGCCCGCCGGGCCGAACGCGAGCGCGGGCATCGAGTACAGGCCACCCGCGGCGGTGATCGGCACGGGTTCGCTCCAGGCGTCCGGATCGTCGCAGTCCGCCACATCGCCCGAGATGTCGCACTCGCTGTAGACGACGTTCTGGAGGCCGCCGAGCGTCTCGATCCAGGCCGCTCCGATCCGATCACCGTCGGCCACCGCCAGCGCCGGCTTCTCGGCCGCGGTCGCGGCCGGGGCAGCCGGTAATCCGGTCGAGACGCCTCCGAACGCGCTCGCACCGCTCGCGATCCGCCCGACCACGATCCGCCCGGCGCCGGCGTCCGAGGCTGCCGCGGCCCAGAGGTTGCCCTCGGCGTCCGCGGCCACGGCGGGGTCGCAGCATGTCGCGATCGACTCGGTTCCGCCGCCGGGGAGCGCGGTGGTCGTCGACATCAACCGCCGGCCGACGCTGCCGCTCGCCAGCCCCTCGTCGGAGACGAAGAACTGCGGGGGAGCGCCGAAGTCGTTGGTGGCTGCAAGAACCCGATTCGGGTCATCGGTCTCGACCGCAACGGCGCTCGAGGCCTCCGAGCCCGGCTGGAAGGTGAGGTCGTGATCGACGAGCGTCCCCTCCGCCAGCGAGAGCGCGCTCTTGACGGCACCTCCGCCGACCCGCGGCGTGGGCCGCGCAGCGGGCGAGCCCGCCCCCTCTTCGGGGGCAAGCGACTGGGGGAGAACGTCGATCCGCTGCTCCGCCAGGACGGACCCGCCGGCGTCCGAAGCGGTGACGAGATGCCGACCGGGCTCGGGGCTCAGGCCTCGGAAAGACGCCCGGATGGGGGCGCCGCGGCGAGCGGTGACGGTCCGCTCCGCGAGCAGCTCGCCCGGGATGCGCAGCTCCGGATGCCGCGGATCGGCCCGCCCCTGGCGCTCGATCGCGAGCGTGATCGCCCGGCCCTCGACCCTCCGCGCAGCGCGAGCGGGGACCCTGACCGTCAAGCGCTGCCCGGAGCGCCCGGCGAGCAGGCGGGGACCCCGAGTCCTGATTTCGTCACGGCGAGCGGGACCCGAGGTGCCCGTCGGGCTGCGCGGTGCCTCGGCGCTGCCCTCGAAGCTGCGGCGCTCCTCGCCGGCGAGAGCCCCACTACCGGTGCCCGGGAAGGCCGCCAGCGCCGCCGACAGCACGAGAGCCGCCGCGAGCACCGCTCGGAGGCCCCGGAGGCCCCGGGAGGGTTGATCGCTTGCCTGCCCCATCTCGGTGAGGTTAAACCCGCTCGGAGGCGGCAAGTAGCGCCTCGGCGAGACCGAGATCGGCTGGCACCGTGATCTTCAGATTCGCCGCCGGGGCAGGCTCGAGCAGCACGCGGCCGCCCGCGAGCTCGATCAGGCGCGCCTCGTCGGTCGCCTCCGCGAGGCGGCCCTCCCGCTCCGCCGCCCGTTGGGCCTCGCGGAGTGCTGCGAGGCGGAAGCCCTGAGGGGTCTGCGCGGCCCAGAGGCGGTCCCGGGGAACGGTCTCCTCGACGACGCCCATCTCAGGGGGGGCCCGGTGGGGGCCGAGGCCGCGCTTGACCGTGTCGGTGATCGGGGCTGCGGCAACCACCGCGTCAGCCTCGGGCTCAGACGAGAGCCGTCCCGCGACCGCATCGAACAGCTCGGCGGGGGCAAGGGGCCTGGCCGCATCGTGGACGAGCACCAGCCCGCCCTCGCAGGCACCGAGGGCCGCCGCCACGCTGTCGGCCCTGGTGGAGCCGCCGGCCACCACAGTCACGTCGAGACCGCCGATCGCGCGAGCGATCTCGCCGCAGCGTGCCTCCGCGCCGGGCGGGGCGGCGACCACCGCTGCGCCGATCCGCTCCGCGGCGGCCACAGCGACCAGCGAGTGGTGGAGCAGCGGGCGACCCGCGAGCTCGACGAAGGCCTTCGGGCCGCCGGCTCCGAGCCTCCGCCCGGAGCCGGCGGCCGCGATTACGGCCGTTGCCTGATCTGCCGGCAGGCTCTTCGCCTAGGCCGGCGCTCCGGCGCCGAAACGCTCGGTGAGGAGCTCGTCGAGATACTCCTCAGCGCCCTCGTCGTCCTTGTCGAGGACGTACATGAACTCGGACGCGAGGATCTTCTTCGCGCGCGTGTACATCTGCTTCTCGCCCGTGGAGAGGCCCTTCTCCATCTCGCGAATCGCGAGATTGCGGACGACCTCGGCCAGCTCGAACACGTTCCCGGTCTTGATCTTCTCCCGGTTGTGCTTGAACCGGCGGTTCCAGTTCTTCGGCATCTCGGAGACGTCGTCGGTGAGCACTCCGATCACCTTCTTGACGTCAGCCTCGCCGATCACCCTGCGTAGGCCTGCCTGGCCCGCATTGTCACAGGGAACCTGCACGGTCATCTCGTTGTGGAGGATCTTGATCGTCAGATACTCCCGTGACTCCCCCAGGAGCTCCTTCGTCTCCTTGGTGAGGACGACGCCGGCCCCGTGGTGTGGATAGACGACGTTGTCGCCCACCTCGAAATCGCAATCGAGATCCTCGAGCTCGAGGACTGCCTCAGTCGCCTCATCAGCTTCAGCTACTTCTGGAATCGTTCTCCTCCTTGACTCGGACGGCGCGCCCTGTGGGCGCTCGTCACAACTGTGGATATCGGTCGAATGCCTCGGCCTCCCGGAGGCGGTCGAGCCCCTCCCGGATATCGGTGGCGCGGGACTCTCCGACACCGTCGATTCCGGTCAGCTCTGCCTCACTCGCCTCGAGGATCGCCCCGAGGCTGCCGAGCTCCTGGATGACCTTCTCGCCGACCAGCCGCGGCAGGCGCGGAATCCGGCCGAGCGCGCGGTAGCCGCGCGCCGAGACCGGCAGGTCGTGCGGGTTGACCTTGCGGTCATGGCCGAGCAGCTCGGCCAGTCGGCCGAGATCCAGAAGTTCGGGGTGCGGCATGCGAGCGAGCGCCGCGAGGGTGTCGTCGAGGGTTGCCTCGGAATCGTCCGCGGCGTAGTCACGGATCAGGGCCGCGCGGTCGGGGAGCACGCCGACGACGGTCTCCTCGAGCTGCATCTCGATCAGGCGTCCCTCGGCGCCGAGCTCGATGATGTAGCGCTCGACCTCGTATGAGGTGCGGAGCAGGAGCTCCGCGCGCTGCAGCACGGTGAGCACGTCGTAGACGGTCGCGGCGCCGGCGAGCTCGAGCGTGGTGAGGCGGTTGGTGACCGAGTCGAGTCGCAGGCGGTACTTCTCGAGCGTCGCAAGACCCTGGTTCGCCTTGCTGAGCACAGTCGGAATGTCCTGAAGGATGTACTTCATTCCCTCCAGGTAGAGCGAGACGACATCCCGGCGCGCCGAGATCGCGATCACCAGCGCCTTGGTCTGTTTGCTGACGCGCTCGGCGGTGCGATGCCGAGTGCCGGTCTCGGCCGAGTGAATCGTCGGATCGGGCATCAGCTGGACATTGGCCCAGGAGAGACGCTTCGCCTCCGAGTCGAGCACGATCGCACCGTCCATCTTCGCCACCTGGTAGACGAGCTGCGGCGTGTACTCGACATCGAGCTTGAGACCGCCACTGAACAGGAAGGAGATCTCCTCGGGCTCACCGATCACGATCAGGGCACCGGTCGAGGCGTTGATCACGTTGTCCACGCCTTCGCGGAGCGCGGTGCCGGGCGCGACCATGTCGAGCGCCTTCAGCATTCGGGGATCCTGACGCGCTTGAGGGTCAGTCTGTTCGTCCCAAGAAGGCGTCGTCATCAAGGCCGTCAACTATGGCAGAGGTCGTTGAGCGGCGCCTTTCGCCGAATCCCGAGTGGATGGCTCGGAATGCCGCCTGTCAAGCAGGAACCGCGGGTGGGCTCAGGCGGCCGCGTCGAGCGGCTCGACCGGCGATGCGGCATCGGCGCAGATCGCGCGGGCGCGCTTCAGGGCCCCGCGCAGGGTCTTGGCGGGTGCCAGCGGGCCCAGATCGGGGGCTGGGGCCGGGGGCGCGATCACGCTCTCGAGGCCGAACTTCGCCGCCTCGGCGAGCCGGCGCTCCGGGTGGCCGACAGCTCGCAGCTCACCGGTCAGCCCGATCTCCCCGAAGCAGGCGAGCGGTCGGCCGTCAGCGTGCGCCAGCGGCTTTCCACTTCGAGCGGAGGCGAGCGCGAGCGCCACGGCCAGGTCGGCGCCCGGCTCGTCGACGCGGACGCCGCCCGCGACATTCACGAACACATCGGCGGAGCCCACCTGGACGCCGGCGTGGCGGGAGAGCACTGCGAGCACCATCGCCAGGCGGTTGCGGTCGATCCCGTTTGCGACCCGGCGCGGCGGCACGACCTCGGTCGGAGCGACGAGCGCCTGGACCTCGACGAGCAGCGGGCGCGTCCCCTCCATCGAGCAGAGCACCACCGATCCCGGCGCGGCGGTGGCCTCGCCCACGAAGCGGGCCGAGGGATCCTCGACGGCCACCAGGCCGCCGGAACGCATCTCGAAGACCCCGACCTCGCTGGTCGCGCCAAACCTGTTCTTCAGCGCCCGCAGGGTCCGGTAGCTCCGCTCGCGCTCGCCCTCGAAGACCAGCACGCAGTCGACGAGATGCTCGAGCACGCGCGGCCCCGCGACCGATCCCTCCTTGGTCACATGCCCGACCAGCACCATCGCGGTCCCGGTCCGCTTCGCAACCTCCATCAGCCCGCTCGCCGCCTCCCGCACCTGCGCTACCGAACCCGGCGCGCTGCTCAACTCGCCGGAATGGAGCGTCTGGACCGAGTCCACCACGCAGACCTCGGGCGCCTCGGCCTCGATCGCGCCGATCACCGCCGCGAGGTCGGTCTCGGCGAGTGCGGGGACCGCGAGCGCATCGTCGCCAAGGCGCTCCGCGCGCATCCGCACCTGCGCCGCCGACTCCTCGCCGGTGACATAGAGGGTGCGGCGTCCTGAGGCAGCGAGGTTGCCGAGGGCCATCGCGGTGATCGTGCTCTTGCCGATCCCGGGCGCGCCGCCGAGCAGCACCAGCGAGCCCGGGACGAAGCCGCCGCCAAGCACCCGATCGAGCTCGCCGATCCCGCTCAGCAGACGCGCCTCCTGCGGCCGGGCGACATCCCGGAGCGGCGTCGCGCGGGCGCCGCCCTTGCGAGCCTTGTCACCGCCGGACCCCGGCCCGCGCTTGGTCTTCGGGGCGACGACGGTCTCCTCGAGCGTGTTCCAGGCACCGCATCCGCCGCACTGGCCCGACCAGGCCAGCGCCTCGTGCCCGCACTCGCTGCAGACGTGCTTGCTCCTGGATCGCGCCATGGGCCGTCGATACTGACAACCCCCGCCGACGGCACCGCGCCCCTGGTGCGGCGGCGACCGCTCCGGTAGGTTCACGGTGCAAACCGACGGAAGAGGCCCGAAGTGGGAATGTTCAAGGACCTCCGCGACATGAGCAAGATGGCCAAGGACGTGCAGAAGCAGCACCCACGACCGAGCCTCCGTGAAGGCATCTCGATGGCCAAGGGCGCGCTCTCCGACGTCTCCGCCCAGGGTGAGGCCCAGCAGCTGGCCCAGGACCCCAACGCCCGCGACGGCACGGCCGAGATCAAGGCGATTCGCGACACCGGCCTGACCGTGAACGAGAACCCGAGCATCGAGATGGACCTCGCCGTCACCGCCGCCGGCTTCACCTACGAAACCACCCACACCCAGGTAGTAAGCCGCCTTCAGGTCCCCCAGCTCCAGCCGGGTGCCGTGGTCAATGTGAAGATCGACGCGGCGGACCAGAACAAGCTGGTTCTCGTCTAGGGCTGTCGCCCACCCCTGGACCCGGCTCTATCGGAGGGATCAGGCGCGCCGGCGGTGCCGGACGTCCCACAACCTCCGGATACCAACAGCTCAGGGACGGCTGGCCGCGAAGAGCGCGGTGTCCGTCAACCCGCCAGGCTGCGGCCGATCACCACGCGCTGGATCTCGTTCGTGCCCTCGTAGATCTGGGTGATCTTGGCGTCGCGCATCATGCGCTCGACCGGATACTCGTTGACGTAGCCGTAGCCGCCGAGGACCTGGACGGCCTCGGTGGTCACCTCCATCGCCGTATCGGAGGCGAAGAGCTTGGCCATCGAGGAGTACGTCGCGAGGTTCGGCGCGTTCTGGTCGGCCAGCGCGCAGGCCTTGTAGAGGAGCTCGCGCGCCGCCGCGGTCTTCGTCTGCATGTCCGCCAGCTTCCACTGCAGGCCCTGGTGGTGGATGATCGGCTTGCCGAACGCCTCTCGCTCCTTGGCGTAGGAGACGGCGTAGTCGGTCGCGCCCTGCGCGATCCCGACGGCCTGGGCTGCTGCGCCGAGCCTGGTGCGCTCGAGCGTTCCCAGCGCCACCGCGAGCCCTCTACCGACCTCGCCGATCACGTTCTCGGCGGGCACCCTCACGTCCTCGAGTACGGGCTGGCCGGTCGGCGAGCCGTGGATGCCGAGCTTGTGCTCGTACTTCGGCACCGAGAAGCCCTCGCGGTCGTCCTCGACGACGAACGCGGTGATCCGCTTCGACTCCGTGTCGGTGACCGCGAAGACTACGTAGAAATCGGCGACGCCGGCGTTGGTGATCCAGTTCTTGGTCCCGTTGATCACCCACTCCTCGCCGTCCTGGACCGCGGTGGTGCGCATCGCGGCGGGGTCGGAGCCGGCATCGGGCTCGCTCAGGCAGAAGGCGGGCGACTTCTCGCCACTCGCGCAGTCCGGCAGCAAGCGCTGCTTGAGCTCGTCGGAGCCGAACAGCTGGATCGGAAGGGTGCCGAGCTCCTGGACCATGAGGATCAGCGCGCAGGCGGCGGAGGCCTTGGCGATCTCCTCGACGCCGATCTGAAGCATCAGCGTGCCGGTGCCGGTGCCGCCGTACTCGGTGTCGAAGGGAAGGCCGAGGATGTCGTGGGAGGCGAGCAGCTCGCGAATGTCCTGCGGGTAGGAGTCCTGCTCGTCGATCTCGGCCGCCCGGGGCGCGATCTTCTCGCTCGTGAGGCTCGCGATCATCTCCCGGAAGTCCTTGAACTCCTGGGGGATGTCGTAGAGGTCGGGTGCGGTGGCTGTGCTCAAGAGGGTCTCCTTGTCGGGTCGTGCGCCCGGCGGCGGGGCGAGGTGTCGCGGCAGCTATGGTCGCAGAGTGGCCGAGGACGAACAGGTGAGCGCAGCCGAGCCCGGAGGCGAGGAGAAGCCGCGGAAGCTCGACGACACCGTCGCGTCCGGAAAGGTCGGCGGCGTGCCGCTCAGCGAGGCGGTCGGCGGGCCGCTCGGCGTCGCCGAGGCGACGCTCCCGTTCATCGCCTTCACGATCGCGTGGCAGGCCTCCGACAACGACGTCGTCTTCGGTGCCCTCGTCGCGGTCGGGATCAGCGCGGCGCTCGCGGCCGCGCGCCTGATCAAGGGTGAGTCGACCCAGTTCGCGATCTCCGGCCTGATCGGCATCGCGATCGGCGCGATCGTCGCCGCCCGGACCGGCGAGGCCAGCACCTTCTTCCTCCCCGGCATCCTCATCAACTTCGCCTGGCTCGCGGGCTACCTGACCTCGATCGTGATTCGCCGGCCGCTGATCGGCTACTTCGTGTCTTTCCTCACTCCCGAGTCGGGCGAGTGGCAGAAGGACCCGAAGCGGGTCCGCGTGTTTACGCTCGCCAGCTGGATCTGGGTCGGGCTATTCAGCCTCCGGATCGCGATCCAACTGCCCCTGTACCTGAGTGACTCGGTCGGACCGCTCGCCGCCGCACGCGTGGTCACCGGGCTGCCGCTCTTCGCGCTCGGGCTCTGGCTCACCTACCTCCTCCTCCAGGACACGCTCGAGGAGGCCGGCGGCCTGCGGATCCAGATCCCCGGCGGCCGCGGCTAGCCAGTTTGACCGGCGGCCGGCCGGCGCCGATAATCGCGTCATGAGCGCGATCGAGCTCGAGCGGATGGAGCATGTCTCGGCCGGGGACGTGCGTCTCGCGTACGCCGAGGCGGGCGCTGGGACCCCCTTGGTCCTGATCCACGGCAGCCTCAGCGACGCGCGAAGCTGGGAGCACCAGCTGCCCGCGCTCGCCGAGCGCCATCGGGTGATCGCCTACAGCCGCCGGTACTCGCCCCCGAACGAACCGGTCGAGCCCGGGGCGACCGATCCCATGCCGCCGCACGTCGACGACCTGCTCGCGTTGCTGCGCGAGCTCGGGGCGGCACCGGCCCACCTCGTTGGCGACTCATGGGGCGGGTTCATCGCGCTGTTGGCGGCGCTGCGCGAGCCCGGACTCGTGCGGAGCCTGGCGCTCGGGGAGCCGCCGGCCCTCTCGCTCTTCGTGAGCACTCCGCCGCGCCCATCCGAGCTGCTCTCCCTGGCGCTCAGGCGTCCTCGTACCGCCGCGGCGATCGTCCGGCTCGGAGCGGGAGTGATGGCCCCCGCCCAGAAGCGGTTCGACCGCGGAGACGACGAGGGCGCGATGCTGACCGTCGCGCACGGACTGCTGGGCCGCGAGGTATTCGAATCCCTGCCCGAAGCACGTCGCGCGCAGGCGCGCGAGAATCTGCCGACCCTCCGCGCCCAGCTCCCGGCCGGGTTTCCGCCCCTCGACGAGGGGGCGATCCAGCGGCTCCAGATCCCGACGCTGCTGCTGGAGGGCACGGCGGGCCCCGTCGTGTTCCGCCGCCTCATCGACCGCCTGGAGGAGCTGCTACCGGTGAGCGAGCGGGTCACGATCGAGGGCGCCTCACACGGGATGCACGAGCAACGGCCGGATGAGTTCAACCGCGCCCTGCTCGAATTCCTGGCGCGAGCCGGCGCCTGACGCGGATCGGCGCGCTCACCAGGACCGCCTGACCGCGGCGACCGCGCGGCGCGGCCGGGGTCGTGAACGCTCATGACCCGCCGCCGATCACCGCTTCGGCGCGTAGATGTCGGTGGCCACGCCCTCGGCGACCTCGGCGGCGAACTTGACCGTCTCCGAGAGCGTCGGGTGGGGGTGGATGGTGAGACCGACGTCGAGGGCGTTGGAGCCCATCTCGATCGCGTGGACGATCTCGGCGATCAGCTCACCGGCGTTCGGGCCGACCATCCCGGCGCCGAGGATCCGGCGGGTGCCGGGCTCGGTGAGGACCTTGGTCAGGCCGTCCGCCCGCTCCAACGCCAGGGCCCGGCCGGACGCCTGCCAAGGGAACTTGCCGATCTCGTACTCGGTGCCGTTCTCCTTCGCCTCGGTCTCGGTCAGACCCGTCCACGCGACCTCGGGATCCGTGTAGGCGACCGCCGGGACCGATCGGGCGTCGAAAACGACGTCCTCGCCGGCCACGTTCTCGGCGGCGATCACGCCCTGGTAGGAGCCGCGGTGGGCGAGCATCGGCTCCCCGGTGATGTCGCCGATCGCGTAGATGTGGTCGACGTTCGTGCGCTGCCGTTCATCGACGGCGATCACGCCTCGGTCGTCGGCCTCGACGCCGCTCGCCTCGAGGTCGAGCCGATCTCCGTTGGCGCGCCGGCCGACGGCGACCAGCACCTTCTC
>DATFLZ010000103.1:0-4196 GCA_035267205.1 Solirubrobacterales bacterium | reverse complement strand
CGGCCGCCTCGACTCACGTGGAGCGCGGGACCAGCGACGGCCGGGCCCCGGACCCTCGAGGCGCGGAGCGAAGCCCCGAGCCGAGCCCGGATGCGATCGAGTGGCGCCGCTCGAAGGCGATCGGCAGCCACGCCTCCGGGCGGCTGGTCCGCGGGGTGGCGCTCCCCGCCGAGGGCCGTGAGTGGGCGAGCTGGGATCCGATCCTCAAGCGCCGCCCGAACCGGGAGTGGCGCCGCTGGGGCACCGACCGCCTGGTCCGCACGACCCTGCGCGTCCTGCGCGAGTTCGGCCGCGTCCATCCGAGCGCGCCGCGGGTGGCCGTCGGGGACCTGAGCCGGCCCGAGGGCGGCGACTTCGGCCCGCAGTTCGGCTCGATCGGCCATGCCTCCCACCAGAACGGGCTGGACGTGGACGTCTACTACCCGCGGCTCGACGAGCGCGTGCGACCGCCGAAGCGCCCCGGTCAGGTGAACCTGAAGCTCGCCCAGGACCTGGTGGACCGGTTCGTCGCCGCCGGCGCGGAGAAGGTCTTCGTCGGCCCGAGCCTCGGGCTGACCGGCCCGTCAGACGTAGTCGTCCCGCTGGTCCACCACGACAACCATCTGCACGCCCGCCTGCCGCTCTGAGCGGCAGGCCGCTCGCTACCGTGCGGCCCATGGCCGAGGAGTTCAGGTACTGCCCGCTCTGCGCGACCGAGCTCGAGCTGCGGCCCAGCGAGCCGCCCGATCCGCCGCGGCAGACCTGTCCCGCGTGCGGCTGGGTGCACTACGAGAACCCGACGCCGACCGTGCAGGCGTGGATCGACCGCGACGGCTCCTACCTGGCGCTCGAGCGCAACCAGGATCCCGAGCGCGGCAAGTGGAACATGCCGGGCGGCTTCGTCGAGCCGGACGAGGGCGGCCCCGACGCGATCAGGCGCGAGGTCCGCGAGGAGACCGGCCTCGAGATCGAGGTGGTCGGGCTGATCGGGATCTTCCCCTCCACCTACGGCGGCCCCGAGGGCAAGCCGATCTTCGACGTCGCCTACCGCTGCCGGATCAGGGACGGAACGAGCGCCGAGCTCGAGATCTCCGACGAGTCGGGCGAGGCCCGCTGGTTCCCCCTGGCCGAGTTCCCCGAGCCGGCCTTCCGGGGCGAGCAGCAGGCGCTGGCCGAGCTGCGCGGGCTCCGCGACTGACCAGGGGCTCGGGCCGCCCAGGCGGCGGCGGTTGCATGGAGGGGGCGCAGCCGGTTGAGGAACGTAACCCACGTCCCCGGGACAGCCGAGTGGACCACGAACGTCAACGCATAGCTCGGTTTCGTACCACCAAAGACTCGCCGCGGAAAGCCGGCTACGTTCCTCAACTTCGGTGCGCCCGCCCTCGCCCGCTCGGCGAGGTGGTGGGCTCAGCGGCCCTTGCGGAAGGTGCGGGCGCCGGTGCGGATCAGCGAGCCGCCGCCCTCACGGAGCGCCCTGATCCGGCTGCCGTTGCCGTAGAGGACGCCCGCGGCTGAGCGGATCGCCTCGCCGAGGGTCTCATCGTAGGGCTGCCACCAGAAGTTGCGGGTGTGGCCGGGCTCCCAGGTGACGAGCTTGATGTCGACGCACTCGTAGAAGCCGAACTTGGAGTGGGCGCGACCGAGGCCCGAGTCCTTGACGCCGCCCCAGGAGCACTGCATCGCGCCGTGGCTGTAGGCGTGGTCGTTGATCCAGACCATGCCGGCCTCGATTCGGCGGGCCATGCGCTCGCCCTTGCGCCGGTCGCGCGTCCACACGGAGGAGCCGAGCCCGAACTCGGAGTCGTTGGCCAGCTCGATCGCCTCCTCCTCGTTGGCGACGGGAATCACCGGCACCACCGGGCCGAAGATCTCCTCGCGCATGATCCGCATCTTGTGCTTGACGCCGCTCAGGACCGTGGGCGCGATGTAGCTGCCCGGGGAGCCCTCGATCTCGCGGGGACCGCCGGTGAGCCGCTCCGCGCCGTTGGCGAGCGCATCGTCGACCAGCTCGTTGACGAGCTCGTACTGGGCCTCGCTGACCATCGGGCCGACCTCCACGTCCCAGCTCCGCGGATCGCCGAGCCGCATGCGCTCGGTCTCGCGGACCAGGCCGGACAGGAACTCCTCGGCGACGTCCTCGAGCACGTAGACGCGCTCGACCCCGGAGCAGGTCTGGCCCGCGTTGGCAAAGCCGGCCCAGGCGATCCCGCTGACGGCGTTCTCGAGGTCGGCGTCCGAGCAGACGATCGCCGCGTCCTTGCCGCCCAGCTCGAGCACCGAGCCTTTGAGCATGCGCGCGCAGGCCTCGCCGACCTTGCGACCCGTGGCCACCGAGCCCGTGAAGAAGATCTTCCGGGCGCTCGATTCCACCAGCGCCCGGCCGACCTCGCCGTCCCCCTGCGCGACCCGGATCAGGCCCTCGGGCAGCCCGGCGCGCTCGAAGGTGTCGCGGATCCGCTCGCCCAGCAGCGGGGTCAGCTCGGAGGGCTTGAGCACGACGCCGTTACCGGCCATCAACGCCATCGCGATCTCCCCGAACGGGATCGACCACGGGTAGTTCCAGGGCGCGATGACCCCGACCACGCCGATCGGCTCGTAGGTGAACTTCGCCCGCTTGGTGAAGAACAGGGTGCTGCCCATCTTGATCTGCTCGTCGTCGAGGATCTCGGCCCCCGCATCGGCGATCCACCCGAGCCCGTCGATCGTGGGCACCACCTCCATCGTGTAGCACTCGGTGATCGGCTTGCCCTGCTCGCTCGCGATCAGGCGGGCGACGTCGTCGGCCTCGCCGGCGAGCACCTCGGCCACCCGGCTCATGTACTGGCCGCGGTCGGCGAGCGAGAGCTCGCGCCAGAACGGCTGCACCTCGGCGACATCGCCGACGATCCCCTGGACGTCCTCGGGCTCCACCGTCTCGACGGCGGCGATCAACTCTCCGGTGGTCGGATTGAAGGAGTCCAACTGGCCCATGCCTATGCGCCCGAGTCTATTTGGCTGGGCGGCCAGACCCCGATCGCAAGCAGCGGGCGGCCGGGACCAATGGCCCCGGCCGCCGCTTCCCTCCCTGACTGATCCGAGTGCACCCGGCCGACGCCCCGCGATACGGAGCGCCGCGGCCGGCTGCTAGCTCTCGGGATCAGGTTGTGGGCCGGCGCGACGAACGCGCTCGCACGATCCGTTCCGGTTCTCCGCGCTCGCGTCCGCGATCACATCGACGCGGTCGAGGATCGCGATGTCCCGGCCGCGGCCGCAACTGACGTGGTCGACGAGCCCATCGCGGGCGCCGATCCGATCGGGGCCGGGACCGCCGGCCGCGCGATCGTCGACCCTGTCCGGTGCCGCGTCCGCGCCGGAGTCGCCGCGCCGGGCGCCGATCCGGATCCGGTCGGGACCGCCGCCGCCGCGGACCATGTCACGGCCGCTGCCGCTGTTGATCCGGTCCGCGCCCCGGCCGCCGCCGACGCGGTCATCGCCGTCCCCGGCCCGCACCCGGTCGTCGCCCGCGAGCGCGCGCACCGTGTCGTCTCCGGCCAGTGCCGCGATCCGATCGTCGGCGGGACTGCCGACCAGCTGATCATCCCCATCGGTCCCGATGACGGTCGCCGCCACGGCGACCGCCGCCAACGCTGCGAGGACGAAGAGCGTCGACCCTCCCCCCGCCGCAGCGAGCATCTTCCTTCTCGTATTCATGCCGTGCCTCCCTGGCTTTGGCTTATCGATTCACCCCTGGAACACCCCGGCCGGAGGTGAGTTGCGGGATCGCGCCGGGATCAGCTCCGCCGGGCGCGGATCTCCCGCAGACGCGTCGCGGCGTCGGCCTCCCAGCCGCGATCGGTCGGCTCATAGAAGGCGTGGTCCTCGAGGCCCTCGGGCATCAGTGCCTGCCCGCCCACCGCGTCCGGCTGGTCGTGGGAGTACTCGTAGCCGACTCCCCGGCCGAGCTGCTCGGCGCCGGAGTAGTGGCCGTCGCGCAGGGCCGCGGGCGGGTCCTGGAGGCCGTGCTCGCGGATGTGCGCCGCGGCGCGGCCGAGCGCCGCGTAGGAGGCGTTCGACTTCGGCGCCAGCGCCAGGTAGACGGAGGCCTGCGCGAGATTGATCCGGCACTCCGGCAGCCCGACCCGATCGACGGCCGCGCCGGCCGCGGTCGCCACGAGCAGCGCCTGCGGATCGGCGTTGCCGACGTCCTCGGAGGCGAGGATCACCATCCGGCGGGCGAT
>DATFLZ010000102.1:0-5672 GCA_035267205.1 Solirubrobacterales bacterium | reverse complement strand
GGCGAGATCGTCGTGGCAGAGGACGCTGTCGGTCATCGACTCGTAGCGCTCGACGGCCTCGTCCATCATCGCCGCGTAGGCCTCCCCGGTGTCGTCGATCTCGCTCGCCCGCCTCACCGCCGCGCGGGCGGCAGCGGCGCGGTCGGCGGGATCGGGCCCGGCGCCGGCCGCGTGGCGACGGGCGAGCGCCCGGGCCGGCCGCAGCATCCACCACCCAGGCAGCGCGCTGTAGCTCGCCATCACCACGCCGCCCGGCGCCACGGCTCGGGAGGCCAGCGCCAGGGTGCTCCGCCGCACCGGCTCCGGAACCCAGGAGAGCAGGCCGTGGATCACGACGTAGTCCCAGGACGCCGGCTCGACCTCGGCCTCGAGCAGGTCCGCCGCCCGCAGCTCGGCGTTGCCGAGGCCGAGCTCCCGCCGCAGGCTCTCCCCGCGCTCGATCGCGGACGACGCGATGTCGATTCCCAGGCATTCGGAGCCCGGGAGCGAGTCGGCGACCGCGAGGGCGTTGGTCCCGTCCCCGCAGGCGAGGTCGAGGTAGCGGCAGCCATCGGGATCGGCCGGCTCGAGGCCGTGCAGGCGGGCGCAGGCGGCGAGCAGGTCGGGGTGGCCGGGCAGGCAGAGACCGGTCGGGTAGGGCGTCTCGGCGTACGCACGAGCGGGATCGGCCATCGGCCGCGATCTTATGTTGCGCCCGCGGGCCGGGCTCGGCCTCCGCGCATGGGCCTCCGCGCATAGGCTGAAAGCCGATGGAGCTGAGCTTCCCCGAGATCGTGCTCACGATCGGGCTGCTGCTGATGCTCGTCGCGGGGCTCTCGGGGCTCGCCCGGGGGACCGTGCTCAGCATCAGCCTCGTCGCCGTCGCCGCGGGCATGCTGCTCAACTCGGTCGGGATCACCGACATCGGCCCGCGCGATCCGGCGATCATCGCGGCGATCGAGCTGGCGCTGATCTTCACGCTGTTCAGCGACGGGCAGATCGTGGAGCGCGAGCTGCTGGTCGGCCACGTCGGTCCCACGGCCCGGGCACTGGTGCTGGCGCTGCCGGCGACGGTGGGGCTGATCGCGGTGATGGCCAAGCTGCTCTTCAGCGAGCTCGGCTGGGACGAGGCGCTGCTGTTGGGCGCGGTGCTGGCGCCCACCGACCCCGTGATCACCTCGGCGGTCGTGGGCGCGAGGGCGGTGCCGGCCAAGCTCCGGCACGTCCTCAACCTCGAGTCCGGCCTCAACGACGGGCTCGCGCTTCCCTTCGTGCTCGTCTTCATCGCGATCGGCGTCGGCGAGGGCGGCGCCGGGGAGGAGGCGGGCAAGCTCATCGGCGAGGCGTTCGTCGGGGCGATCCTCGGCTACCTGCTCGCCTACGCCGGCGGCCGCGCGATCGAGGACCTGCCCGGCGTGCGGCTCACGCCCAAGTACGAGGGGATCTACGCGCTCGGGATCGCGCTCGCCGCCTTCGGACTCGCCGAGTCGACGATCGGCAACGGTTTCATCGCCGTCTTCGTCGCCGGGGTCTCGCTGGCGATCGCCGACCGCGAGTCGCCCAAGGCCTTCCACGACTTCAACGAGAGCATCGGCGCGATCCTGCAGACGGTCACCTTCTTCATCTTCGGCGGGCTGGTGATCGACGCGGGCGTGCCCTCCCCGGCGGTCGCGGCGCTGGCGCTGGTCCTCTGGGTGCTGCTCGTCGCGCGCCCGGCGGCGATCATGGCCGCGCTCGCGGGCTCCGACCTCGAGCCGCTCCAGCGCCGCTTCCTCGCCTGGTTCGGGCCGAAGGGGGTCGCCTCGATGCTGTTCGCGCTCTTCGTGCTCAAGTCCGGGGTGCCCGGCGCCGAGCTGATCTTCCAGCTCGCCTCGCTGATCATCCTCGCCTCGATCGTCGCCCACGGCCTCACCGACACGATCGGCGCCCGCTGGATCGAGCGGCGGCTGGAGGCGCAGGGCGGGGAGGAGGAGTCCGCGCCCGCATAGGCGGGGACGCGATCGAGCGCCAGGCGTCCATCACGTACCTGTATGGCAATGAGCGATCGACGTTCGGGGCGGTGGTGGCTCAGCGCGGGGCGACCGCAGGCTCGGGCGCGAGCTCCCGTGCGCGCTCCTCGAGGACGTCCAGGCGCACGTGCGGGAAGAGCCCGTAGCTCGGCGGCGGGTCGTCCTGGTCGATGTAGTCGGGGACCCAGAAGCCGTGGGCGCCGTGCAGGAGCTGCGCGCAGGGTTCGGGATCGAGCGGGGCGAAGCTGCAGGCGGCGAGCTCGGCGATCGCGTCGTCGAGGTGGCCGAGCACGGGGTCGAGCCGCTCGCGGTCCCACTCCTGCCAGTCCGCCGCGCGGGTGTCCTTCCCGTAGCTGGTGCCGTCGCAGTGGGCGATGAAGCCGGCGGCGGCGAGCTCCCGGGCACGCTCCTGCTCGGCCGCGACCGCGGCGCGCTTGCCGCGGATCGGCTCGAGGTCCTCGTAGAGGTCGGGGCGCAGGCGGCGCCAATGGCGCTTCACCACTCGCGCCGACTTGTAGCCGCGCTTGTGCTGCTCGAAGCGGTCCTCGGGGCTGCGGGCGCTGGAGCCCACATACACCCAGGGGATCCTGGGATCCCGGCGCGGCCCTGCGGCGCGCTCGAGCTCGATCACGTACACGCGGTTGTGGCCATTGCGACCCATACCCGGTGATTTCGCGGCCGGCGTGGGCCGCCCTGCCTGCGGGTCTTCCCGCAAGTTCGGGTGACGCCCGCGATTGGCGACGTGCGCGATGGGTACGTTCCAGGCATGCGGACCATCCGAAGCCCCCAGGCCCTCGATCTGCCCGGACCCTCCCGGCGGGTGCGGATCGAGCCGGTGCGGACGCCCGAGCCGGCGCATCCCCCCGGGCAGGAGCCGATTCCGGAGCGCTCGCCGGGCGCCCCTGAGCCCGAGCCGGAGCGGGACGTTCCCGAGCCGCCGCCGGTGCGGGAGCCGGAGCCCCGGCCCGACCCGGTCGAGCCGCCGGAGCCTCCCGAGCCCGAGGAGCCGCAGCCCGAGGAGCCGGGTCCCGAGCCCGAGCCGGTGACCGAACCGGAGCCCGAGCCGGAGCGGGAGCCGCTGCCCACCTGACGGCTCCCTTGCAGGCGCGCGGGTGCGTCCGCGCCGCCCGGTAGATCAGAGGGATGAGCGGAACCGGACCGAGGAGCAACGCGCCCGACTCTGCGCAGCCGATCCTCGGCTGGCGCGTCTGGCGGCTGGACGAGGACGCGCTCCTGCGCCCGCTGGTGGTGGGCAGCCCGTGGGTCAGGGGCACGAACGAGGCCCGCTGTCAGATCAAGGAGACGCGACACCGCGCGCCCGGCCGGGGCTGCGTCTGCGGGTTCAACGCCCTGCACGAGGTGCCGCGCGAGTTCCTCGGGGACGGGGGCCACGCGGTCGGGGCGATCGCGGCGTGGGGGACCGTGGACGTGTACCGCACCGGCCTGCGGGCCGAGCGCGCCTGCGTGCTCGGCCTGCTCGATCTGCCCGCGTCCGGCGAGGTCCACGCGGAGCGCCTGCAGCGGGCGGCCGCCTTCTACGGCGTGCCCCTGCTGCCCCTGGACGAGCTCACCCGCCACGTCGAGCGCCTCGCGGGCTCGGCCGCCGAGACGCTCGCGCCCGGGATCAACCGCCGGCCGCCGGTGCCGCAGCGCCCGGCTCAGCCGCTGCCGGCGGGCGCGCTTCCGCAGGCGGGGGTCGGGGACGGCGTGCAGATCCACACCCACCTGGCGATCGAGCACCGCCGCAGGAACATGCGGGTCGGCCCGACGCCGTCGCTGGCGGCGCTCTGCTCCGATCAGGTCGAGCCGGTGGTCGGCGCCGGCGAGATCGTCGCGGAGGGCGATCCGCTCTTCGCCGCCTACGCGGGGCGGTGCGTGACGGTCGGCCCCGCGCCCGCCGCCGGGGTCGTCCTCGCGGTGCACGACGACGTGCCGCGCTTCGAGGCCGGGCCGCGGCGAGGCGGCTGGCTGGTCGAGCTGCGGCTGGAGGCGGAGAGCCTCGACGGCAGCTCGATCGCCTGGGGGCGGCGCGGGGCGGAGGCCTATCGCGAGCACGTGCTGGCCTCCGGCTCGGACGCCGACCTGCTGCTGACCTGCGCGGAGAACCCCGCCCCGGCGGAGACCCTGCTCGATCCCGACGAGGGCCGCGCCTGGCTACGGGCCTTCGCCCAGCGCCTCGACACGGGCGTGCGGGAGGACACCGCGCTGCGCGTGGCGCTGAGCTCGATGGCCGGCGCCGGGGCGGTGCGCTTCGAGGTCGAGGGGGTGGAGACGCTGCGGATCGCGCCCCCGGCCGTCGGCTCCGACCGCTGGGTCACGAGCACGGGGCCGGCTCCGGAGGAGGCGGGGCGCGGGGCCGAGGAGATCCGGATCCGCCTGCGGCCCGACTCCCTGCGCCGCTACTGGCGGGGTGAGCTCGGGCTGGCGCCCGACGACGTCTCGGTCTCCGAGCCGGGCGCCGCGGGGCACGAATACCTCGCCCCGCTGCACCTGTTGAGCGGGGACCGCGGGCGGCTGCTTTTGGCCAACTCCCTGCACAAGCGCCTGTTCGGGGCCGCGACGGCGATCCTGGACGACCTCGGCAACCCCTGGTTCAAGGCCGGGGACGCGATCCGCGATCCGGTGGCCAACCTCGAGGCGCTCTGCGGCTTTCAGCGCGCGGACGGCGAGCTCGGCGACGCGGCCTGAGCCGCGCCCGCGGGATCAGGCTCCCCGCGGGGGGATGACCTGGCGGAGCCGGCGGCTCATCGCGGGCCCGGAGACGGCGAAGGCCCGGCACATCTCCCAGAACGTGTCCGGCGCTCTCGACAGCCGCTCGTACTGCTCCTGCACGATCGGCCTCGGCATCAGCAGCGCGGCGGCGAAGTGGTTGGCCTCCTGCTCGATGCGGGCAAGCGGCGGGCGCTCGCGCTCCTCCTCGGCGGAATCCTCCTGGGGATCGACTCCGCCGTGGCGGCAGAACAGGGAGGCCTGCTCGTCGCGGTGGAGGACCCAGTGGCCGAGCTCGTGGCCGATCGTGAAGCGCCGCCGGGCGGGCCAGCGCGCCGCCTCCTCGGCGTTGACCCAGATCTCCCGGCGCGCCGCCAGGAGCAGACCCGAGAGCGACTGCCCGGTGCGGAGTGGCGGGCAGCCGGGGGCCGTCGACATGTCGGCCACCTCGCGCACGTGGAGGCCGAAGTGGGAATCGATGATGTCCTCCACCGGCACGGGCAGCGAGCGTCCGTCCCACAGGAAGTCGGGCGCCTCGACGAGCACGCTCATCGCGCGCCGCTCGAGGTCGTGGATGTCCCCCTCGTCGATCGCCTCCATCGAGCGCGATGCTAGATGTCGGGGCCGCGGAAGCGCGCGGGCCGGGCAGCGGGCTAGCCGCCGGTGAAGAGCTCGTCGACCTCGTCGGGGCCTTCGTCGGTCCCCTCGCCGGGCTCGGGCCCGGCCGCCGGCGCGCCGAGCGCCGCATCGGCGTCCTCGAGCGCCTCGACGGGCCCCTCGCCCGACGCGACCCGCATGAAGGACGCGTGGGCCCCGAGCTCGGGTGGGCGCATCGCCGCGCCCGCCGCGCGCAGTCGCTCGGCGCTCGTGCCGAGGATCTCCCCGAGCGCATCGAACACGCGGCCCGAGACGCCCTCCATCGGTAGCCGGCCCTGCTCGAGCTCGTGGTAGTAGTCGCCCACCTTCTGCTCCCGG
>DATFLZ010000101.1:0-5519 GCA_035267205.1 Solirubrobacterales bacterium | reverse complement strand
GCTCGAAGCCGGAGAGCGAGCGCCGCGCCGTCGCCGAGGCGCGGCTGCGGATGAGCCCTGATACCGCGGCCGCGATCGAGCGCGGCGACGGGCCCAAGGGCGACGTTCTCGGCCCCGCGCGCCTTGCCGGGGTGGCGGCCGCCAAGCGCACGGGCGAGCTGATCCCGCTGGCCCATCCGCTGCCGCTCACCTTCGCCGACGTGAGCGCCGAGGTCGACGCCGAGGCCGGCACGGTCCTGCTCACGGCCGAGGCTCGCTGCGTCGGGCGCACCGGCGTCGAGATGGAGGCGATGACGGCCGCGGCCGTAGCGGCGCTGACCGTGTACGACATGGCCAAAGCGCTCGAGCGCGGGATCGAGATCGAGCGCGTCGTCCTGCTCCACAAGAGCGGCGGGAAGTCCGGCGAGTGGAGCCGGGGGGCCTGAGCAGATGACCGCCTCCGCGCCACGGGCCGCAGTACTGACGATCAGTACCTCGCGCGCGGCCGGTGAGGCTGAGGACGAGGGCGGGCCGGCGCTCGCAGCTTTCGCCGAGTCGCTCGGCCTCGACGTCGTCCTCCGCGAGACGATCACGGACGATCGGGCGGCGATCGGGGAGCGGCTGATCGAGCTGGCAGACGGCTCCGAGGCGGAGCTGGTCCTGACGACCGGCGGCACCGGCTTCGGGCCGGCTGATCTAACGCCGGAGGCGACCCGCGACGCGATCGAGCGAGAGGCGCCCGGGATCGGAGAGGCGATGCGCGCCGTCTCGCGCGAGCACACGCCGCACTGGATGCTCTCCCGGGCGGTCGCGGGGATCCGCGGCGGCAGCCTGATCATCAACTTCCCCGGCAGCCCGAAGTCGATCGGCGAGATCGGCGATGCGCTCGCGCCCGCCCTGCCGCACGCGCTGGCGCTCCTCGCCGGGGACGACGCCACGCACTAGCGAGGCAAGGGTCAGCCCCGAGGCTCGAACAGATAGTGGCTGACGATCCAGTCCCGGCCGCGGTTGTGGCCCCAGATCTCGGTCGTCGACAGCAGGAACAGGCGCCAGTTGGCGAGCGCGATCTTGGCCCGCTGCCGGTTCCCATAGAGGTCCTCGAGGATTCGGAGAGCGTCCTGGCCGTTGCGGTCGAGCCTGCGTAGCCAGGCATCGAGGGTGCGCGAGTAGTGTCGGCCGCCGACGGCCCAGCGCTCGCGGACGCCGAGGTCGCGCTGGAAGTGGAGGAGGAGATCGTGTGAGGGCATGACGCCGGCGGTAAAGAACCGCTCGGCGGCCCAGGTTCCCTCGTAGAGGTAGCCGACGGTGCGGTGGCTGAACACGTGGAGGAAGAGCAGGCCGTCGGACTCGAGCCAGCCCGAGATCCGCCGCAGCATCTCCTGCCAGTTGTTGAGGTGCTCGAACATCTCGATCGATACGACCCGGTCGAAGCGGCGATCGAGCTCGAGGTCGTTGACGTCCGCCGTGATCACCTCGACGCGGTCGGCGACTCCACGCCGGCGGGACTCGGCCTCGATCCAGCCCCGCTGGGGGGCGGAGTTGCTGACCGCGGTCACCGTGCAGGCGGGATAGCGCTCGGCGATCCACAGCGTCATCGCGCCCCAGCCGCATCCCAGGTCGAGCACCTTGGCGCCGTCGAAGATCTGCGCCCGCGCGCAGCTCAGCTCGAGCATGGCCTCCTCAGCGGCCTCGAGTGTGTCGGTGCCGTCGGGCCAGAGGCAGCTGCTGTATTTGCGCCGCTCGCCCAGGAATAGTCCGAGGAACTCAGGCGGCAGGGCGTAGTGCTGTTCGTTGGCGGTGTCGGTAGCGACCGCGATCGGGCCCTGGCTCTTGCGCTCGACGAGCTCGGTCAGGCGGGCCTGCTGGGCCTCGACGCCGCCGGCCCGCTCGCGCCGCAGCACCTTGCGGATCGCGTAGCGCGAGCCGGCCCGCAGGAGCGGATCGGGAACCAGGCCGGCGCCGAGCGCACGGTCGAGCATCGCGTAGCGGCGGCGCCCGCCGGCCGAGCCCATCTCAGCCGGCCCGCCCCGGGGGCTCGAGGCCTGAGTGGGGGACGTTCGCGAGGACCGCGATCGGCTCCAGCGGGCCGGCCTCCGGCACGAGCAGCGCGTGTCCGGGCCAGAATGCGCTGGTCGAGTCGGCACGGGAGAGCATCGCCGCCTCGTATACCCAGCTGCCCGTGTTGTGCAGGCGCCGCCCGCGGCGCTCCCACTCCGGGTCGGTCGCTGAGCGCCCGTCCTCTCCGGGGAGCGGCCCGCGCCGGTGGATGTGGCCAAAGATGACGTGCTCCGCCTCCACGCCGAGCCGAGTCGCCGCGACGTGCATCGCGTCGACCCCGGCGCGGCCGATCTCGCCCAGCGAGAAGTCGCGACCGAAGGAACCCAGCCCGGCCCGCTCAAGCCCGCGCAGGGTCGCGGGAATCACGGCGGAGCGCAGGAAGCGACCCCGCAGGTTGCGCGCCCGCCCCGAGGCACCGCCGATCATGTCCCAGATCCTCATCGAGGGGGTATCGGATCCGATCTTGTGGGCCTGCGGGTTGCGCGCGCCCTGGGCGAGGTCGAAGAGCAGGTCGTAGACGGGGGCCTGAACCTTCTCGTAGTCCTCGGGGCCCGACCTGGTGCCGGTCGGGCGGCCGCCGATGCGATCGACGGTCGCGATCGACAGCCGCTCGACCGTCGGCAGGGTCAGATGGCTGTCGAGGTAGTGCCCGTGGGTCGCGAACACGTCGTCCCGCAGCCAGACCCCCGGGTACCGCATCAGCAGCTCCGTGTCGCCGAGCCAGTCCGCGAGCTGTTCCACGCAGGGATGCGGGGAGGCGACGACCTCGTCCAGCGCGACGGTGGCCCCGCCGTCGCGAACCCGCTCGAGCCAGTGGCCGAGCAGCTTGTGATCGTGATTGCCGGGGACGAGGACGATCCGTCGGCCCGCGAACGCCTCGCCGATCTGCTCGAAGAAGGGCCGGGAGCGCTCGAGCGCCGCTCCGATCGGCCCGTCGCGGAGCTCGATCGTGTCGCCGAGCAGGACCAGCTGCTCGGCATCGCCGACAGCCTCGAGGAGACGCTCGATGATCTCCGGACGCCGCAGGAGGTCCGACTGAGACCCGGATCCGAGGTGGAGATCTGAGATGACTGCGCTCGTCACGAGCGGCCGACGATAAGGGGTCGGGCGATCGGGCAAATCCGGCGCGGGCCCCCCTGCGCCGCCGATAGAGGATGATCCGACGGGGTTCTGGGACCGCAAGGCCTCCGACCTCGGCGTGCCCGAGGCCGCGGAGATCGGGCTGCTGCGGGCCGAGTTGCTGCCCATTAGCCGGCGGGCAGCGGTCGCTCGCGATGTACCGCTGATAGCTTCAATCCGATGACGGGAGGGCTCTACCGGCTCGGCCACGCTGCCGCTCGCCACTGGAAGATCTTCATCCCCGCCTGGTTGATCTTGGTGGTCGCCGTCGTGTTGCTCGCCAACGCCGGGGGGCGGCCGACCAACAACAACCTGGACCTTCCAGGGACCGGCTCGCAGAAGGCGACCAACCTGCTCGAGAAGGGGCTCCCCCAGCAGGCCAACGGGAGCGTGCAGATCGTGTTCGAGGCGACGAGCGGCACGGTCAGCAGCGGCTCGAACAAGCAGGCGATCCAGAAGACGGTCTCCGACCTGCAGCAGGACCGCTACGTCGAGTCGGTGATCAGCCCGTTTACGCCCGAGGGTTCGAGCGCGATCTCCCAGAACCAGAAGATCGCCTTCGTCTCGCTCTTCCTCAACCTCAGCTCCGGGGATCTGAGCGAGGAGGAGGCCCAGCAGATCTTCTCGAAATCCAAGCCGGCCTCCGATGCGGGCATGGAGGTCTCGGCCGCCGGCTACCTCGGCGCGGCGCTCTCGGTCGCGGATACCGCGACCAGCGACCGGCTCGGCGTGCTGGTCGCGATCCTGATCCTGATCGCCGTCTTCGGCACCGTCACCGCGATGGCATTGCCGCTGTTCACAGCGCTGGCCGCTCTGCTCGTCGGACTCGGGCTGATCGGCTTTCTGGGCCAGCTGATCGCCGTCCCGCAGGTCGCGCCGACCCTCGGCACGATGCTGGGGCTCGCGGTCGGCATCGACTACTCGCTGTTCATCATCAGCCGCCATCAGCGTCAGCTGCGCGCGGGAATGGAGGTGCACGAGTCGGCTGCGCGGGCGCTGGCGAGTGCGGGGGGAGCCGTCGTCTTCGCGGGCTCGACCGTGATCGTCGCGCTGCTCTGCCTCTATTTCGGCGGGGTGGACCTGGTGCGGTCGCTCGGCTATTCGGCGGCGCTGGTCGTCCTCGTTGCCGTGATCTCGGCGCTGACTCTGCTGCCCGCGCTCATGGGCGCGCTCGGCAGCCGGATCGAGTCGTTGAGCGTCCCGTTCCTCCACGGCCCACAGCCGGCCGACGATCGCGACAACCTGTGGGTCAAGGGGGCCGAACGGGTCGGGCGCCATCCGTTGCCGTTCGCCCTCGGCGGCGTCACGCTGCTGGTCGTTCTCGCGATTCCGATGTTCCAGATGCAGCTCGGCTCGATCGACTACGGCCAGTATCCGACCGACACGACCCAGCGACAGGCCTACGACACGCTGAGCAAGGGCTTTGGCGTTGGGCTGAACGCGCCGCTGCTGATCGCGGTCGAGTTCCCGAAGGACAGCCCGGCGAAGACCGATCCGAGCGCCGAGGCGCAGGTCCAGCAGCAACAACAGCAGCAACAACAGCAACAGCAGCAGGAGATCGCGTCCGGCCAGCGGGATGCTCCGTCCCAGGCCCAGCAGGAGCAGCAGCAGAACCAGGCGACGCTCCAGCAGCAGGCGGCGGCCACGCCGGCGAGCGATCCACGCCTGGTCGAGCTCCAGCAGGACGTCAACGGCACCAATGGAATCGAGAGCGTCACGCCCTCTCAGGTCTCGAAGGACGGCTCCACCGCCGTGTTCAGCGCGATCCCGGCGAGCGGGCCGGCGGCCGAGAAGACGCGCGACGTCGTATCGAAGTTGCGCGACGACGTGATCCCGAAGGCCGACTCGGAGACCAACCTGAAGGCCTTCGTCGGCGGTCAGACGGCTGCCTTCATCGACCTCGCGACCAAGATCGGGGATCGGCTGGCGCTGGTGATCGTGGTGGTGATCGTGCTCGGCTTCCTGCTGATCATGGTCGCGTTCCGCTCGATAGTGATCCCGGCCCTGGCCGCGCTGCTGAACCTGCTGGCGGTCCTCGCCGCGTTCGGCGTGCTGACGGCGATCTTCGAGCTCGGCTGGGGGATCTCGCTGATCGGTCTCGACGGCAGCGCCCCGGTCGTCAGCTTCGTGCCGCTGATGATGTTCGCGATTCTCTTCGGGCTGTCGATGGACTATCAGGTGTTCCTGCTCAGCCGGGCGAAGGAGAAGTGGGATCTGAGCAAGGATGGGCACCGGGCGGTCGTCGGTGGGCTCGGGCTCGCTTCTCGGGTGATCCTCGCCGCGGCATCGATCATGTTTGCCGTGTTTGCCAGCTTCATCCTCAACGGCGACCCGACCGTCAAGCAGTTCGGGGTCGGGCTCGC
>DATFLZ010000100.1:0-2880 GCA_035267205.1 Solirubrobacterales bacterium | reverse complement strand
CACGGTCAGGCCGCTGAACAGCACCGCCTTGCCCGCGGTGTCCATGGTCACGCCCACCGCCTCGACGGGGCTCCGCTCGTCGCCGAAGAGGGCGCCGCGGAAGCGGTACACGATGAACAGCGCGTAGTCGATCCCGAGGGCCAGCGCGAACATCAGGGCGAAGTTCATCGCCCAGATCGAGATGTCGAAGAGCTGAGCGCCCAGGTACAGCGAGCCCGCCGCGGCGACGAGGCCGAGGATGGTGAGCATCAGCGGCAGCCCGGCCGCGACCAGCGAGCCGAAGGCGAGGACGAGGATCGCGAGCGTCACCGGCCACGAGATCACCTCGGACTTGAGCATCGCCTCCTTGTTCGCCTGGTTGAAGTCCGACCACATGCCGGAGGCGCCGGTCAGCGCGACGGTGATGCCGTCGGGCGCGCTCTCGGCCAAGGGGTCCTTGAGGTCGTCGGCGGCGCGCACCATCTCGTTCGGGTCGTCCGCTGCGCTCGCCTGCACGACGACCGTACGACCGTCCCGGGAGATCGCCCCGGCGTCGGCCGGATCGATCACCTGCGCGACGCGCTCGTCGGCGTCGAGTTGCGCGCTCACGTCAGCGACGGTCGCGGCGAAGTCCGGATGGGCTGCGTTCAGCTTCTCGGAGTGGACCACGACCTGCAGGGCGCTGGAGGAGAGTCCGCTGAACTCGGTGTCCACGAGCTCCCGGGCCTCGACCGACTCGGAGCCGGTCGCCTCCCAGCCCGCCCCGGAGAGGGCGTGCTCGACCTTCGGCGCGAAGAACCCGAGCGCGAGGACGAGGACGATCCAGGCGGCCAGGACGGCCCGGAAGTGGGTTGCCGTCCAGGTGCCCAGCCGGCCGATCGGGCCCAGCCCGGGCGCGGTCGATGCGGCGCTCACGTCGCCACCCCGTCCAGGATCTCGCTGAGCTCGCCCGCGCGGCGCTCGATACCGCCGCAGACGGCCTCGCAGATCGCGATCACGCTCTGGTCGCCGATCGAGTACAGGACCCGGTTGCCGTCGCGGCGGCGGCTCAGGATGCCACCCGCGTGGAGCGCCGAGAGGTGCTTGGAGAGGTTCTGCTGGCTGCTGTCGAGGGCCTCGGCGAGCTCGCCGACCGAGGCCTCGCCGGCCTCGCGGAGGTGGTCGAGGGCGCGGACGCGCATCGGCTCGCCGAGGAGGCGGAAGCGATCGGCGATCAGCTCGACGAGGGGATCGGGGATGGGGGTCGGGAGCGACATGGTGCGTGTGGTCCTTTGTGCGGTGCGGCGTGCGAGGGGTGGTTTCTACGGTCAACTATACAACTAAGTAGTGGAATAGTTGCACAGATCGCACAGAGATGTCAACCTCGGCCTGTTCGTGATCGGGGGAGGCCCCGGGGCGGCGGTCGCTATCTTCAGCGTGATGCCGATGGCCTCTGGAATCACCGGAATCTGCCCCCTCGGCCCGCTCTTCGGGGTCGACTTCCGCGGGCGCGAGCGTTCCTGCGCGAGCTGATTGCCGGATGGGGCGAGAGCGGCAGATCCGGATCCTGCTGGCCGTGCTCGGCCTCGCGGGCCTAGCCGTTGCCACGTATCTGAGCATCGTCCACTTCGAGGGCGGCGAGCCCGTCTGCGTCGCCGGCGGCGAGGGCTGCTCGAAGGTCCAGGACTCCGACTACGCCGAGCTCGTGGGCATCCCGGTCCCGGTGATCGGCGTCGGCGGCTACCTCACGGTGCTGCTGGCGGCCGCGCTCCCCGGCGATGTGGGCCGCTTCCTCGGCCTCTTCGCCGGGCTCGTCGGCGTCGGCTTCTCCGTCTATCTCACCTACCTGGAGCTGTTCGAGATCGAGGCGATCTGCCAGTGGTGCGTCGCCAGTGCCGTGATCATGTGCCTGGTGCTCGCCGCCGCCGCGATCCGCGCGTTCCGCTGGGGCGGGCGCGACGGCCCGCCGCCGGGCGATCTCAATCTGCAACACGAAACGAACTGAAAGGAAGGGCCATGGCATCGAGGAAGGAAGAGAAGGAACAGCGCAAGCGAGAGCGGCTGGAGGCCGAGGAGGCCGCCGCCGCCGAGGACCGGCGCAAGAAGCTCTTCGCCGGCATCGGCGTCGCGGCGCTGGCCGCGGTAGTGGTCGTGGTGGCGCTCGTCGTGGTCAGCCAGTCCGGCGACGACGGTGGCGGTGGCGACCCCAGCTCGTTGAGCGGGGTCTCCGAGATCGAGGCCGAGGTGGGAGGTCTCCCGCAGAGCGGCAAGATCATCGGGGACGCCGATGCGAAGGTGACCGTGCGCGAGTTCGGTGACCTCCAGTGCCCGGCCTGCGCCCAGTTCAGCGAGACCGTGATCCCCGACCTCCTGGCCGGGCCGATCGCCGCCGGTGACGCGAACCTCGAGTTCAACAACTTCGTGATCATCGGGCCCGATTCCGACACGGCCGCGCGCGCGGCGCTGGCCGCCTCCGAGCAGGACCGGTACTGGCAGTTCGTTGAGCTCTTCTACCGGAATCAGGGCGCGGAGAACGGCGGCTTCGTGACCGACGATTTCCTCACCAGCGTGGCCGAGGGCGCCGGCGTCCCCGACATCGACGCGTGGGAGGAGTCCCGCAACGACGCCAAATGGGATGAGCGGCTCGCGGACACCCAGACGGAGGCGAACACGTTCGGTCTGACCAGCACGCCGTCCATCGTGGTCGAGGGGCCCGGCGGCAGCGAGGTCGTGGCCTCCAACTCCGTGGACGAGATCGAGAGCGCCATCGACAGCGTCTCCTGACAGCCCGCCCGCGGCTGATAGCTCGTAAAGACCGTCTTGGGTAAGACCATCCCCGGCGGCCGCCGGGGATGGTCTTTCTCGTTCTGTCTCCGAGGAAAGCGAGCTGCCATGGATCTCCTCCACACCGAGGTGCCCGCC
>DATFLZ010000099.1:0-14411 GCA_035267205.1 Solirubrobacterales bacterium | reverse complement strand
GGTACCCGGCGCTCATGCGCGACGACGTCGACCTGCACCACGGCCCGGTCGAACGCATCACCCCCGACGGAGTCGTGGGTCCCGACGGGGTCGAGCGGCCCACGGACGTGATCATCTGGGGCACCGGTTTCCAGTCCCACGATTTCGTCGCCCCAATGGAGATTCACGGCCTCGACGGCCGCGAGCTCAACGAGGTCTGGCAGGACCGGCCCGAGGCCTACCTGGGAACCGCGATCGCCGGCTTCCCCGATCTCTACGTCATGTATGGGCCGAACACCAACCACGGCTCCGGCTCGGTGCCGTTCACGCTCGAGTGCCAGTTCAACCTCGCCGTCGACGGCCTCCGCCGCCTTCGCGAGGGCGCCAGGTACCTGAGCCTGCGGCCTGAGGCCCAGCGGCGCTGGATCGAGGAGATCGACGAGCGGAGCGCCGCCACCCGCTGGGTCAAGGGCGGCTGCGACAACTGGTACGTCAACGGCGAGGGCATCAACACCAACAACTGGCCCGGTGGCTGGCTGGAGTTCAAGCGCCGCACGAAGGCCATCGACCCCGCCGACTTCGAGGCCGTCCGCTAGGCCCGGGCCGGCGCGGACGGCCACGAGGGCGAAGACGAGCGACTATCCTGGGCGGGGAGCGAAAGGAGGGCCGTGAAGCGACTCTCACCACTTGACGCAGCCTGGCTGCTGCTTGAATCCCGAGACACCCCGATGCACGTCGGGGCCCTGTTCGAGTTCACGATGCCCGAGGGCGCGGGCGAGGACTTCGTCGCCGAGACCCTGGAGACCATGCGCGAGGAGCGCAAGGTTCCCCAGCCGTGGAACCTGAAGCTCGTCGACGGCCCGCTGATCGGCCACAGGCTCCCGCTGATGCAGGAGGACCGAGACGTCGATCTCGACTACCACGTGCGCCGGTCCGCCCTCCCCCATCCCGGCGGCCAGCGGGAGCTCGGGATCCTCGTCTCCCGCCTGCACAGCAACCAGCTCGACCTGCACCGGCCGCTCTGGGAGCTGCACCTGATCGAGGGCCTGGACAAGAACCGGTTCGCGATCTACATCAAGATGCATCACTCCCTGATCGACGGCGTCAGCGGGATCCGCATGATCCTGAGAACGCTTTCCCCCGACCCCGACAAGCGCGGCATGGGAGCGTTCTGGACGGTCGGCGCCGGCGAGCGCTCGCCCCGCCCCGACTCGAACAGCGGCGGCTCGAGCCCGATCGATTCGATCTTCGGCACGGCGCTGGAGGGCGCCGGCGCTGCGGTGTCCCTCGGCAAGGCTGGAGTCGAGCTGGGCCGCGCGGCGCTCGATGACGGCGCCCTTTCCCCACCGTATACGGCGCCGGGATCGGCCCTCGGCGGCCATCTGGGAGGCCAGCGGCGTTTCGCAACGCAGCAGTACGAGCTGGACCATCTGAAGAAGCTGGCGAAGGCGGCCGACTGCACCCTCAACGACCTCGTGCTCTACCTCAGCTCCGCCGCCCTGCGGCGCTATCTGGGCGAGCACGGGAAGATTCCCGATCGCTCGCTGACGGCCGGGGTCCCGGTCAACCTACGCGACGTCGACGACGAGAGCGCGGGCAATGCGATCGGGGTGCTCGTCGCGGAGCTGGGCACCAACATCCCCGATACGAGGGAGCGGATCAGGGCGATCAAGGCGTCGGTCGCCGAGGCCAAGCGCCACCAGCGCGACCTCCCCCCGGCGGCCCGGACCCCCTACACGCTGCTGATGAACGGTCCGTACATCGCCAGCCTGATGGCCGGGCTCGGCGGCAACGCGCCGATCCCGTTCAACGTGACGGTCTCGAACGTACCCGGGCCGACCGAGCCTCTGTACTTCAACGGCGCCCGGCTCGATGCGCTCTTCCCGCTTTCGCTGCTGCTGCACGGCAACGGCCTCAACATCACGTGCCTGAGCTATGCGGGGACGCTCGATTTCGGCTTCACGGGCGCGCGCGACTCACTTCCCCACCTGCAGCGCCTCGCCATCTATATGGGCGACTCGCTGGAGGCGCTGGACAAGACGCTGCTCCCCAAGCGTCGCAAGCGATCGACGAAGGCCAAGGCGGGGAAGCCGGCCGCATCGAAGCGTCCGGGCTCGAAGCGGAAGAGCGCCGAGACGAAGGCTTGAGGCAACGCCCTGACCGGTTCGCCGGGCGGAGCTCAAGGCCACCGCTCAATCGCCGATAGGAAACTCGATGGAGACCCGTACACAGCGCGTCGTGCTGCAGACGCCGAGCCATGAGATCATCGGCGACCTGACCATGCCGCGGGAGGGCTACAGGAGTCGGCTCTCCGACTTCCTCAACCGCGGAGACGTCAACTTCATCCCGCTCGTCGACGCGCAGATCACCCAGCGCAACGGTGCGGTCAACGGCAAGGGCGAGTCGATCACCCGCTCCTTCATCGCGGTCGCGCGCGACCACGTCCAGCTCGCCTACCCGGCAAGCGAGTGAGGCCGGGCGGCGCCGGCCGCACGGCCTACTTCGGCTGCATCCGGATCGCGCCGTCGAGCCGGATCGTCTCGCCGTTGAGCATCGGGTTCTCGGCGATCGCGCCGACGAGGTGCGCAAACTCCTCGGGCATTCCCAGCCGGCTCGGGAAGGGAATCTGGGCGCCGAGCGCCTCCCTCGCCTCCTCCGGGAGAGCGGCGAGCAGTGGAGTGTCGAACAGGCCCGGGGCGATCGCAAGCACCCGGATACCGCGGGAGGAGAGGTCGCGCGCGGCCGGCAACGTCATGCCGACGATCCCGCCCTTGCTCGCCGAATAGGCGATCTGGCCGATCTGGCCGTCGAAGGCGGCCACGGACGCGGTGCTGACGAACACCCCGCGCTCGCCGCCCTCGTCGGGCTCGTTCTCGTTCATCGACGTCGCCGCCAGCCGCAGCAGGTTGAACATCCCGACCAGGTTGACCTGGAGGACGTTGTTGAACAGGTCCTCCGGGTGTGGTCCCTGCCTGCCCGCCACGCGCTGCGCCCAGCCGATCCCCGCGCAGCCGACCGCGATGCGGAGGCCCCGCTCGGGCTCGCTCGCGAGGTCCACCGCGGCCTGGACGGACTCCGCGTCGGTGACGTTGACCGCGATGAACCGGGCCCGATCACCGAGCTCCGCGGCCAGCGCCTCACCTTTCTCCGCGTTGAGGTCGGCGATTACCACGTGGGCGCCGGCCTCGTGCAGACGGCGGACCGTGGCCTCACCGAGGCCGGAAGCGCCGCCGCTGACGAGTGCGCCTGCTGCTGAGATGTCCATGGCGGGGGAATCTATTCGGATGCGGAGCCCGCAGCGGGCTCGACCGGCTCGCGCGTTCTCATCGTGAGCTCGTCGACGAAGCAGTAGGCCCAGTGCTCGCCGCGCTCGGCGCTGGCGACGAGCGCGTGGCCGGTCGCCGCATGGTGAGCGGAGGCATGCCGGTTCGGGGAGCTGTCACAGCAGCCGACGTGTCCGCAGATCAGGCAGACCCGGAGGTGCACCCACTCGTCGCCGGAGCGCAGGCAGGACTCGCAGCCGCCGGCGCTCGGGCGGACCGGCTGGGCGAGCTCGACATGCTCACAGCCCTCCCCCACAGGGTCGAAGTGCACGATGCGCTCGGGGTCGATCGCAGCGTTCGCCGAGGCCCGGCCGCACTGGTGAAGAACCGCCGCCGGAACTCGCTGCGCCGAGGCGCTCTCGCCGCTGATCACGCGGTCGACGCCGGCCGCGGCGATCGCGCCGACGTCACCGTCGGACTCCACCCGGGCGAGGATCTCGAGCCTTGGATTCAGCGCGCGGGCGACCGAGGCAACCCGGTAGGTCGTCTCGAGCTCATCGTCGACGACGACCAGAAGGCGCGCGTCGGCAATGCCCGCGCGCTCGAGCAGGTTCGCCTTGGTGTGGTCCCCCTGGATCACCGGCAGGCCCTCGGCCAGCGCCTCGCGGGCACCGCCGGGGTTGAGGGTCGTGATCAGAAAGGGAACGTCGTTCGCGGCCAGGGCGGGGACCGCGGCCCGGGCGCCGTCCCCATAGCCGGCGAGGATCACGTGACCGCTGAGGTCGTGATCGGGCTCCACTCCCGACGGCTGCAGGCGGCCGTCGTCGGGAAGCTCGGGCGCCGGCTGCCCACGAGGGCCGACCAGTCGCCGGCCGAGGCCGGAGAGGGTCGGGGTCGCAACCATCAGCAGGACGGTCGTCGCGATCAACGTCTGAGTGCCGTCCTCGCCGAGGCCGCCGGGGGTGAGCCCCTCGTCGCGGCCGACCTGATCGAGCACGAACGAGAACTCGCCCACCTGAGCGAGCAGCAGCGCCGAGGCACCGGCCACAGCGGTCGAGTAGCCCAGCGCACGAACGCTGATCGAGGTCGCGATGACCTTGATCGCGAGCACCCCGAGGGCGCTGAGCAGCACGAGCGGCACGTTGTCGACGACGAATCCGAGGTCGGCCAGCATCCCGATCGAGACGAAGAAGGTCGCGCTGAAGACGATCTGGAGCGGCAGGATCTCGCTGAGCGCATGGGCGCCAAAGCGACTCTCGTGCACGACCAGCCCGGCGAGGAAGGCGCCGAGCGCAACGCTGACGCCTGCAAGGCTGGTCAGGTAGGCCGTGCCGAAGCAGATCGCGATCACGGTGATCAGGAAGATCTCCGGCGAGCAGGTTCGGGCGACGATCTCCAGCAGCGGCGGCATCAGTCGGCGCGCGAAGGTCAGCACCGCGGCGATGATCGCTACCGCGATCGCGAGCGCGGCGACGATCTCGCCGAGCGACCCGCCCGACGTGCCGAGGGCCGGGACGAGCAGCACCATCGGGATGATCGCCAGGTCCTGGAAGAGCAGGAGCCCGACGCTGGCGCTCCCGTGCTCCTCGCCGATCTCGCCACGATCGGCGAGCAGGCGCAGCACGAGCGCGGTGGAGCTGAGCGCGACCAGCAGTCCGGTGTAGATGGCGGCCCGGCCGTCGACGCCGAGCGCGAGCAGGACCCCGACCGAGATCAGCGTCGTGAGCACGACCTGCAGGCCCCCGCCCCCGAAAATCGCTCGCCACAGGCGCGCCAGCCGCTCGAGGCTGAACTCCATCCCGATCGTGAACAGGAGCAGGATCACCCCGACGTCGGCCGCCGCGTTGATGATCTCGCGATCGTTGACGAGGCCGAGCGAGTTCGGCCCGATCAACACGCCGGCGATCAGGAAGCCGACAATCGGAACCAGCCCGAGGCGAGCGCCGACGTAGGCGATGAGCGTGCCGGCGACGAGCAGCGCGGCCAGCTCGGCCAGGAACTCCGGCGTCTGACCTGCCGCGAGCAGCAACGCCGGCTCAGGCAACGCGCTCGCCGAGCTCCGGTGCGCCGTCGGGGCGCAACAGGGTAACCACGCCGTCGTCGTTGACGGCGCCGAGGACCAGGACCTCGGAGCGCACGGGCCCGATCTGCCGCGGCGGGAAGTTCACGACCGCGACGACGAGCGAATCGAGCAGCTGCTCCCGCGTGTAGTTGGTGATCTGGGCGGAGGAGCGCTTGACGCCATGCTCGGGGCCGAAGTCAACGCGGAGCTTCCAGGCCGGCCTGCGCGCCTCGGGGAAGTCCTCGACCTCGACGATCCGACCCACGCGCATCTCGACGGCGGCGAACTGGTCGAACTCGATCTCAGGCAGCGCGGGCATCCGCCCGCAAGGTACTAAGTGCGGCCCGGCGGCTCACAGCCGGGCGGGCGGCGGCGTATGCTGACCCCATGGCGAGCTCCAATATCGGTGCGCCGGCTGCGGCCCTCCCTCCCGGGCCCCGCATGCCCCCCGCCGGGCAGATCGGGAACTGGCTGTTCCGGCCGCTCGAGTTCCTCAACTCGTGCCGGAGGCGATATGGGGATTCGTTCTCGCTGAAGTTCCCCGGCTTCGAGACACCGATGGTGATTATCAGCCGCCCCGAGCACGTGCGGGCGCTGTTCACCGAGCGTGAGAACGGCCTGCCGCCGGGGCGCACGCTGGCGCTCGAGCCGATCCTGGGCGCGCGCTCCGTGCTGCTGCTCGAAGGCAGCGAGCACCTCGCGCGCCGCAAGCTGATGCTGCCGCCCTTCCACGGCGAGCGCATGCGCGCCTACGAGAGCCAGATCACCGACATCGTCGATAGCGAGATCGCCGGCTGGCCGCTCGGGAGCGAGTTCGCGATCCATCCACGGATGCAGGCCGTGACGCTCGAGGTGATCCTCCACGCCGTCTTCGGCGTCAGCGACGCACGGCGGCTCGACCGGCTGCGACCGCTGCTCGGTGACCTCCTCGACCAGACGGCCGGCCCCGCGCTGCAGGTGCGCTTCCTGCTGTCGCGGCGCATCCCCGGGATGACCGACCCGCTGCTCGCGCTGCGCGAGAGGATGCGGGAGGCTGACGAGCTGCTCGCGCTCGAGGCAGCCGAGCGGCGCGCCGATCCGGAGCTCGACCAGCGGACGGACATCCTCTCGATGCTGGTCGCGGCCCGCTTCGAGGACGGAGAGCCGATGAGCGACTCCGAGCTGCGCGACCAGTTGATGACGCTGCTCGTCGCCGGCCACGAGACGACGGCGACAGCGCTCGCCTGGGCATTCGACCTACTGCTACGCAACCCCGGGGCGCTGACTCGCCTGACGGACGAGATCCGCGCCGGCGAGAGCGACGAGTACCTGCGCGCGACGATCAGCGAGGTCCTGCGCCTGCGGCCGGTCGTGCCTCTCGCGGGCCGGCGCCTCGAAAAGCCGATGCGGATTGACGACCGCGAGCTACCAGCGGGCACCGATGTCGCGCCGGCGATCTGGCTCACCCACACCGACCCCTCGACCTATGCGGATCCGCTCGCGTTCCGGCCCGAGCGCTTTCTGGAGAGCCCGCCGGAGACCTACTCGTGGATCCCGTTCGGCGGCGGAATCCGCCGGTGCCTGGGGGCGAGCTTCGCCGAGTTCGAGATGCGGATCGCCCTGCGGGAGGTGCTGAGCCGCTGCGAGCTGGAGAGCGCGCTCGAGGCCCCCGAGCCGATCAAGCGCCGCAACGTCACCTTCTCGCCCAAGCACGGGACCCCGGTGCGGGTCATGTCGAGGCGCGACGCCCCGGTGCGGACCGGGGCGCGGGCGCCCGTCGCGTAGGCCTACGCGCCGGCGATCTCGTTGAGCTCGTCGGTCTCGATGTCGAGGATGAAGCCGCGGACGTCCGAGGAGACGAGCACGGGGTCAGCGCGGACCCGCCCGACACCCTCGCGAACGCCCTGCTCCAGCGACTCGAAGCCACCGGGCGCCCAGTCGGGGCGCATGCCCACCTCCGACTCGATCTGATCGAGGAACTCACGGTCATCGAGCCCCAGCACGCCGCACTTGGTGTGCATCACGATCCAGACCTCCTTGGTCTTCAGCGCCCGCTGGGAGAGCGCCAGCGAGCGCCGGACGTCCGGGGTGACCACGGCCCCTGCGTTGCGGATGATGTGGGCCTCGCCGATTTCGAGGCCCGCGGTCACCAGCGGATTGATCCGGCAGTCCATGCAGGTCACGATGGCCAGCTTCCGCGCCGGGAATCGGGAGAGATGAGGGCTCATGGGCCAGGCATGATGGCAGCAGGCCGCCGCGGCGAGCGCTGCGCGATCATGCGGCCCGGCGCCCCCCGGTTACCCGCCCGAGCGCTCTCCCATGGCCATCGACCTGCTGATCATCGCCGCCACACTCGCCGTCCTCGCGGTCGCCGCCGACCGCTTCGTGATCTCGGCGGCCGAGGTCGCTCGCCTGCTCGGCGCGAGCCCGCTGTTCATCGGAGTCGTCCTGATCGGCGTCGGCACCAGCCTCCCCGACTGGCTGGTCTCCGCGTTCGCGGCCGCCGATGGGCAGGACGGGATCGCCGTGGGCAACTTCGTCGGCTCGAACACGGTCAACGTCGGGCTGGCGCTCGGCATCGCCGCGATCCTGGCCCCGCTGCTCGTTTCCTCCCGGGTCCTGAGGCGAGAGGCGGTGCTCAGCGTCGGCGCAGTCCTGGTGCTCGCGCTGGCGCTGATCGGCGGGATCGGCCGGATCGAAGGGATCGTGCTCCTGCTCGCCCTCCCGGTCGCCTTCTGGATCGTGCGCCCGGCGCATCCTCCGCCGGGTCACCGCGAGAACGAGGAGGGCTCGCTTCCGGTCGAGCTGGGGATAGCCCTGGTCACGCTGGCTGCCACCGTCGGCGCGTCCCGGCTGCTGGTCGACTCCGCATCCGACGTTGCGCTCGAACTCGGGATCTCGGAGGCGTTCATCGGCCTCTCGCTCGTCGCGATCGGGACCTCGCTGCCCGAGATCGTCGTCGGGATCCAGTCGGTCCGCCGCGGTGAGACCGATCTCGTGATCGGCAACGTGCTCGGCAGCAACATGGTCAACAGCCTCGGGATCGCGGGCACCGCCGCGCTGCTGACGCCCGCGGCGCCGCTCGACTCCTCGGGACTCGGCGGCGCGATCGTGCTGATGGCCGGCTTCGCGGTCGTGGCCGGCGTGCTGCTAGCGACCGGCCGGCGGCTGGTGCGCTGGGAGGGAATCGTGCTCGTCGCGATCTACTGCGCGACGCTCCCGTTGTTCGCCTAGCCGGGGCCCCCTCGCCGCCTAGCGTCGTGATTGCCCGGGCGCCAATGCAAGAGCCCCATGCGCCGACCCCGGGCCCGCGACGCCCGACTTGTGTTCTTGGCACGAAGACACAGAGCGCCCGCCGGGTTCTCCACAGTGAGGGGAGGGGTAGGGGCTATCCGCAGCGGGGACACCAGATCTGGGGCGGTTCCGCGGAGCCGGGACCGGAATCGCCTCCCAGGAACGCCGAGCGGTACCCAACGACCGCATACCGGCCGATACTGACCGCTCGGCACCTGGAGGCGACAGACGGACCCCCGGGCGATCCGCACCAACCCGGCCTCTGGCTCCCCTCTATGCAACCGCTGCTGCCCCGCGGTCGGCGCCCTCGGCCGGACCCACGTACACCTCCATGCGGTGGAGGGAGCCGGCGCTAGCCGCTCCCACCCCAGAACTCGGCCTCCTGCCCGCCCAGCTCGGTGCTCGGCTCGCCGTCGAACGCGTATTCGGCGGCGATCGCCTGCCAGTCGGCCCCGGCGCGGAGCTGCGCGAGGACGACGAGGATGAGGGCCTCCTGGCGGCGCATCAGCAGCGAGGCGGGTGGCATCGTCTGCCGCTTCATCGCCTCGTAGTGAGGACTACGCGGGGAGCCCCCCTGCTCGAGCAGCTCGTGAGCGTAGGCCGGATCGAGGCGGCGGAAGCCCGGCTCGAAGAGCCAGGCGGCGCCGGTCCTGACCTGGTCGAGCAGCGCCTCGGGATCGAAGTCCTCGGGCTCGGGGAGGTAACCGAGCGTGGACATCAGCGCGTGGACGTCCTCCGCCCTGTTTTCACCGATCGCCCGGGCGAGCGAGCGCTCGAGCTCCAGGTGCTCGGGCGGCACACGGCGGAGCAGGCCGAAGTCGAGGAAGCCCACCGAGCCGTCCGTGAGCCGAAGGTAGTTGCCCGGGTGCGGATCGCCGAGCACCATCCCGGTCCGGTTGCGGGTCGAGAGGAAGAAGCGGAACACGATCTCGCCGAAGCGGTCCCGCTCGGCCTCCTCGAGCCCGGCCACGTCCTCGAAGCGCCGGCCGTCGAGGTAGGTCGTGGTCAGCACCCGGCGGCTACTCAGCCCAGTATGGACCCGGGGCACCACGACGAACGGGTGACCACGGTAGGCCCGCTGGATCGCCCGATGGTTCTGGGCCTCGAGCTCGTAGTCGAGCTCCTCCGTGATCCGCTCGCGGATCTCCCCGCCCACCGCCTTGGCGTCGAGGCCGGGTGCCATCCGTTTGACCAGGCGGAGGATCAGGTGGAGGTTCCGAAGGTCGATCTCGACCGCCTCGGCCACTCCGGGATACTGCACCTTCACCGCGACCTCATCCCCCTCGTGGGTTCGCGCCCGGTGGACCTGACCGATCGAGGCCGCCGCAAACGCCTCCCGCTCGAACTCGGCGAAATGGTCCGCGACGGACCCGCCGAGGTCCTCCGTGATCACCGTCTCGATGTCGGCGTAGTCGAACTTCGGCGCGTTGTCGCGCAGCTCGGCGAGTGCGGCCCGGAACTCCTCCTGCCCCTCCTCGCTGAGCCCCGGCAGCTCGATGGTCGAGAGCACCTGACCGATCTTCATCGCCGCGCCCTTCATCTGACCGAGCTGACGCGCAAGCTGGGTCGCGATCGCGGCAACGCGCTCGTCCGTCTTCTGCTGCCGGGCCTCCTCCGAGCGGGTCAGGTTCGCAACTCGGGTCCCGGCCCACCTCACCCCCTGACCGGCCACGAGCGTGCCGACGCCGGCGGTGCGCCCGATGCGACCGGTGCGGATCCGCGGGGCTCCGTCGGTGGCTGCGGGCTCGCTCGGCGGCTCGGCCGGGTCGCCCTGCGCATCATCCTCGGGCTCCGCCCCATCATCGTGGGCCATGGCTCAGGCCGCCCTCGCGACGGGAATCCGTCGGACGCGCTCGGGCATCAGCGGCAGCACCACCCGCTTCAGGTACTCGGCGGTGGCGGTCACGGTCAGCCCTCGGATCGGGCCGGGCGGGATCGGAGCGAATCCGTAGTCGGAGCGGATGGGCTCGGGCAGCAGATCGACCGTGACGTAGTTGACGAGCTCGACCAGCGGCCGCAGCTGCAGTGACACCGGCGGACGGAAGACGATCTCGCGGGCCTTGGTCCGGGCCCAGTCGCTCACGTGGAGCCGCCCGCTCGCGTACATCAGCTCACGGTAGGCGTCGAGCTCGGCCAGGTCGGCGGGCATCTCATCCGGCTCGAGACCAAAGAGGCCGCCGACAACCCGGAAGTCCGCCCAATACGACTCCTTCTCGCCCTCGCTCATCGACCGAACGAAGCGCTCGTAGACGACGATCCCGGAGTCGACCAGGCTGAACAGGACCCACATCAGCAACTCGGGATCGTCGGCTGCGTACGGAGTGCCGGCCGGGAAGACGCCGACATCGCGGTCCAGCTCGCCCTTCACGGTCCGGTGCATCGCCCGGACCCGGCGAGTCAGTCGCTCGGCCTCCTCACGCGAGCCGAAGCCGATCGCGCTCATCACCTCCGCGGTTCGCTCGAGTCGCTCATAGGGCTCGTCGAGACCGGCGGTGTGCGCCAAAAGACCCTCGACTGCCAGCGGGTGTGCGGCCTGCATCAGCAGCGCGCGCGGGCCACTGAGCATCACCATCCGCTCGCCTTGGATCCGGCGGAGCATCGAGTCATCGTTGAAAAGAGATCGGGGAGGCATGGTCGTGACCGCCCTCCCACGGGCAGAACACTTTAGAGCAGGGCCGCCGCCGGCCCGCGGAGCGTCAGTCGCCGGCTGATGCCAGGGCGTCCTTCACCCTGCCGAGCAGCTCGTCGCGCTGGAACGGCTTGACCAGGATGTTCGGCGGGTCGTCACGGCGCTTGGCGGTGTAGCCGGACATGAACACGATCGGGATCTCGACTCCCGCCTCGCGAAGCCGCTCCGCGAGGACCACGCCGGACGCGCGAGGCAGGACCAGATCACAGAGCATCGCGTCGACGTCTGCGCCCTCGCGGACGATGATCGACAGCGCCTCCTCGGCGCTGCCGGCGACGCGGGCCGCATAGCCGTGGGCGCTCAAGAGGTGGCCGGCGAGACCGGCGAGACCGGGCTGATCCTCGACCACCATCACCTGCTCGCCGTGGCCCAGAAGGGATTCGTCGATCGGCTCCGGCTCCGGTTCCTGTTCCTCGCCGGCATCCTCGAGGCGCTCGAGCAGCGGCAGGTAGATCTTCACCGCCGTCCCGGAGCCCGGCTCGGAGTAGATCCCGATGTGACCGCCCGCGCGTCGCACGACGCCGTAAGCGAGCGAGAGCCCGAGTCCGGTCCCTTCGCCCTCGCTCTTGGTCGTGTAGAAGGGCTCGAAGGCACGCTCGATCTGATCAGGGTCCATGCCGCTCCCGGTGTCCTCGACAACGAGCTGGAGGTAGCGCCCCGGAGTCATCGACGGGCTGATCGCGGCGACCGAGCTCTCCATCTCGCGGATCTTCGTGCAGATCCGGAGGGTGCCTCCCTCGGGCATCGCGTCGCGAGCGTTGATCGCGAGGTTGAGGATCACCTGCTCGAGTTGCGACCGGTCGACCATCACCTGCCCGGGTGCGTCCTCGATCTCGACCTCGATCTCGACCGAGGCCTCGATCGTCCGATCGAGCAGGCCACGGAGGTCCTCGACCACCGCCCCGACGGCGGTGGGCTCAGGGTTGTCCGGCGCCTCACGGCCGAGCACCAGGGCGCGGCGGGTGAACTCAGCGGCCCGCGAGGCCGCGGCGCGGATCTCGCGGAGCGCCTGGCGGGGATCGATCTCGTCCCCGTCAAGCGCGAGCTCGGCGCTGATCAGGATCGCTGCGAGCAGGTTGTTGAAGTCGTGCGCCATGCCGCCCGCGAGCCGGCCGAGGCTCTCCAGGCGCAGCGACTGCTGCATGCGCCCCTCACCGCCGACCGCCTCGTGCACTCGCCACTCGCGCTCGGCCTCCAGCCGGGTGCTGGCATCACGGATCGCGGTGAAGACCCTGCTCGCGCCCGGCCCGGCAGCAGTCAGGCTGATGTCAGCGGGAAACGTGGTGCCGTCACGGCGCCGGGCCTGTAGCGGCATCCCGGTGCCCATCCGCCGCGTCCGCGGGGCGGCAATGTACCCGGCGCGGTGTTCCCGATGGAGGGCTCGGAGCTGCTCGGGGAGCAGCTCCTCGACCGCGAGACCGGCGAGCTCCCCGGAGCCATAGCGAAACAGCTCCTCGGCCACCGAGTTGGCGTGCACGATGGTTCCCTGGCGGTCACAGATGACGATCGCGTCGGGGAGCAAGTCCGCGAACGCCGCGAGGCTAAGGCCATCTCCAAGAGCCTGACTCGCCTCTTGCGTTTCGCCGGCGGCTGGAAGGTCTGTCACTTCTCTACTCCCCCTAACGCCACGGGTCCTACCCCGTACTCGCAATCTCAAACCTGGGCCGTTGCCCAGTCTGTAACTGAGACGCGCACCGAGCCCACCCGTCAGGGGGTACTTCCCGAAAGGGACCGGGCCGCGAGAGCAACCTGAGGGCTAGACCCCTATACCCGACCTGCGCAGTTGGCTTTTGTTAGGCTGCCCTAACTTCGATGTCCGCGAGCCGGCCAGATCTCCCCCTCCAGGCCCTGCGCCGGCCCTCGCCGGCGCCCATCGCGCCCGCCCCGCCGGCCCCGGACTACGTCCCCGAGGAATGGCTGAGCGAACGGCCGCCGGAGCCGGTCCGGCCCCGCTCCCGTGACCTGTCGCTGGATTTGATCCGGGGCCTGGCGATCGTGGTGCTGATCTTCAACCACGTCCTGGTGACGTCTGGGCTCCAGTACGCGGCCGGCGCAGTGATCTCGGCCGCCGAGGTTCTGGTCGCGGTCTCGGGAGTCGTCGTCGGAATCGTCTTCGGGCGCCGCTGGCTCGAGCACGGTGCCCGCGAGACGACGATGATGCTCCTCCGCCGCTCCCGCAAGCTCTACGTCGCCTCGGTGGCAGTGGTCGCGCTGGTTGGCCTACTCAGCTTCGTGCCCGGGCTCGCGACCGAGTTCCTGACCGGCACCCGATCGATGGCCGAGGGGGTGAACAGCTACTCCTACGACAGCGTCCCCAGGCTGCTGCTCGCGGTGGTGACGCTCGAGGCCGGCCCCTGGCAGTTCAACATCCTCGGCTTCTTCATTGCCGCCATCGCGCTCGCCCCCGCGGTCCTCTGGGGCCTGAGCCGGGGCGCCTGGCCAGTCGTCCTCGGCGCGAGCGCAGCCCTGTACTGGGTGGGCACCGAGTTTCACCCCGACGTGCTGCCCTCCCAGTCGGAGCGCGTGTTCCCCTTCCTGATCTGGCAGTTCCTGTTCGTGGGCGGCGCGGTGATCGGCTGGCACCGGGAGCGGATCGCCGCCGCCCTCGGACGCTGGCGCCGGTCGGCCGGTGCCACGATCGTGGCGCTCGCGGTGGGCTTCGCGGCCGCCCTGGTCGCCATGCAGGTCGCGCTCGGCGACGCGGGCTGGAAGGAGTGGGAGCTCGCCAACTTCGACAAGGGCACGCTCGACCTCTCGCGGGTCTTCGTCACAGCGGTCCTGATCGCCGGTCTGTATCTGATCCTGCGCCGCTACGAGCGGCCCGCCGCGCGACTCGCCGGCCCGCTGCTCCTGCCCCTCGGCCAGAACTCCTTCTACGTATTCATCATGCACGTCTTCGTCTGCCTCGCCCTCGCCAGCATCCCGGTGCTCGCGGCCGGAGGGTTCGGCCTGCTGGGGAACTCCCTGATCGAGGCCGGCGCGGTGGCGGCCCTGTGGCTGATGGTCACCCGCCGCTTCCTGTTCCGCTGGGTGCCACGCTAGGACGCCGGGCCTCGCGCGCCGGCGGGCTCGAGCGGGTCAGGGCATGACGATCGGGAACGCCGGGTCGAGGTTGTCGAGCAGCCCGAAGAACGTGAGCAGCACC
>DATFLZ010000098.1:0-5661 GCA_035267205.1 Solirubrobacterales bacterium | reverse complement strand
GTCGACGAGCACGATCTCACCTCGCTGCGGATGGTGATGTCGGGCGCGGCTCCGCTCGGGCCCGAGCTGACCGAGCAGGTCTCCAAGCGGCTCGACGTTCCGGTCACGCAGGGCTACGGCATGACCGAGCTCAGCCCGGTCACCCACCTCTGCCCCCTCGACCGGATCAAGCCCGGGTCGATCGGGCTCCCGGTCCCCGGGACCGAGACGAGGATCGTCGACCCCGAGACCGGCGAGGACGCTGACCGGGGCGAGCTCTGGATTCGTGGGCCGCAGGTGATGGCCGGCTACCTGAACAACGACGAGGCCACCGCCGAGACGATCACCGACGACGAGTGGCTGCGGACCGGCGATGTCGCCGAGGCCGACGAGGACGGCTTCCTGACGATCGTCGACAGGCTCAAGGAGCTGATCAAGTACAAGGGCTACCAGGTCCCGCCCGCCGAGCTGGAGGCGATCCTGATCGCGCACGAGGCGGTCGCCGACTGCGCGGTGATCGGGGTCCCCGACGAGGAGGCCGGCGAGCTGCCGAAGGGCTTCGTGGTGATCGCCGAGGGCGCCGAGGTGAGCGACGACGAGCTGCTCGAGCATGTCGCCGCCCAGGTCTCACCGCAGAAGAAGCTGCGGATCCTGGAGCGGATCGAGGCGATCCCGAAGTCGGCCTCCGGGAAGATCCTGCGCCGCGAGCTGCGCGATGGCTGACGCCGCGCCGCGCCGCGCCGGGCGCGCGAGGTCGTGAGCCACGACTTCGACTGGGCGGTGATCGGATCGGGGTTCGGCGGATCCGTCGCCGCGCTCCGGCTCGCGGAGAAGGGCTACAGCGTCTGTGTCCTCGAGCAGGGGCGGCGCTGGGAGGATCGCGACTTCGCGGCCGACGCGGGCGAGACGAGCAAGGTCTTCTGGGCGCCGCAGGTGGGCATGCGGGGAATCATGAAGCTGACGATCTTCAAGCACGTAACGGTGATCAGCGGGGTCGGGGTCGGCGGCGGGAGCCTCGTCTACGCCAACACGCTCTACGTTCCCCGCTCCGACGACTTCTACCGACACCCGGGCTGGGCGGAGATCGCGGACTGGCGCGGCGAGCTGGCTCCGCACTATGAGACGGCCTCGAGGATGCTCGGCGTGGTCGAGTGCGATTCCGACGGACCCTCGGAGCGGCTCATGCGCTCGCTCGCGGACGGGATCGGCGCCCCGGAGGGCTACCGCCAGACGCCCGTCGGGGTCTTCTTCGGCGAGCCGGGGCACGAGGGCGAGACCGTGCCCGACCCGTACTTCGCCGGCGAGGGCCCGGATCGCACCGCCTGCATCCGCTGCGGCCAGTGCCTGCTCGGCTGCCGGTACGGAGCGAAGAACACCCTGGTCAAGAACTACCTCTGGCTCGCCGAGCGCCGCGGGGTCCGCGTCGAGGCCGAAAGCGAGGTGATCGACGTCGCCCCGCTGCCGGGGCCCGGGGAGCCGGGCGCCGCCGGCTACCGGCTCGCGCTTCGCGGCCCGGGACCGCTTCGGGGCCGTCGCCGCGAGCTGACCGCCAAGGGGGTGATCGTGGCCGGCGGCGCGCTCGGGACCAACAAGCTCCTCCGCCGCTGCCGGGATTCGGGATCGCTTGGCGGGATCTCCGAGCGTCTCGGGCGCATGGTGCGGACCAACAGCGAGACGATCACCGCCGCGACCTCCGAGCGGCCGGGCGCCGACTACAGCGCCGACGTCGCGATCACCGCCTCGGTCTTTCCGGACGACCACACCCACTTCACCAACAACACCTACGGGGGCGCGGGCGACCGCATGGGCCTCAACTTCGGCCCCCTGACCACCGGCGGCGGCCGCCTGAGCCGGGTCGCGGGTGTCGCGGCGGCGGCCGTAGGGAAGCCGGGGCGCTGGCTGCGGCCCGCTCGGCGCCTGGATGGGTGGTCGAAGCGGACCGTGATCTTCACCACCATGCAGTCGACCGACACCGCGCTCCGCTTTCGTCGCAGACGCGGGCCGCTCGGGCGCTCCGGAGCCGTGCAGACCGAGCTCGAGCCCGGCGCGACACCGCCCGAGAACTCGATCCCGCTCGCCAACGAGGTCGCCGAGCGGGCCGCGGAGGAGATCGGCGGCTACGCGCAGAGCTCGCTGATGGAGTCGCTGCTCTCGACCCCGGGGACGGCCCATCTGCTGGGAGGCGCGGTGATCGGGCGTGACCCCGGCTCGGGGGTCGTGGACGGGCGCCAGCGGGTCTTCGGCTACGAGAACCTGCTGATCTGCGACGGCTCCGCGGTGCCGGCCAACCCCGGCGTCAACCCGAGCCTCACGATCACGGCGATGGCGGAGCGGGCGCTGAGCAAGATACCCGCCGCAGGATCGATGGATTGAGCGCGCGCCGCCCGGCCGCGCGGCCATAGGATCGCCGCGGGATGGACTTCGAGCCCAAGCTGCTGCTGATACCGGTGATCGCGGGGGTGATCGGCTACGGGACCAACTGGGTCGCCGTCAAGATGCTCTTCTTCCCGGTCCACTTTCACGGCTTCCGGATCCCGGGGTTGAGCATCCTCAACAGCTACCTGCCCCGCAGGATCCGGGCCGTTCCCGGTGTCGCCCACGGCGGGATCGGCTGGCAGGGGATCATCCCCTCACGAGCCGCGAAGATGGGGTCGATCTCCGTCGACAAGGGCATCGCCAAGCTCGGCAGCCCGTCGGAGTTCTACGGGAAGCTCGAGCCGGACAAGATCGCGGAGCACATCGTTGCGACCTCGGGGGACGAGATCTGGGAGCTGGTCGAGTCCATCCTCCAGCGCGAGCATCCGAACCTGTGGGCCGACCTGCCGCCGCAGATCCGGCAGGCGGTGCGGACCCGCATGGAGGCTGAGCTGCCCGCCCTGGTCAAGGAGATCACCGACGACATCGGCAACAACATCGATCACCTGCTTGACATCAAGCTGATGGTGATCCGGCGGATCGAGGCGCGACCGGAGCTGGCGAACCGGATCTTCCTCGAGGTCGGCCAGAAGGAGATGAACTTCATCGTCAACTCGGGCTTGATCTTCGGCTTCCTGCTGGGCTTGCCGCAGATCCCGCTGTTCGCGGCGTTCGACCAATGGTGGATCCTGCCGATCGGCGGCGTCGTCGTCGGCTACCTGACGAACGCGATCGCCCTGCGCGTGATCTTCCAGCCCGTCCATCCGCAGCGGGTTGGGCCGTTCACTGTCCAGGGCCTCTTCCTGCGCCGCCAGCGCGAGGTGGCCGGCGTCTACTCCCGGATCATCGCCGAGGACGTCGTCAACCTCAAGAACATCGGCAACGAGCTGATGCACGGTCGGCAGTCCGACCGGACGAAGCGGATGATCGCGGACCGGATGCGCCCGGCGATCGACAGGGCGGTGGGGATCGCCCGGCCCGCGGTGCGGATCGCAGTCGGGACCAAGGAATACGACGCGATCCGCGACTCGCTCGCGGCAGAGGCCGTCGGTCACACGATGGCCCCGCTCTCCGATCCCGAGTTCAACCGCAGCCAGAGCGACGCGGTCAGGGCCCTGCTCGAAGAGCGGATGGAGACGATGGACCCCGAAGACTTCTCCGAGATGCTGCGCACCGCGGTGGTCGAGGACGAGTGGATGCTGATCATGCTCGGGGCGATGCTCGGCTTCCTCGCCGGAGTACTGCAGATAGCGTTCGTGTTCTGATGCGCCCGACCATGAGATCCCGGGGCGATGCCTGAGCCGCCGGACGAGCGCGACCTCGAGCTCGGCCCGATCCCGATCGACGCGGTGCCGGGCCTCGCCCGGATCGCGGTCGGAGCCTGGGCGCGTGGTGCCGTCTGGGGGGTCGGCACGACGGTGCGAGCCACTCGCCGGGTCACCGAGGCCGCCCTCTCGGGGGAATCGGCGACCGAGCTGATCGATGGGATTCGCGACGAGGCGGTCGAGAGCCTGAGGCAGCTGCTCGGGGTCGTCGAGAAGGCGCCGCGCTCGGAGCCGATCACCGGGGCTGGGCGGCCGGTCGTTCCCGGACCGGCCCCGAAGGAACGTAAGCGGGCGCAGTCGTTGCGCGACCGCGGTGGCGCGCTGCTGGACCGGTCCGCGACGGTCGTGGAAGCCGAGGAGCCGATCCACCCCGGCTTCGACCGGATCGTGGACCAGCTCGCTCCCGACGAGGCCCGGATCCTGAAGCTTCTGATCAACGAGGGCGGGCAGCCCATCGTCTACGTCAACAAGGCGGGCCCGTTCGGCATCGGCGCCCGAGAGGTGGCACGGCGGCTCTCCATCATCGGCCGCGAGGCCGGGTGCCTGCGACCCGAGCTCGTCCCCGCCTATCTCGACAACCTCGTCCGGCTCGGCCTGGTCGCGATCAGGCGGGACCCGGTCGGGGACGAGCAGGCCTATCAGGTGGTCGAGGCGCAGCCCGACGTGGTCGAGGCGATCAAGTCGGTCGGCGGCCCGTTCTTCCGGGGTCGTTCCTCGCGGCACAGCGTTCACATCAGCGAGTTCGGCCGGGCTTTCTGCCAGCTCGCGTTCCCGCCCGAGCATCTGACCGGCGAGTTCGATGCGATCGAGCTCACCGAGGACACCGAGATTCCCGAGCCCGAGATGGACGAGGACGGCAACATCCGGGTCGATGCAGGCTGAGCAGCCCCCGGGCGCGGCGGGATCAACGGCAGGGCCGAGCTTCTGGCTCGATCCGCCGCCGGAGGCCGGGCCGCCGCTGGAGGGCGGGAGCCGCGTCGAGGTCGCGATCGCCGGTGGCGGCTACGCGGGCCTCTGTACGGCGCTCGAGCTGCGTCGCCGTGGGGTCGCGGTCGCGGTGCTCGAGAGCGAGCTCTGCGGTTTCGGAGCCAGCGGCCGCAACGCGGGGCACCTGACGCCGACGATCGGCAAGGACCTGCCGAGCCTCCTGCGCGGGTTCGGCCGCGAGCGTGGCGGCGCCCTGGTTCGCCTTGCCGACTCGGCGGTCGAGCGCGTCGAGGGCCTGATCTCCGAGCACGCGATCGACTGCTCTTACCGACCGTACGGCAACGTCGTCGCCGGCATCCACATGGGCCAGGCGAAACGGCTGGAGGCCGCGGCGCGGGCCGGGATCGAGCTGGGGGCTGCGCTGCGGATGCTCGAACCGGCGGAGCTCGCCGAGCGGGAGCTTCCCCGGTCGTTCGTCTGCGGCTACCTCGAGCAACGCGGCGGCGTGCTCGATCCGGGCGCCTACGTCCGCGGCCTGCGCGCCGCGGCGATCGCGGCCGGCGTGGAGGTCCACGAGCGCACGCCGCTGCTCGAGATCGACGGTGGGCCGAACGGGTTACGGCTGAGGACGCCGCGCGGGGAGCTGCACGCGGAGCGGCTGGTCGTCGCGACCAACGCGTACACCCGCATGCTCGGCACGCCTGACGGCGGCCCGGTCGCGCTCTGGGTCTCGATGCTTGCGACGGAGCCGCTGCCGCTGGCGGTCCGTGAGCGGATCGGCTGGAGTGGCGAGGAGGGCATCTACACCGCACACGAGGTGCTGGAGAGTCACCGGCTCACGGCCGACGGCCGGATCGTCTCCGGCTCTCGCTTCGTCCGCTACGGCGGGCGCGACCCGCTCCCCGACCACGACCCCGACGTCTTCGCCCGCATCGAGACGATGATGCGAAGTCGCTTTCCGGAGGCCGAGGAGGTGCCGGTCGCCCGCTTCTGGTCGGGGCCCATCGGCTGCAAC
>DATFLZ010000097.1:0-12375 GCA_035267205.1 Solirubrobacterales bacterium | reverse complement strand
GCGACGTCCACTCCGGCCCGGCCGCGATCCGCATCGCCTACCGGCGGCTGGCGGGCGGCCCGTGGCACGAGGCGCCGATCGAGCGCACGGCCGCCGGCGTCCGTGCCCGCATCGACTCGCGCTCACATCCGGAGGGTCGCTACGAGTTCCGGCTCACGGCCTACGATCGCGCCGGCAACCGGACGATCACCACCGAGCGGCGAGGCGGCGGCCGGATGGTGCTGGACTTCCCGCTGCTCGAGCGGACCACGCTCAGCGCTCGCCCCGAGTCGACGGGCCACCGGATCGCCTACGGAGAGCGTCCCGGTATCCGCGGGCGCCTTCGCGTCGCGGGTGGTGGTCCGCTCGCCGGCCGCGAGCTCACCGTGGTCGAGTCGTTCGAGCCCGGCGCGCTGCCCGGGCGCCGGACCCGGACCGTCCGCACCGATGGGCGCGGCCGCTACCGGGTGCGGCTCGGGCGCGGTCCCTCTCGCAAGGTGCGGGTCTCGTTCCCGGGGACGGGCCGCTACCTCGCTCAGGACGCGCGCCCACGGAAGATCGCGGTCGAGGGGATGGCGAAGCTACGCGTCTCCAAGCGGCGTGTCCGCGCGGGTTCTCGGGTCCGGTTCCGGGGGCGGGTCGGTACCAGGGGCGCTCGGATCCCCGCTCCGGGCAAGGTCGTTGAGCTCCAGGTCCGCGAGCGGGGCGGTGGTCGCTTCCGGACCGTCGGCGATGCGTTGCATACCGACCGCCGCGGTCGGGTCAGCACCGCCTACCGGTTCGGGCGCTTCTACCGGGAGCCGGCCCGGTTCCGGTTTCGCCTCAAGCTCACGCGGCAGTCGCGCTGGCCGTACCGGGCTCCTGTCCATTCGCGGTCCCGGTCGCTGAAGGTAATTCCGCGCTGAGCGGGATGCTCAGCGGCCGTAGCGATCGAGCTCGGCCTCGAGGCGCGCGTTCGCCTCGGGGTCGGCTCCGGCGTCGGCGGCGGGCGCGTCGGCCGGATTCCCGACGGCGCGCCAGCGCCGGATGCCGACGCTCAGGGCCGCGGCCCCAGCCACGATCGCCAGGCCGGGCACGACCCACGCCGCGAGATCGAACCCGCTCGTCTCGGGGGTCGCCAGTACCTCCGGGCCGTACTCGGCCACGAGCGCGTCCTTGATCTCCTCCTTGGTCCATCCCCGTGCGATCCGCTTGCGGATGAAGACCCGCTCGCGCTCTGCCTGGGGGGACTCGGAGAGGTTGAGCGCCGTGCCGCAGATCGGACACATCACCTCGTCCTCGATATCCGGCAGCGATGCCCGCGGCTCGGGCTGGGCCGGTTGCTCCTGCGCCGGTGCAGCCGCGATGGGTGCGAGCAGCAGAACGGTGAGCAGGGCGAGCAGCGCGCGGCTCACGTCGTGCCTCCGTCCAGGAACGGGGTGACGAACTGATCCAGGTACTCGCGGTCGACCGCGCCGCGGCGGATCAGCGCGACGTTGCCGTCGGGATCGACGAGGAAGCTCTCGGGCAGGGCAAGGATGCCCCAGGCGTCCTTGCGCTCGCCCTCATTGTCGCGCAGCATCTCCCAGCTCAGGTCGAACTCCTCGATGAACTCGCGCGCATCGTCGCTGAGGTCCTCGGTATTCATCCCGACCACGACCAACTCGCCGTCGTGCTCGCGCGAGTACTCCTCGATGACCGGTGACTCGCTCCGGCACGGCTCGCACCAGGAAGCCCAGAAGTTGACCAGCACCCACTGGCCGCGGTAGTCGGCGAGCGTGGCCGTCCCGTCACCGTCGAATACCTGCAGCGGGGCGTCGGGGGCCGGCTCGCCGACGGTCACGCCGCCGTCGCTCTTGACCAGTCCGAAGCCGAGCAGCGCGACGACGGCCAGCGTGGCCATCACGACGATGAAGGAGCGGGCGCCCATCGGGCCGGGAAGGTTAGAGCGGGGCCCGCGTCGCCATCGGCGGGGGCGCCACCGTCAATCGGCCAGCATGCCCGCCATACCCCGCAGGCCGACATCCATCATGCGCCAGCCCATTCCTGCGTGAAAGGGCTCGCCGGCCGAGAACCGCATCGGCACTGAGAAGCCGAGCATCTTCTTGCCCATCCGCCAGGCCTTCGACGTACCGACCTTGTAGTCGTCCTCCGCGCCGGGGCGGAGGCGCACGGGCTGTTCGGGATCATCGGTCAGCTCGAGTGGTACCTGGGCGAAGGTCGCCTTGTCGAACATCTCCATGACGCACATGCTGACCGGGTCGAACGCGAGCTCGAACGCGGTTCCGAGCACGTCGGAGGCGATGTGCTCGGCCACCGTGTCGGCCTGCAGGAAGGCCAGGAATGCCTGCTTGACCGGGAAGTCGCCGGCGTCCCCGGGCGCATAGATCTCGGGATGCCCCGCGACCCGGCGGGTCTCGAGCTCGGTGTCGATAAAGCCGCGATCGTCGCTCGGCAGCGATCCGTATGAAACCGCGGAGACGTACGGCGGGAAGGCGATCAGCTCGTCGTAGGCGCGGCTGCTGCCGTCCTCATACCGGACCTCCTCCGCGGTCACCTCCTTGACCCGCTCCTCGGTGTGGCCATCGATGTCACGCTCGCGGAACTCGCCCGTAACGAGATCGTGGAGCCGGCTGCCGAACGCCTGGATGAAAGAGCGCTCGAATGTCGACCACGTGATCGAGACGTTCTCGCGGGCCCCCTGGCGCCGCAACCAGGTCTCGAACATCATCACGACCTCGTACAGCGGCCCCGAGCACTTGTTGTTGGGCGGGACCAGGAACAGCACCCGGCTGGGCTGCCCGGCTCGGGCCCGCTCGGCGACGCGCTCGAACGACTCACGCACCTTCAGCATTCCCTCCGCGGTCCAGATCGTCGCCGCATGCTCGCCAAGGCCGGGGACTTCGTCGATGGCGGTGTCGGCGCCGGTGGCGATGACCAGCTTGTCGTAGGGGAGGGTCGTTCCGTCGGCCAGCGCGACGCTCCGCGCATCGGGGTCGACCTCGGTCACGGTGCCGCGGTGGAGGCCGATCTCACGCCGTCGCATCGGCTTGGCGAGGTCGACCAGCAGCGAATCCGGCTCCATGCCGAACGGGACGTAGATCGAGTTCGGGCGAAACACGAAGGAGTCGCCGGCGGTCACGAGGTCGATCTCGGCGGCGTCCCGCAGGCGCATTCTGAGCAGGAAGGCGCTCTCCAGGCCGGCGAAGCCACCGCCAAGGACGAGAATTCGTGGTCTTGACTTCATCGGGCCTCTCCTCGCATCGCGGTTTCATCGGCTCCGGTCGGCGGAGCTTCGTGATCGGCGGCGCGCTCACCCGCGAGCCGGTTCGCGCCGCCCCGGGGTACGACCAGCACCGGGCAGGACGCGCGCTGCATCACCGCCGAGGAAACCGAGCCCATGAAGGTGCGCTTCACCGGGCCGAACCCGCGCGAGCCCAGCACGAGCAGGTCCTTCTCCGCCGTCGCATCGATCAGGGAGTCGGCCGCGAACCCGCGAACTAGCTCGCCGTGCGCCTTCACGCCCGAACGCGAGGCCAGCTCGACCGCCTCATCGACCGATCGGCTCAGGCTTGCCTTCAGCTCCGAGACATAGTGGTCGTCGTCGAACGGGGTCACGGGATAGAAGTAGGGGTGGACGGGTTCGACCGCTCCGGTGACCGAGACGCGCGCCCCGGCCTGAGCGGCGAGGGCCACCGCCACCTCCAGCGCACCGCGCGCCTCCTCGGACCCGTCGAATCCGAGGACGAGATCGGAGATCGAGTGCGCGTCTCTCTGCGCGTAGCCCCTGGGCGCGATCGCAACCCCGCAAGGCGCACCGGTCAGCAACGAGGCCCCGACGCTGCCGAGGAGCACCCGGCCGACGGCGCCGCGATGGCTGGATCCGACGACGATCAGCACGGCGTTCTCACTCTCGGCGAGGTCGTGGAGGCCGGTTGCCGCCGACTCGTTCAGGATGGCCCGGGTTTCGAACTCGTGCCCGCTGAGATGCTTTCTAGCCATTGCGAGGAAGGGCGCCGAGACCCGCTCGACGACCTCGTCGGCGCGCTCGCTGGAGAGCACGTAGCTCGAGTAGGGGACGATGCTCGCCGCAATCGGCGCGGCCTCGAGGGTCTGGGCCAGCACGGCGCCGAGGGCCAGCGCGTCTTCGCTCCTCTCGGAGCCGTCGCACCCGATCAGGATGTGCCTGCTCATCTCATTGTCCACCTTCCGGTCTGAGTGGTCGGCCCAGCCTAGGTCGGGCGCGCGGCCGAAACATCGGTACGCGCAACGGCGGGCGCCCGGGTGGAGTGCCGCCCGCTATCCGGGTTTCCTACCCACGCCCGCTCCGAGTTCCGCCCGTCGCGCATCGGTATTGGCGCGGAAGCCGGGGCCGGGGCCGCGGCCTAGGCTCGGCCGGGCGGCGGGGTTCCTCCCGCCGGCCAATCACCTCAGACAGGAGACAGACAGCATGGATCCCTACCCAGTCCGCTTTGCCGTTGAGTACCCCGACCGAAACCTCGATCGGTTGACCAGCTTCTTCCGGATCCTCACCGTGATCCCGATCCTGATCGTCGTCGGGGCGATCTCCGGCTTCTCGAGCGGGTACACCGAGACCGGGGAGGGCACCGCCCAGATCGTGGTGTCGGGTGTCGGGATTCTGTTCTTGCCGGCGCTGCTGCTGATCCTGTTTCGCGGCCGCTATCCCCGCTGGTGGTTTGACTGGAACCTGGAGCTGCTCCGCTTTCTCAATCGCGTCGCCGTCTACGCGCTGCTGATGGACGACCGATACCCGTCCACCGAGGACCAGCAGGCGGTCCGCCTCGAGCTCCCCTACCCCGACGTCGAGGCCGAGCTCAACCGCGGCCTACCCCTGGTCAAGTGGTTCCTGGCGATTCCCCACTACATCGTCCTCTTCTTCCTCCATATCGGCGTGTTCTTCGCCGTCGTGATCGCCTGGTTCGCGATCCTCTTCACGGCTGGCTATCCGCGTGGGCTCTTCGACTACGTGGAGGGCGTCCTGCGTTGGCACAACCGCGTCGTCGGCTACGCGTTCGCGCTAGTCACCGACAGGTACCCGCCCTTCAGCCTGAGGGAGTGAGCGCCGGCTCGTTCGCGCCGGAATAGAATGAGGTCTCCCTGCGGACGTAGCTCACCTGGTAGAGCGCGAGCTTCCCAAGCTCGAGGTAGCGGGTTCAAGTCCCGTCGTCCGCTTGGCTGCAGCGCGGCAGCCCGGGTCGCGTGGTGGGCGTAGGCTTCTCGGCGTGGAGAGCACCAGGACCCGGCTGGCGCCGGACACTCGCCGCGCCGAGATACTCGAGGCCGCCCGCGCGGCGTTCGCTGGCAGCGACTACGCCGATGTGTCGATGGCGGCGATCGCCAGGGAGGCGGGGGTCACGCCCGGTCTCGTCAACCACTATCTGGGCCCCAAACGGGACCTCTACCTGACCGTGTTGCGGGAGGTCGCCGAGCGCCTGGAGCAGACGGTCCGCACCGATGTCGGCGATCTCTCCGACGCGGAGCGGATCGAGCTCAACACACGGCAGTTCCTCGATTCGGTCGAGCGGGACCGGGAGGACTACGCCCTGCTCTTCGGAGCCCAGTCGCCGCACGATCCTGATGTGGCCCGGATCTTGGCCTCTGTGCGTCGCGCGACGGTTGAGCGCATGGCCTTCAATTTGACCGGGGACCCCGTTCCCTCCGACGATCTGCGCCTGGCTCTGCGGATGCTCCTCGGGGCCGCGGAGGCCGGGGCGGTTGAATGGGCTCGCGGCGACGCCACCCGTGAGCAGCTGCATCGAATCCTGGCCGCCGCGATGACCGCGATCGCCGAGCGGGCGAGGGGGTAGGAGCGTGGCCTACGACGAGGAGCTGGCGGACCGCGTGCGCGCGGCGCTCGCTCCACGGGAGCAGCTCACCGAGCGGAAGATGTTCGGGGGGCTCGCCTTCATGCTCGGCGGCAACATGGCCTGTGGGGTGATGGGCGACGAGATCATGGTCCGGTTTGCGCACGATGAGGTGGAGCGGGCTCTGGGCGAGCCGCACACGCGTGCGATGGACTTCACCGGAAAGCCGCTGAAGGGAATGATCTACGTCTCCGCCGAGGGGATCGCCGCGGACTCGGATCTCGCGAGGTGGGTCGAGACCGGCGCCGACTACGCCGCGTCGCTGCCGCCGAAGAAGCCCAAGAAGCCCAAGAAGACCGGCTAGGGCGCCCGGCCGGGCTCAGGTCGGCTGGCTGGAAGGCCGGATCAGGATCTCGTTGACGTCCGCGCGGTCGGGCTGGCTGAGCGCGTACATCACGGCCTCGGCGATGTCCTCCGACTGCAGCGCGTTCTCGGGCCGGTCGTCGAAGAACGGGGTGTCGACCATTCCGGGCTCGATCAGGGTGACCTTGATCGCTGTGTTGTCGTGCATCGACCGCAGCTCCTGGCGCAGCGCCTCGCCGATCGCGGTCGCGGCCCACTTGGTCGCCGAGTAAAGCGATCCGGGCAGCGCACGGCGGCCGGCGACCGAGCTGGTCACCAGGTAGTGGCCGGTGCCGCGCTCGAGCATCGCCGGGAGCGTCGCGCGGATCGTCAGCGCGACCCCGTAGACGTTGGTCAGCACCATCGCCTTCCAGTGCTCGACGGTCTCCTCCGTGAAGCCGCGTGAAGCGCCGAAGCCGGCGTTCGCGAAGACGACGTCGAGCCCGCCGAAGCGGTCGGTGCCGGCGGCGACGAGGTCCTGCACCTGATCCCACTCGGTGACGTCGCAGGTCTTGACGAACACGTCATCGCCGCCGCCGAGATTCGCCTCCAGCTCCTGAAGCTTGTCCTCCCCGCGGGCCGCCAGCACCAGCCGGTAGCCACGATCGAGGGCCATGCGTGCGGTCTCGGCGCCGATTCCGGTGCTCGCCCCGGTGATCAGCATCGTGCGTGAATCGCTCATCGGTGATTCATATCAGTCGAGCTCAGCCGGCTCGCGGGGGCGTGCCGGCAACGCCCGGCCGCTGTCCGGGTCGGAGATGGCGAACGCTTCCGCCTGCGATAATCCGGCTCGCATGAACCCCGCCAAGAAGCGCCAGATCCGACTCGTCGTCGCCCTGTCGACCGCGGTCCTGCTTGCGGTCGCGCTGATCTACACGTCGTTCAGTGCGGCGAATGACGCGATCGAGCCGTCGCAGCTGATCGAGAACCCGAACGGCACCTACGACGTGACCGGGAAGGTCGCGATGGACTCGGTCGAGCGCAGCGAGCTCCTCCGCTTTGAGATCACCAACCGCGATGGCAGCGACGGCGTTCCCGTCGAGTACGAGGGTCAGATCCCCGACCCCTTCCGTGAGGGCCGTGAGGTGATCATCACGGGTGCGCTCGATGACAGCGGCACGCTGATCGCGGAGAAGGACAGCCTGGTCACGAAATGCCCCTCGAAGTTCAAGGAAGAGTACGGCGACGATCCCAACATCGAGTACGAGGAGTAGTCGCTAGATGAACGCGCTCGGCGCCGCCGCGCTCGGCGCGGCGCTCCTGACCTCGATCTACGCTCTGGTGGCCGCGGTCGTCGGCGCCCGCAGCGGCGACCGGCGCTGGGTCGACTCCTCCCGCCGGGCCTTCTACGCGCTGATGGCGCTCCTGGTACTCGCCGTGATCTCGCTCGAGGCCGCCTTCCTGCGCTCGGACTTCAGCGTCCGGCTGGTTGCCGATCACTCCTCGACCACGACGCCGACGCTCTACAAGGTGACCGCGATGTGGGGGAGCCAGGCCGGCTCGCTCCTGCTCTGGGCGTTCGTCCTCTCGATCGCCGGTTCCGCCGCCCTGTTCGCGACGCGGCACTCGCATCGGGAGGTGGCCCCGTGGGCGACCGCGGTGATGGCGGCGATCGCGACCTTCTTCGTGGGGATGATGATGGCCGGGATCGTCTTTCCGGATGCGGAGACCTACCCGTTCGCCACCTTCGCGGCCGGCATGGTCCCGGTCGAGGGCGCCGGGCTCACCCCGCTGCTCAGGCATCCCGCGATGGCGATCCACCCGCCGATGCTCTATTCGGGCTACGTGTTCTTCACGATCCCCTTCGCGTTCGCGATCGGCGCGCTGATCACTCGCCGGCTCGACGCGAGCTGGATCCGCTCGACCCGGCGCTTCGCGCTGATCGCCTGGGTGTTCCTGTCCATCGGCCTCGCGCTCGGCGCCTTCTGGTCCTACGCGGAGCTCGGCTGGGGCGGCTACTGGGCCTGGGACCCGGTCGAGAACGCGGCCCTGATGCCGTGGCTCGTCGGCACCGCCTTCATCCACTCGATCATGGTCCAGGAGCGGCGCGGGATGCTGAAGATGTGGAACGTCTCGCTGATCGTCGCGACGTTCGCGCTGTCGCTGCTCGGCACCTTCCTGGTGCGCTCCGGCGTGCTGCAGTCGATCCACGCGTTCGGCGAGTCGAAGGTGGGTCTGCCGCTGCTCGTCCTGATCGCCACGGTGCTGATCGGCTCGACCCTGCTGATCATCTCCAGGGCCGACTCGCTCCGCTCGGAGCGGCGGATCGATTCGCTGCTCAGCCGCGAGGCGATGTTCCTGCTCAACAACCTGCTGTTCGTCGGCCTGGCCGTGATCGTCTTCTGGGGGACGTTCTTCCCATTGATCAGCGAGGCGTTCACCGGCCAGGAGAGCTCGCTGGCGGCCCCCTGGTACAACCGCTACACGACCCCCGTCGGCATCGGGCTCCTGCTCCTGGCGGGGGTCGGGCCGCTGGTCGCCTGGCGCCGGGTCAGCGTCTCGGCGCTACGGAGGATGTTCGCGCTGCCGCTCGCCGCGGCGCTCGCCGCCGGGGTTCTGATCGTCGCGATCGGGGGCGGCGGCTCTGAGCCCCTGGCGCTGGCGCTGTTCGTCGCCGGCGCGTTTACTCTCGCCGCCGTCGGCCAGGAGCTCTGGCGCGGCACGCTCGCCAGGCGAGCGCTCACCGGCGAGGGCTTCCCGAGCTCGCTGGGCGGCCTGATGTCGCGAAACCGGCGCCGCTACGGGGGGTACATCGTCCACATCGGGATCGCGTTGCTGCTGATCGGGATTGCCGCCTCATCGAGCTTCCAGACCAGCCGTGACGTGCGCCTGCTCCCCGGTGAGTCGGCGACCGTCGGGGACTACACGGTCACCTACGTCGAGCCCACCTCCCAGGCCGTCGGGAGTGAGCAGAAGTTGGTCTTCGGCGCCGTCCTGGACGTTCGCCGAGATGGAGAGCAGGTCGCCGTGATGCGGCCCTCGCGGGAGTACTTCTCCAGCCGTACCGCCGATCCCACCGCGCCGCTCCGCGGCTTCTTCGAGGGCGAGGCGACCAGTGAGGTCGGCCGCAGCGGTGGCGTCACCCGCGACCTGTGGACTGCCATGCAGCCCGATCTCACCTCCTTCGAGCCGATCATCGAGGAGGGCGACGAGAAGTTCGAGCGGTTCGCCGCGGGGATCGACTTCGACGATCCGGCCCAGGTCCAGCTGCTCGCCAATCTGCAGGGGGAGGCGATCCTCGGCCTCGGGCAGCGCTATCTCGACGAGACGCCACCCGCCGACATCCGCTTCAACGTCAACCCATTCGTGATCTGGGTCTGGATCGGCGGCATCGTTGGCACCCTGGGCGCTCTGTTCGCGCTCTGGCCGGGTGCGGAGTCCCGCCGCCGCCGGGTCGGCGACGTCTACGCGACCCGCCTCGCACGCGAGCTGCGGCGCACCTGATCGGCGCCAGGCCCGCCCGGCTCCGCCCGGTCCTCTAGGTTGAGCGGGGATGGAGCTGGCCCTGGCAATCCTGATCATCGCGGCGGTTGCCGCGTTCGTTGCCGTCCCGTTCCGGCGCGGGGCCGACGGTGAGGCGACCGCCACGGTCTCCACCGCCGACCCGGCGATGGCGGACCTCGAGGCCCGCAAGCAGGCCAAGTACCGGGAGATCAGGGACGCCGAGCTCGATCACGCGCAGGGGAAGCTCGGCGAGGCTGAGTTCGCCCGCCAGAATGCCGAGCTGCGCGCCGAGGCGATCGAGATCCTCAGGCGGATCGACGAGCTGGCCGGGGAGTCCGCCGGCGACGGGGCGGCCGAGCGGGGCGGAGCGGGGACCGCCGGCGACTGAGCCGGCGCCCCGGCCCCTGCCGGCCCGGGGCTTGATCTACACTGCGCGCCCATGGCGACCTTTCTAGGCGTAGTCCAGGTATTCATCTCGGTGATCTTGATCCTGCTCGTCCTGCTGCATTCCGGCAAGGACGCGGGCCTCTCCGGCGCGTTCGGCATCGGCGGTGGCGGCAGCTCGTTCGGCGGCGGCTCGCTCGTCGAGCGCAACCTCGATCGCTGGACGATCTTCTTTGCGCTGCTATTCGTCATCAACACCATCGTTCTGCTCAAGCTCTGAGCACCGCGCCGCCGGCGGCGGCAGCAGGGGGAACGCGGCGAGGCGCGCCGCGCTCGCGGGGATCGCTGCCCTGGCTCTCTCGATCGTGGGCTGCGGCCAAGACGACGCCGGCTCCTCGACCGGCAGCGTCAGTGAGCGGCCGGATCCCTCGACCATCGCACGGATCGCGGTCGGCGGGCCCGTCGAGAGCCTCGATCCGATCACGGCCACGAGCCGCACCGAGCGCCTGATCTCCCGGCAGATCCACGAGCCGTTGGTCTCGCGCCTCCGGCCCCCGTTCGGTGTCGCGGGTGTGCGACGCGGCCCCGCGCGAACGCTGGGCAGCGCGCAGGGCAGCCGCGAGTGGCGGTTCGAACTGCGCTCGGGAGTCTCCTTCCACGACGAGGAGTCGCTCAACGGCGAGGCCGTGATCGCCAACTGGGAGCGGTGGCAGCAGACCGGGATCGCCGATCGGCTACTGCCCGAGGTCGAGGCGGTGTTCAGCCCGCGGCCGGGAGAGGTCCGGTTCCGGCTCGGCGAGCCGGTCGCGGACTTTCCGGACCGTCTCGGAGACCCACGCCTCGGGCTGGTCTCCCCCGGGCTGCTCGGCGGCGGCGAGGGGACCGAGCTCGGTCCCTCGGGGACCGGGCCCTATGAGTTCAGCGAGCAGACGCCCTCGCGCGTGCTGCTCGAGGTCTACCCCCGATGGTGGGGGGAGGGCGCCGGACTCGGTCCAGGGATTCTGCAGCTGAACTTCCTCCTGCTCGACGACTCCCGGCAGCGCGTCGACGCCCTGCTCGAGGGGGATGTGGTGATCGCCGACGGCCTCGACCCGGGGGCTGGGGCCGAACTGGAGCGGGCCCCGCTCCTGACTACGGTGGCCGACCGCGGGGGGCTCACCGGGATCTCGGCGATGGTCCGCGGCCTCGACTCCCCGGCGCCCGATCAGCCGCTCGCTCAGGTCTGGTTGACCGAGTTGCGCTGAGCGGCCCGCACGCCGCCGGCTCGCCGCAACCGGCGGTGTCGGGCGCGCGAAGAGGGAGTGCGGCTGAGAGGAGTCGAACCTCCACGGGCTTATACAGCCCACAAGGCCCTCAACCTTGCGCGTCTACCAGTTCCGCCACAGCCGCTGGGCGGGCCGGATGATAGAGCCGCGGGCCGCGATTCGTGGCGCCGGGTTGATTCCGTCCGCGAGGCTGGCTACTCTACGAACATGTGTTCCCGTCAAACCCGCCCGATCGGGCGAACAGACCAAGAGGGTGTCGGCTCCCTCGCAGGAGGCAAGTAGAGCAATGGACCTCAATCTGACCAAGCGGCAGAGCGAAATCTTCGAGTTCATCAACGAGCAACTCGACAAGACCGGCTATCCGCCGACGGTCCGCGAGATCGGCAAGGCGCTCGGTCTGCATTCGCCCTCTACCGTGCACGCCCACCTCGCCAAGCTCGAGAAGTCGGGCGTCCTGCGCCGCGATCCCTCCAAGCCCCGGGCGATCGAGGTGCTGGTCGACCGTGCGAAGCGCGTGATCACGCCGGGCGTGCCGCTGGTCGGGCAGGTTGCGGCGGGAGCGCCGATCCTGGCCGAGGAGAACATCGAGGAGATGCTGGAGGTGCCGGCGATGATCGGGTCGAAGTCCGGCGACTACGCCCTGCAGGTGCGCGGTGACTCGATGCGCGATGCCGGGATCCTCGAGGGCGACACCGTGATCGTGCGCCCGACCGAGGACGCGGACAACGGTGAGATCGTCGTTGCCCTGCTCGGTGACGAGGCGACGGTCAAGCGGTTCTTCCGGGAGCCGGACGCGATCCGCCTCGAGCCCGAGAACCCTGACTACGAGCCGATCCGTACGCGCGAGGCTGAGATCCTCGGCCGCGTCATCGGCGTATTCCGAAAGGTGTGAGCTGATGTCAACTGCAAGTAAGCGACAGCGACGGCCCAACCACGCGGCGACCACCCACGGCGGGCGCCGCCGGCGGGGAGGCGCGCCCAGTAGCGGCGGGGAGCGGCTGTTCGGCGATCGTGGCCCGGTGACTGCCGGAGCGGCCGTCGCCGACCAGGCGCAGGACGCCTCCCGGGCCACCGAGAGCTGGCGACGGCTCGAGGAG